>CAIVTJ010000381.1 GCA_903908825.1 uncultured Pseudomonadota bacterium | reverse complement strand
CGATGTTGAAGAACCCGTGCACATACTGCGAGACCATGCCGGTGGTGCGCGGGTCCGGCGCAAACATCTCGGACATGCCGCGGACCATGTCCATGCGGGTCTCGTCCATCGTCTTGGGCGAGGGCGATTGCGGCACACCAGAGAGCTGGTCGTCGAATATGCCAGACGGCAGGTTGGCGCCCAGCAGCGCAACGTCCGACAAAGCCGAAGCCATGCCGGTAAACGGTGCTTTCCACAACCCAGTCAGCGCACCAGGCTGCACGTCTTCGGGCGTCAGCGGGTGCATGCCCGCCAAAAACTCGCCTTGCTGATCTGCCGTCAACCCCATGTTGCTCATCGTTTGATCACCATCGTTGACGGCTTGGCCATGGGGGTTGCTTTGTTGGGTGAGCCTGACAGCCAGTCGAAGCGCACGTCATCCCACTCGCTGCGCGGAGGCTGCGCCATATCGACCACCACCGGGGTGCCGTCCTTGTTGACCAGCAAGCCATTGCCTGAGCGCAGCCAATACTTGTCGCCGTCGAGCGCGACGGCGCCATAAGCGTTGAAGTTGTCGAGCATTGAGCCGGTGTAACCGTTGGCGGCAATTGCCTTGGCAAAACCACTGCGCAGGGTGCTCTCAAAGGTGCGCTCGTCCATGCGGTAGGGCCGGAACACCTTGCCCTTACCGTTGAGATTGGAGACTCCCGACAATGTGGCCTCGATGGCTTCGTCAACCCGGCTGCCGTTGATCACGCCCGAGTAGTCGCTGTCTTTGGCGGCCTTGCCAGCGTAGTAGGCTTTGACCGCCTGGAAGGCGAGGGAAGCTTGTTGTGGGCTGGACCCAAACGCAGCGCCGACCTGGGACACAAACCGGTCGCGCAGCAGGCTGTCCTCGGGCATCGGAAAGGATGCGCCCTTGCCGTCGGTGTTCTTGGCACCTTTGGTTGGGTTGAGCAGGGCCTCGCCGGAAAGCAACGTCTGCGCCACGTCGCCCCAATTGTAGGTCGTGTCTTTGCTCCACCAGAACGAGCCCGACAGCGTTTTGCTCTGATCACGCGAGAGCGCGAGGCCAGCGTAGGCAGTGACTGGGCTGTCGGGCCGGAACTGCTGCAGCACCGAGTTGAATGCCTTTTCGTCAGGCACGGTCTTGCGCAGCGTCTCAAGCAGGTCCCGTTGCTGGCGCGGGGTCGCCTGATTGAAGCCGGCCGCAAGTTGCTGCGCCTCGGCTTTGGTCATCAGCGCAAACGGTGCCTGGTAGGTTTCCTGCATGGTGCGGGCGACGCCGGTGCGCTGTGCCATTTCCTGCTGGAACTTGTCGGGGCTGGAGAAGTCGAGCGGGTGGCTGCCGAGGCCTGCCTGCTGCGCATAGGCCATCGGGTCTTCAACCTGCGACTGGCGCACCTTGTTGGCCGCATCGATGAGCTGCGCATAGCGGGCAACCGAATTGGCATACCCGGGCGCATCAGAGTTGGCCGGCGGGGCTGCGCGTTCGACTAACGCTCGAGCCTGATCCGGCGGCAAGGTGCGCAGTGAGTTGACGTCCTGCGCAGTTTGCGCGGCAGCTTGATAGGCGGCATAGCGAGAGGGGCCCTGCTCGGCATAGGCCGCGGCGAACTCGCCCTCGGTCAGTAGCCGTTGCGGCATCACACCATTCTGGAAGCCGGCAAGGTGATTGGCGGCCGTGCCCTCGAGGTTGGCGCGAATCGCGGCGCTGTTGCGGTTGACCTCGGCCTCGGCGGCATTGATGAAGGCCGGGATACGCTCAACCGGGATCGAACGGAACAGCTCATCGTAGGCCGCGCTGGGAGCCCCTACGGCAGCCGCTGGGGCGGTGCTGGAGCTGGGCTGGCCCAATATGCCCGCAACATACGATCGCGTCTCCTGCGGAGCCTGCGACAGCCACGCGTTGCCATATCGGTCTACCAGCTTCTGCACGCGGTCGGGGCCGGCGTTGTAGGCGGCCAGTGCCTTGTCCATTGAGCCGAAGGTATCGATCTGCTTTTGCAGGTAGGCCTGCCCTAATTTGCGGTTGTAGTCTGGGTCAGACTTGAAGCGCTGCGGGTCCCAAGGAAGGCCGGCCAGAGCTGCGGCCTCGGGGCCGGTGCTGGGCTTGACCTGCGCCACACCGACGGCACCCTTGCTGCTGACCGCGTTCTGGTTGCCGCCGGACTCACGCTTCTCAACGCGGGGCCAAAGTGCCTCAACAGAACCTTGATCTGGGAACGGACTTTTGCCTTGAGACAGTTGCGCTTTTGCATGAGCAACCGCTTTGTTGAGGATGCTGTCTGGCAGATTCTTGTTGAAATTGTCGTCCAGCGGCAACGCCAACAGAGTGTCGATTTCCTTCTGCGACAGGCCTGG
>CAIVTJ010000380.1 GCA_903908825.1 uncultured Pseudomonadota bacterium | reverse complement strand
GCGGTTCGGTGCTGGTGTTCAGCATGGAGATGCCTTCCGAGCAGCTGATGACGCGCATGCTCTCGTCGGTTGGCGGCGTGCCCTTGCACAACATCCGCAGCGGCCGCATCAGCGATGAAGAATGGGTGCGCGTGACCAGTGCCACCAGCCAGTTGGCCGAAGCGCGCATCTTCATCGATGAGACACCGGGCCTTACGCCCACCGAGCTGCGCGCGCGTGCGCGGCGCATCAAACGCGAAAACGGACTCGACCTTGTGGTGGTCGACTATCTGCAGCTGATGCAGGTCAATGGCACCAAAGAAAACCGCGCCACCGAGATCTCTGAGATCTCACGCGGCCTCAAGGCCCTGGCTAAAGAGCTCAGCGTGCCGGTCATCGCGCTCTCGCAGCTCAATCGCAGTGTTGAGCAGCGCGAAAACAAAAAGCCGGTCATGTCCGACTTGCGTGAGTCCGGCGCTATCGAGCAGGACGCTGACATGATCCTCTTCATCTACCGTGAAGAGGTCTATGACAAGAACACGCCGCGCAAGGGTCAGGCCGACATCGATCTGGCCAAACACCGTAACGGCGAGGCCGGTTATTTCACGCTGACCTTCCAAGGCCAGTACACGCGCTTTCAGAACTTCATGCCCGATGCCTATGCGGAAGGTGTGTTGCGGTGACGGGTTTGATCCGCGCGGTCATCAATGGCCACGCGCTGCGCGCTAACCTGCGGCTGTTGCGCCAACTGGCCCCCGGACGTCGCGTCATGGCCGTGGTCAAGGCCAATGCCTATGGTCACGGTCTGGTCCCCACCGCTGTGGCCCTGGCTGACGCTGATGCGTTTGCAGTGGCCCGCATCGAAGAGGCCACGTTGTTGCGGGCCGCCGGTGTACGAACCCCCATCGTGTTGCTCGAAGGTGTGTTCGATGCGGCGCAGTTAGCAGAAGCTGCGCATCATGACTTAGAGCTGGTGGTACACGATCCGCTGCAGATCGCTTTGCTGGCTGCCGCCCGTTCGCCGCATCGCTTTGTGGTCTGGCTCAAAATCGATACCGGCATGAACCGGCTGGGCTTTCGTCCCGAACAGTTTGCGCACGCTTTAGCGCAACTGCGCCAACTGGGGCCGCAACTGCGCGAGCTGCGTTTGCTCACGCATCTGGCGCGGGCCGATGAGCGCGATGCCCCGCAGACCGCCGAGCAATTGGCGCGATTTGCGGCGCTGACCGCAGGGCAGGGGCTGGTGACCAGCATCGCTAATTCCGCCGCTGTGTTGGGTTGCCCCGCGGCGCATGGCGATTGGATCAGGCCGGGCCTGGCTTTATATGGCGTGTCCCCGATTGCCGGTGAATCGGCTGCCAGTTTGGGTTTGCAGCCGGCGATGTCTTTGCGCACCCAAGTCATCAGCACCCGGCACGTACCGGTGGGTGAGACCGTGGGCTATGGCGGCACCTGGCAGGCGCGGCGCCCCACACGCTTGGCCATCGTCGCGGCGGGTTATGGCGATGGCTTGCCACGCAATCTGCGCGAAAGCACACCGGTGCTGATCGGTGGCGAGCCGCTGCCGCTGGTCGGGCGGGTGTCCATGGACATGCTGGCAGTCGACGTGACCGCTGCGCGCAGCCCGGTGCAGGTGGGCGGCGACGTGCTGCTGTGGGGAGCCGGTCTACCTGTCGAGACGGTGGCCGACTGTGCCGGCACAGTGCCCTATGAGCTGCTGTGCGGCATCAGCCAGCGAGTGCCTTTAGCTCTCGAAGAATCCCATTTTGACGCTGGCTAACTGAATCACGTCATTGTCGTTGAGCCGGCGCGAGGTGGAGCCGATGGCCACACCGTTGATCAAGGGATAGTTGCCCTCGGGCGTGCTGTCGACGTGCACCAGATAAAAACCATCGGCCCGACGCGAAATGGCCGCCACCTGCACGCCCGGGCGGCCCAAGGTGGTGAGCGTCTTGATCAGATCGAGCTCGCGCCCGGCAAAGGCGCCCGAGAGCACCTGCAGCTTGGCGCGCAGCGGTGCCGGCGGTTCACCCGACAGGCCCAGACGGCTGGCAGTGGTGGCGTTACTGTCGGCCGCCTGCGCCGCTGCCGGGGCGGCCGCAGGGGCGGGTGTTGAGGCCGCCGCGGGCGCTGCCGCCGCCGTCATGCTCTCGACTGCGGCCTGCAGCAGTGCGGTAGGCCGCTGCGAGGGCTGGATGACCATGGTCTTTTCGAACTCGTCCTGCGTGTTCTCTTCGTCTTCGACAAAGCGCAGTTGGTGGTGGCCGGCGGTGATCACATCGCCGTGCTGCAGGGCATGCTTCTTGATGAGCTTGCCGTTGACGTAGGTGCCGTTGGTGCTGCTGAGGTCCTCAAGAAACGAGTCATTGAGGATGTTGATGATGAGCGAGTGGTGGCCGCTGACTGCCGGGTTGTCGATGCGAATATCATTGTCAGGGAGCCGCCCGATGGTGTAGCGCTCCTTGTTCATGTTGTATTCGGCAAGCATCTTGCCTTCCAGGCTGAGTATCAGTCGTGCCATGTCTTCAGCGCCTCAGTCAGCTAAATCGCTTGAGTATCTGGTCGATAATGCCATCACGGGCGGGGAATGATTCCACAACCTCGGCCAGAACAACCGAAATATTGTCTTTACCGCCGTTAGCATTGGCCATCTGTACCAAATGCTTGCTCACAGCCTCCAGATTAGTCCCGAAAGTGGTCAGGGTGATGCGCATGTCGTCATCCTGGACCATGTCGCTGAGTCCATCCGAACACAGCAGGTAATAGTCGCCGGTTTGCACCGCGAACTCTTGCAGTTCGACTTCAACGTCGGGCTCTACACCTAGCGCCCGGGTGACGTAGTTCTTGTTGCCGGCCCGCAAGGCCTCTTCCGGTGAATAAAAGCCCCGGTCGACCAACTCCTGCAGCAGCGAATGGTCGGCCGTCAGCCGCGAAAACTGGTTGTCTCGCAACCGGTAGGCGCGCGAATCGCCGATGTGGGCGATAACCACCTTATTATCGAAGAACAGCCCGCTGACCAGCGTGGTGCCCATGCCCTCACAATGCGGCTGAGTCTTGGCGGTCTGGTAGATGATCTTGTTGGCGCGGTGGATGGCGTCGCGCAGGATGATGCTGGCGCGGCTGAGACCGGCGACCCGGTCACCGATGCGCAGGTCTTCGCGCTCTACGGCGTCGCGCACCAATGAGGTGACGGTTTTGATGGCCAGGCCGCTAGCCACTTCGCCGGCGTTATAGCCGCCCATGCCGTCGGCCAGCACTACCAGACCGATATCGCCCAGCGCAGCGATGCTGTCTTCATTGTGCTCGCGCACCCGCCCGGTATCGGTCAAGCCGGCGCAGCGGAGTTTTCCTTTCAGGGTCAAACGGGCCATTGCGTGATCCTACGCAACTCTTACACCCCATGCACGGCAGCGGTACGGCGTTTAGGCTGCGGCGTAGCAATTATGAGCAGTGCGTCGCGTGCTAGCATCGTTGCCTTGCGTTGGCGATCCCGCTGCATCTTTTCCGGAGCCTCCGTGGCGCGCACCAGCCCGATCTATGTTTGTGAATCCTGCCGGGCCGAATCGGCCAAATGGCAGGGCCAGTGTCCGCAGTGCAGCCAGTGGAACACGCTGGTCGTGCGCAGTTCACAAGCACCCGTGCGCGGCAGCAGTCGCAGTGCCGGTCGCGCCGCCGCTCTGGTCGATGCAGTCGCCGCAGCACCCTTGGCCGAGCAGATGCTGGCGGCCGATGCCGGTGGTGCGGCAGATCGCTGGTCGCTGGGTATCGGCGAGCTAGACCGCGTGTTGGGCGGTGGCCTGGTGCCCGGTTCGGTCACCTTGCTGGGCGGTGAGCCGGGCATAGGGAAGTCCACTTTGCTGTTGCAAGTGGCGGCGCATCTGGGTGCCAGCCGTGCAGTGCTCTATGTCAGCGGTGAAGAGTCCTCGGCGCAGATCGCGCTGCGAGCCCGTCGCTTAGGGCTGCAGACGGTAGGCATACAGTCGGCCTGCGAAACCGACCTCGACGCGATTATCGAGTTGGCGATTCAGCAGCGGCCAGGCCTGCTGATCATCGATTCCATACAGACCATGGCGGTCGCGGCTTCCGAAAGTAGCGCCGGCTCGGTCGCGCAGTTGCGCGAATGCACCGCGGCGCTGGTGCGCTTGGCCAAATCCACCGGCACTGCCGTGCTCATCATCGGTCATGTCACCAAAGAAGGCGCCATAGCCGGGCCGCGCATGCTCGAACATCTGGTCGACACCGTGCTCTATTTTGAACGTGACGCGGCCAGCCGCTTTCGTATGGTACGGGCGACCAAGAACCGCTTCGGGGCGGTCAACGAACTGGGCTTTTTCCTGATGACCGGCACCGGCATCCGCGAAGTGCGCAACCCGGCAGCCATCTTCCTGGCCCGCTCGCCCGAACCGGTAGCCGGCAGCGTGGTCATGGTCACACGCGACGGCACACGGCCGCTGTTGGTCGAGGTGCAGGGTTTAGTCGATCGCATGCGTTTCGGGGCGCCGCGACGCGTCGCTCAGGGTCTGGATGCCGGGCGGCTGGCCATGCTGCTTGCGGTGCTCAACCGCCATGCCGGCGTGTCTTTGCAGGAACATGATGTGTTTGCTAACGTCGTCGGCGGCTTGCAGATCGACGAGCCCGGTTGGGACTTGGCAGTGGCCGTGGCGCTGGTCTCCAGTCTGCAGGACGTCAAGCTGCCAGCCTCGCTGGTGGTGTTTGGCGAAATCGGCCTGACCGGCGAAGTGCGGCCTGTCAATTTTGGCGAAGAGCGTATCCGCGAGGCGGCCAAGCAGGGGTTCACCACGGCCATCGTGCCGCGTGACAACCTGCCACGGGGTCCTATCGCCGGCATCGATTGCCGGCCTGTCGGTCGTGTGGATGAAGCGCTACGCCTGGCCTTGGCGCGGACTGCTCTATAATGGCGGCCATGTTCAGTTCACTCACCGAAAGACTCTCCCGCGCCGCGCAGTCCCTGCGTGGTCGTGGCCGTTTGACCGAAGACAACATCGCCGAGACGCTGGCCGAGGTGCGGCTCGCGCTGCTCGAAGCCGACGTTGCGCTGCCGGTGGTCAAGACCTTTATCGAGGCGGTCAAGGCGCGCTCGCTGGGCACCGAGGTCGTCGGCAGCCTGACGCCGGGCCAAGCCTTCATCGGCATCATCCACCAGCAGCTGGTGGCGGTCATGGGCGGCGGACGCGGCGGGCTCGATCTGCGCGTGCAACCGCCGGCGGTCATTCTGTTGGCCGGCTTGCAGGGCGCGGGTAAAACCACCACCGCCGGCAAGCTGGCGCGGCATCTGCTGCAGGCACGCAAGCGCGTGCTGCTGGTCAGCACCGACATCCGTCGTCCGGCCGCTGTGCTGCAATTGCAGCGTCTGGCCGAACAGGTCGGGGCCGACTTCTTTCCTGCTGCAGCGGGTTTGACCGGGCCCGACATTGCCCGTCAGGCCCTCGAGCAGGCGCGGCGTGGCGTGTACGACGTGCTGATCGTCGACACCGCTGGCCGGCTGGGCATCGATGCCGAGCTGATGCAGGAAGTGCGCGAGATCGATGCGGCGGTCACGGCTCACGAGCGCTTGTTCGTGGTCGATGCCATGGCCGGCCAGGACGCTGTGCTGGCGGCCCGCGCCTTCGGTGAGGCTCTGGCGCTGTCCGGCATCATTCTGACCAAGGCCGACGGTGATGCGCGCGGTGGTGCGGCGCTGTCGGTCCGCGAGATCACCGGTAAGCCCATTCTGTTCCTGGGCACCGGCGAGAAGACCGAGGCCCTCGAACCCTTTGATGCCGATCGCATGGCCACGCGCATTCTGGGCATGGGCGACGTGGTTGCGCTGGTTCAAGAGGTGCAAAAGTCGGTTGATGCCGATGAGCAGGAGCGCCTGGCCCGCAAGATGGCCAGCGGCAAGGGCTTCGACCTCAGCGACCTCAAGAGCCAGTTGCAGCAACTGCAGCGCATGGGCGGCATGGCCAACGTGCTCGACAAGTTGCCCGGTGGCATGGCCGCCGCCAAGAACATGCCCGTCGGGCACGCCGATAAAGAAGTGCGCCGGCAGATCGCGCTCATCGATTCGATGACCCGCCGCGAGCGGCGCCGGCCTGAAATTATCGACGGCTCGCGCAAGCGGCGCATCGCCGCCGGTGCCGGCGTGGCCGTGCAGGACCTCAACCGTTTGCTCAAGCAGTTTCAGGCAACGCAGAAAATGATGAAGCAAATGGGCGGCGGCAAGCTGCAGCGCATGCTGGGCAGTCTGGCCGGGCAGGGCGGATTCAAGGGCATGCCGCCCCGGTTTTAGCTTTTTTGCACATCAAGGCTGCACAGGTATTTGCCCGAAGCCCTTGATCTGCGTAGAATCCGCCCTCTTTTTCTATCCACCACAACCAACCCGCAGCCTTACTGAGGCTACGCAAGCGTACATATCCATGGTGACGATTCGTCTTACTCGGCGCGGTGCTCGCAACCAGCCTTTCTATCATGTTGTTGTGACCGACAGCCGCAAGCGTCAGGGCGGCAAAAGCCTCGAGATGGTCGGCTTTTTCAACCCGGTCGCCCGTCGCAACGACACCAAGCTGCGTCTGGACCTGCCGCGCATCGACTTCTGGCTGGGCCAGGGCGCGCAGCAGTCCGACCGCGTAGGTGCCTTGGTCAAGGCCTACCGCAAGCAGGCTGAAGTCGCCCTCAGCGGCTGATCCGGGCCTGCCTGTGTCAGGTTCGCGGCCCGCAGAGCCGGCCCGCTACCTGACCCTCGGGCAGGTGGTCGGTGCTCATGGCGTGCGTGGCGGGCTTCGTGTGAATTCATTCACCGACCCGCCCGAAGCGCTGCTTAAGCATCGCGAGTGGCATTTGCTGGCGGCCAACGGTCAGGCGCGCGACGTGCGCTGCACCGGTGGCGGTGAATATCGCGGTCAGTTGCGCGTCGAACTCGACGGCATTACCGACCGTGATGTGGCGCTGGCCTTGGCCGGTTGCTGGGTGCAGGTGCTGCGCGAGTCGCTGCCTAAGCCCGCTGAGCGCGAGTACTTTCGCGCTGATTTGATCGGATTGACTGTCCAGAACGACGAAGGCGTCGTGCTGGGGCAGATCAGCCACTTCGTCGACTTGCCGGCAGCTGCCGTCATGGTGGTGCGGGGTGAGCAGGAACATTGGGTGCCGGCGCAGCCGCCGCATCTGCGCCGGGTCGACTTTGAGTCAGGCTTGGTGTTTGTCGATTGGCCGGCGCAGCTGTGATGCGCATCGAGGTCGTGACGCTGTTTCCGGAGATGATCCGGCAGGCTCTCGGCTACGGTGTACTGGGGCGGGCGCTGGAGCGGGGTTTGTTGTCGGTCGGTACGGAAGATCCGCGGTCTTATGCGACCGATGTGCACCGGACTGTCGATGACCGGCCTTATGGCGGCGGGCCGGGCATGGTGCTCAAGCCCGAGCCGCTGACGGCGGCCATTGCGGCAGCGCATGCGCGCTGTCCGGCAGGTAGCCCGAGGGTATATCTGTCCGCGCAGGGGCCGAGGTTTGATCAGGCCAAGGCACAGGAGCTGGTGCGTTTGCCGGGTCTGGTGCTGGTGGCCGGGCGCTACGAGGGTATAGACGAGCGGGTCATCGAGACATCGATAGATGCCGAGTTGTCGATCGGCGACTTTGTGTTGTCGGGCGGCGAGCTGCCGGCGCTGATGGTCATCGATGCCATCGCGCGCTTGACCGAGGGCGCGTTGAACGATGCGCGCTCGAGTGTCGAAGAGTCGTTTGCGGAAGGTCTTCTAGACTGGCCGCATTACACTCGGCCTGAGGTCTTTTTAGGCTTGCGGGTGCCGGAGGTGCTGGTCGGCGGCGACCATGCCCGCATCCGCCGCTGGCGGTTGAAGCAGGCGCTGGGTAAAACCTGGCGCGTGCGGCCCGATCTGCTGTTGGCAGCTGATCGGTTAGGAATTGAGGGACGGCTTGATACTGCCACGAGGGCAGAGCGGGCCGAGTTGCTGAACGAGTTGTTGCAAGAAAAGCAGGGTCCGCAGGGGCCCGCGAACGAGGACTGACTACCATGAACTACATCATTCAACAGATCGACACCGAACGCGCCACGCGCACCTTCCCGGAGTTCAAGCCCGGCGACACCATTATCGTCTCGGTGAAAGTGACCGAAGGCGACCGTGAGCGCGTGCAGGCTTACGAGGGCGTGGTCATTGCGCGCAGCAACCGCGGTTACAACTCGTCGGTCACCGTGCGCAAGATCTCGCACGGCGAGGGCGTCGAGCGCGTGTTCCAGCTGTACAGCCCGTCGATCAGCGACATCTCGGTCAAGCGCCGCGGTAATGTGCGTCGCGCCAAGCTGTACTACCTGCGCGACCTGTCGGGCAAGGCTGCCCGCATCGAAGAAAAGGTCTAGTAGCAGACGGCAGCACGTAACCCGCACAGCATGGCCTCTATTCGCGGTTTCCTGCACGGTGTCTGGCGCTTCCTTGACGGGTTGCGCCGCGCTTTGCAGTTGCTCGTTATGTTGGTGGTCTGTGTGGTGCTGGTCGGGCTGCTGCGTAAGTCGGTGCCGAGCATGCCCCACGAGGGTGCGCTGGTTCTGCACCCTGCCGGTCATATCGTCGAGCAACTCTCCGGCAATCCTGTCGAGCGCGCCTTTGATGAGGCCAGCGGCCAGCATCAGGCGCAGACACTGCTTTGGGACCTCACCGAAGGCATAGAAGCTGCCGCCACCGACAAACGGGTTACGGCGCTGGTTTTGGAGCTCGATGCCTTTGAGGGCGCAGGGCAACCCATCCTTGAAGAGCTTTCGGCCTCGCTGGCCAAGTTCAAACAGACCGGCAAGAAACTCATTGCCCGTGGCAGCAGCTACAGTCAGGCGCAATATTATCTGGCTGCGCAGGCCGACGAGATCTTCCTCGATCCCTACGGCATGGTGCTCATCGAAGGGTATGAGCGCTACGGCACTTATTTCAAGGGTGCATTAGACAAGCTCTCGGTCGACGTGCACCTGTTCCGCGTCGGCAAGTTCAAGAGCGCTGCCGAGCCCTACATCCGCAGCGACATGTCCCCCGAAGATCGCGAAGAGACCCTGGGCTATCTCAATGGCCTGTGGTCCGGCTATCGCAGTGCGGTGGCTGCGGCGCGCGGCCTGCAGCCCGAGGCGCTGCAGACCTATGCGGATGGCTTTGCCACACAGATTCAAAAGCAGAGCGGCGACACGGCGCAGATGGCGCTGGATGCCGGCCTTGTGACGGCCTTGAAGACGGACGATGAAATCAATCAGCGGCTGATCGAACTGGTCGGTGAAGACAGCGACGATCATGATTACCGCGCTATCGACTTTGACCAGTATCTGCGCGTGGTGCAGGCCGAAGCCAAGTTGCATCACAAGACCAAAGATCGCATCGATGTCATTGTCGCCAGCGGTGAAATACTCGATGGGGATCAGGACCCGGGTCTGGTGGGCGGTCGCTCTACCGCCAAGCTGTTGCGTGAGGCGCGGCTCGACGACAAGACCAAGGCTGTGGTGCTGCGTATCGACAGTCCCGGCGGCAGCGTGTTTGCCTCGGAACAGATCTATCGCGAAGTGGTGGCCCTGCGCGCTGCCGGCAAACCGGTCGTGGCGTCTATGGGCGATGTGGCAGCCTCGGGTGGCTACTACATTGCAGCGCCGGCTGATCAGATCTTTTCCAGTGCAACGACGATCACGGGTTCCATCGGTATTTTTGCGGTGTTTCCGACGGTCGATCGCACTATGGCCCGCCTGGGCTTAAGCGTCGATGGTGTGGGTACCACGGCCCTGTCCGGCAAGATGCGCATTGACAGACCGTTAGATGACGTCACGGCCAAGGTGGTCCAAGCGTCTATCAACCGCGGCTATGAACAATTCCTCGTGCATGTGGCCGAAGGCCGCGATAAGACCCGCGACGAAGTGCATGAGATCGCTCAGGGCCGCGTGTGGATAGGCAGTGATGCGCAGCGTCTGGGTCTGGTCGATACCTTGGGTGGCTATGCCGAGGCCGTCGCCGCTGCGGCCAAGCTCGCGCAGTTGCCAGACGGCAGCTACACAGTCGAACGTGTTGAGCCCGAGCTTGATTGGGCCGGGCAGTTGGCTATGCGCCTTAATACGCAGATAGCGCGTTTAAGTGGACGTATGTTGGGTAAATCGCTGCAGGGCTGGTCAGGTCTACTGGGGCAGCTTTCACCCTTGCAGACTGGGCTGCTGCGATTGCAGCAGTCTGCCAAGCCTGGTCAGGCTTATGCCTATTGTTATTGCACGGTTCAATAGCGCACCGCACACGGGTTGATGCCATGCATTGGGCCGAGCAACGCCCTGTACGTCTGCTGGTCGCCTTAAGCGGCTTCTTTCTTGCCGATGCGATGGTCGCCGAATTTGCCGGCCCTAAAGTCTTTTCGTTAGAGGCAAGCTTAGGGCTGGCCGATATGGCTTGGCATCTGTTGGGTGTCAGCGGCACCTTAAGCTTCACGGTCGGGGTGGTGTTCTGGCCCTTGGTGTTCGTGCTCACAGACATCATCAACGAGTACTACGGCAGTAAGGGCGTGCGCCTGGTGTCGTGGCTGACCGCGCTGTTCATCGCTTGGTCTTTTGTGGCGGCCTATGTGGCTATCCACCTGTCGCCAGCGGCTTTCTGGTTGCAGTCCGGGCAAAGCTCGGGTGTGCCCGATATGCAGGCCGCCTACGCGCAGATATTCGGTCAGGGCATGTGGCTCATCGCCGGTTCACTGCTGTCTTTCCTGACCGGCCAGTGGGTTGATGTGCAGGTGTTCCGCCGCATACGTCGGTTGACGGGTGAGCGGCGCATCTGGCTTCGCGCCACGGGTTCAACAGCCGTCTCGCAATTGTTCGACACCTTTCTGGTGCTGTACATCGCTTTTGTACTCGGCCCGCAGCATTGGCCGATGCAGCAGTTTCTGGCGGTCGCCTTAGTCAACTATGTGTACAAACTGTTGGCCGCGCTGCTGGCCATCCCGCTGCTTTATGGTGTGCACGCTGCTGTAGAGCGTTATCTGGGCGCGGCAGACTCGCGTCGTTTGCGTGCCGCAGCCTTAGGCTAAGTTACAGCGACTGCCAGTTGGCTAGCGGCAGCTCTGCGCTGCACAACTGGCCGGTGTCCAAGCCACCATGCGTCAGTTGGTAGTGCTGTGCCAGTTCAGACAGGCCGGGGTTATGACCAACGACCAGCAGGTGTGTGGCCTCATCACCGAGTTCGCTGATCAGCTGTAACAGCTGCGACAGGCTGGCCATATAAAAACGACGATCTTCGATCAGCGCGATGCCACGGTCCGTTAACGCAGCGTTGACGGCTGCAGCCGTTTGCGCCGTGCGCAGCGCACTGCTGCACACAATGCGCGAGGGCGGGTTGGCGCTTGCCGCCAGTTGCCTTGCAGCCTTGTCGGCCTGCTGCAAACCACCGCTATCGAGAGGGCGGTCATAGTCGCGATAGCGACCGACGGGCCATTGCGCCCGGCCGTGACGCAACAGTGACAAACGCAGCATGTCAGTACATGCCTGTTTGCAGACGCGCAGCGTCGGACATCATTCCCTGGTTCCACGGTGGATCGAACACCAGTTCGACAGCGGCTTCTCGCACCGTAGGAATGAGCTCGATTTTCTCGCGCACATCGCGCACCAGCACTTCACCCATGCCACAGCCCGGTGCCGTCAGCGTCATGCTGACTGCGACGTGGCGGGTACCATCGTCGTTGTTGCGGACCGCGCAGTCATAGATCAGGCCGAGCTCGACGATGTTGATCGGTATCTCGGGGTCGTAGCAGGTGCGCATCTGCCGCCAGGCCAGTTCACGGACATCATCGTCGGTGGCATTGGGCGGTAGTTCCGGAGCTTCGATCGTCTCTTGGCCTATGGCGTCGGCATCGGTGCCGGCAATGCGAAACAGATTGCCATCGATGTACACGGTGAAACTGCCACCGAGTGCTTGTGTGATGTAACCGGCTTGGCCGATCTGCAATTGCACCAGCGTACCTGCCGGCACGATGACGCCTGATACCGGACGGCTGATAACAAAAGGTTGGTTGTCGTGTCCGCGCATGACTTACTCGGTAGAGACGGCTGCTGCATCCGCCGCATCGGCGTTGGCCAGAGCCGCATTGAGGGTGTGCCAGCACAGGCTGGCGCATTTGACGCGTGCCGGGAATTCGCGCACACCCGAGAGCGCGGCGAGTTTGCCCAGATCGGTCGAAGGGGCATCGGCTTGCGTCAACAATGCGTGCACCTTGTCGAACATCGCGCTGACGCTGCTGCGGTCGCGGCCTTTGACCGCTTCGGTCATCAACGAGGCCGAGGCCACCGAAATCGCACAGCCATTGCCGTCAAACTTCAGGTCGGAAATGACATCGCCCTGCAAGTTGAGGGTGACCGTGAGCTTATCGCCACACAATGGATTGTGTCCGTTGGCGAGCGCATCCGCCGGATCGAGTCGCCCAAAATTACGCGGGTGGCGGTTGTGATCTAGGATGACCTCACGGTAGAGCTCATTGAGTTCCATCAGCAAAATACCTCGCGCGCCCGCACCACAGCGCGGACCAGTTGATCAACCTCTGCTGCCGTGTTGTAGCAGCCGAATGAAGCCCTGGCCGTGGCCGGTAGGCCCAGCAAGTCCATCAGCGGCATGGCGCAGTGATGTCCGGCACGTATCGCCACACCTTCATGGTCGAGAATGGTGCCCAGGTCATGCGGATGTACGCCTGCCAGCGTGAACGAGACGATGCCGCCTTTATGCGCCGCGCTGCCTTGTATCTGAATGCCGTCGATATCGGACAGGGCGGCAGTCGCTTGGGCCAGCAAGGCGGCCTCGTGCGCAGCCACCTGCGGCAAGCCCAGCGCTTCCAGGTAGTCCATCGCAGCGGCCAGACCGACAGCACCGCTGATATGCGGTGTGCCGGCTTCGAACTTATAGGGGAGGTCGTTCCAAGTGCTGCTTTGGTAAGACACGGTGCGGATCATGTCGCCGCCACCTTGCCAAGGCGGCATCGCCTGCAGCAGCGCCTCGCGGCCATAAAGCACGCCTAGGCCGGTAGGCCCGTAGAGCTTGTGGCTGGAGAAGGCATAGAAGTCGCAGTCGATAGCGCGTACGTCAACCGGCTCGTGGGCAACGGCCTGTGCGCCATCCAGCAGTGTGAGGATGCCGCGTTCGCGTGCCGCGGCAACGATCTGCTGCACCGGCAAGACCGTGCCCATGACATTGGAGACATGGGTCATGGCCACAAGCTTGGTGCGCGGCCCCAGCAGTGCCAGATACTGCTCGAAGTTCAGCGAGCCATCGTCGTCGATGGGTGCGACGCGCAGTTGCGCTCCGGTGGCGGCGCAGGCCATCTGCCACGGTACGATGTTGGCGTGATGCTCAAGTGCCGAGATGACGATCTCATCGCCAGGCTGCAGCGTGCTGCGCCCCCAGGATTGCGCCACCAGATTGATGGCTTCAGTGGTGCCACGTACAAAGACTATTTCGTGGGTCGACGCCGCGTTGATATAGCGACGAACACGTTCCCGGGCTGCCTCAAAGGCATCGGTGGCCAACTGGCTTAAGGTGTGTACGCCACGATGCACGTTGCTGTGCAGATGCGTCTCGTAATAGTTGACTGCATCCAGCACGGCTTGCGGCCGCTGCGTTGAGGCGCCGTTGTCCAGATAGGCCAGCGGGCGGCCGTTAATCTGTTGCTGCAAAATCGGAAAATCCGCGCGGATGCGCTGCACGTCATAAACAGGGTTCATAGCAGGGCCTCCAAGGCCGCTGCGTTGCCCAACTGGCTGACGGTGGTCAGTTCAACCTGGCGGCGTAAACCGGCAATGTCGATGTGGCTCATGACATCGCCGATGAAGGCCCATTCCAGCAGCTTGCGTGCGGTTTCCGGATCTATACCGCGCGACAACAGGTAAAACAGCGTGTTGTCATCCAGTGAGCCGGTGGTGGCACCGTGGCTGGCTTTGACTTCATCGGTGTTGATTTCCAGTTGCGGTCGCAGGTTGACCTCTGCGCCGGCGGCGCCGATGAGGCCTTTGAGCGACTGCCTGGAGTCGGCACCACCGGCACTGGCGGCGACATCGACGCGGCTGGCCAAGCCTATGCTGGAGCGCCCGTTGGCCACGCCGCGTAGCACTTGCTCACTGCGACTGTTGCGTCCGACGTGTTCAAGCTGAATGACGGTGTCACTGTTGCAGCGCTCATCGGTGAGACTGACGCCATGCACGCTCAGTTGCGTGTTGTCACCCTGAAGTCGCAGGCGCAGGCTGCTGCGCGCTGTGGCTGCGCCCTGATTGATGAAAGTCAGGGCGTAGTTCGCGCGACTGTCGAGCGTGGCTAACAGCGTATCCATGAACACGGCATCCCGGGCCATGGCTTGCACGCGATAGTGCTGCAGTCGGGCTGCAGACTGCAGATGCACCTGCACGCTGACGTTGGTCAGTGCTGTCGGGCCACCGCTGCCCAAGTGGCGTTCGACCAGCGTCAACTGTGAATCGGCGCAGACTTGCACTTGCAGGCGCGGATAGCTCGCGGCGGCTGTGTCTGTGATTGTTGAGATGAACAGCAGTTCCAGTTGCAGTTGGCCGGTGACCTGCAGTTGTGCGCCATCGGTGGCGAAGAGGTCATTGAGCCACGCAAAGCGTTCGGCAGTCGTGGCTTGCAACGCATTCGTTGCCTCACCGTTGCGGGTGTTCGCTGCGCCGCTTGCGGCATGACGCAGTTGACCGCCGCTGAAGGACTGGTCGGCAACCGACAGGCTGGCGCAGTAGTGTCCGTCCACGAACACCACGCGCCCAAAGCCCGGTAAAGCATCGGGCAGCGCAGCGCGCAGCGGTTCGATCACGCTGGCCTCGTCTGCTGTAGCGGCCGGCAGCCATTGCGCTGCGGTGACGGGTCGCAGACGGGCGTAGCGCCAGTCGTCGTCACGCAGGGCGGGCAGACCTGCCGCCAAGGCCTTGGCCAGTGAAGTCTCGCGCAGGCTATCGGCGACGATAGGCCTGGCGCCCTGCGCGCGAGCCAGATCGTAGTCGCGCTGCAACCGTTCGCTGAAGCTCACGGGTGTATCAGGCTGCGTCATCGAGCAACCAGTCGTAGCCGCGACGCTCGAGTTCCAGCGCCAGTTCCGGACCTCCGCTGCGCACGATGCGACCGCGCGCCAGCACATGGACACGGTCCGGTGTCACATGGTCGAGCAGACGCTGGTAGTGCGTGACCAGCACGATGGCGCGTTCAGGTGAACGCAGCGTCTGTATGCCGGCTGCGACGACCTTGAGTGCGTCGATATCGAGGCCCGAGTCGGTTTCATCGAGCACAGCCAAGGATGGCTCGAGCACCAGCATCTGCAATATCTCATTGCGCTTCTTCTCGCCGCCGGAAAAGCCTTCGTTGACACCACGCGACAGGAACGACTCGTCCATGCGCATCAGTTGCATGCGCGCCTTGACCAATGTCAGGAAGTCAAAGGCATCGACTTCCGGTTCATTGCGATGCCGGCGTGCGGCATTGAGCGCGGCCCGCAGCAGGTAGGCATTGTTGACGCCTGGAATCTCGACCGGATATTGAAAGCCCAGAAACACGCCTTCGCGGGCACGCTCTTCTGGCGGCAGCGCCAGTAGATCTTGTCCCTTGAAGGTCACGCTGCCGCGGGTCACGGTGTAGCCGGGCTTGCCGGCCAAGACATGCGACAGTGAGCTTTTGCCGGAACCGTTGGGGCCCATGATGGCGTGGACTTCGCCGGCGGGTACTTCCAGGTTGATGCCTTTGAGCACCTCACGGTCAGCGACGCGGGCGTGCAGATCGCGTATGCAAAGCAGGGGGGTGGTCATCCAACGGCTCCTTCCAGACTGACGGCCAGCAGATTCTGCGCCTCGACAGCAAACTCCATGGGCAGTTCACGGAACACGGTTTTGCAGAAACCACCGACGATGAGATTGATCGCGTCCTCTTGTGAGAGTCCGCGTTGCAGGCAATAGAACAGTTGTTCTTCGCTGATGCGTGAGGTGCTGGCCTCATGCTCAACGATGGCCTGCGGGTTTTTGACTTCGATATAAGGGATGGTGTGCGCACCGCAGTCGCTGCCCAGCAGCAAGGAATCGCACTGCGTGAAGTTGCGCGCCCCGTGTGCACCGGGCATGACACTGACCAGGCCGCGATAGGTGTTCTGCGCGTGACCGGCCGAGATACCTTTAGAGACGATGGTGCTGCGCGTGTTGGCGCCGATGTGGATCATTTTGGTGCCGGTATCGGCCTGCTGATAATTGGCCGTGACAGCCACTGAATAAAACTCACCCACGGAGTTTTCACCACGCAGCACACAGCTGGGGTATTTCCAGGTGATTGCCGAACCGGTTTCAACTTGTGTCCAGGAGATGCGCGAATTACGGCCGCGGCACTCGCCGCGCTTGGTGACGAAGTTATAGATGCCACCGACGCCGTTCTCATCGCCCGGGTACCAGTTTTGCACGGTTGAGTACTTGATCTGCGCATCGTCCAGCGCCAGCAGTTCAACCACCGCAGCGTGCAGCTGGTTTTCATCGCGCATAGGCGCCGTGCAGCCTTCAAGGTAGCTGACGTGGCTGCCTTCATCGGCCACGATGAGCGTGCGTTCAAACTGTCCGGTCTTGGCCGCGTTGATGCGGAAGTAAGTGGACAGTTCCATGGGGCAGCGCACGCCCTTAGGGATGTACACAAACGAGCCATCGGTGAACACCGCCGAATTGAGCGCGGCGTAATAGTTGTCGCCATAAGGCACCACAGTGCCCAACCAGCGCTCGATTAACTCCGGGTGTTTTTGCACCGCTTCAGAGAACGGGCAGAAGATGACCCCGGCTGCAGATAAGCGGTCTTTAAAGGTGGTGGCCACCGAGACGCTATCAAACACCGCATCGACAGCCACGCCGGCAAGGCGCGCGCGCTCATGTAGCGGTACGCCCAGTTTTTCGTAGGTGGCCAGCAGCTTCGGGTCAACATCGGCCAGGCTCTTGGGTCCGTCAGTCTTGGCTTTGGGAGCCGAGTAGTACGAGATGTCCTGATAGTCGATGGGCGTGTAGTGCAGCTTGGGCCAGTGCGGCTCTTTCATCTCGAACCAGCGGTCCAGCGCCCGCAGTCGCCAGTCCAGCAAAAACTGCGGCTCGCCCTTCTTGGCGGAAATAAAGCGCACGGTGTCGCGATCCAACCCCGGCGCGACGGTGTCAGACTCGATGTCGGTGACAAAGCCGTGCTGGTAGCCGCGTGCCAGCAGTGCATCGAGTGACGGGTCTTGAGTGCTCATGATCGATGATGTCCGGTATTGAAGCTGCGCAGCAGGCGCAGGTTAAAAGCCACCAGATGCGTGTCTGGTTTATCCATGCCGGCCAATTCGGACAGCGTGATGGCCTGTAGCGATTGGTGTATGGCGTGATTGACCCGCTGCCAGGCGCTACCTACGCGGCAGCTGCCCTCTATGCCGCACTGCCCATGGTCAGTAGAGCAGGTGGTCAGGGCCATGGGTCCTTCGAGTGCGTCGAGTATGGCCGCAGCACTGATGTCATGCGGCGAGCGGGCCAGGCAATAGCCGCCGTGCAGACCACGCTCTGAGGTCACCAGCCCGGCCCGTTGCAGCTGTTTGAGTAGCTTGCTGACCGTGGGTGCGGCGATGCCGCTGCCTGCCGCCAGTTGCGCCGCGGTCTGCAGAGAGCCCGGATCGCTGGCCAATATGCCCAGCAGGACGGTGCCGTAGTCGGTGAGTTTGCCCATGCGCAACATGATAGTGGACCAGTTTAGTCCTGATTTGCGCGGCTGCCAATGCGCGGAGCTAAAAAAGCCTATGTATGGCTGCGGCCAACAGGGCAGATGTAACGCGGTTTTGCTATGATTGCAGGCCTTAACAGCGTATCTGACACTGCCTTGCAAGGAGCCTGCATGAACCACAGCGAACTCGAACACATTGCCAAAGCCATGGTTGCCCAAGGCAAGGGCATCTTAGCCGCCGATGAAAGTTCCGGCACCATCAAGAAGCGCTTCGACAAGATTTCACTCGAGTCCACTGCCGACAGTCGCCGCGCCTATCGCGACATGCTGTTCACCACCCCCGGTATGCAGGATCACATCAGCGGCGTCATTCTCTATGACGAGACCCTGCGCCAGAGCTCGCTGGCCGGTGTGCCGTTTGCCAAGCACCTGACCGACCTGGGCGTGGTCCCGGGCATCAAGGTCGACATGGGCGCCAAGGCGCTGCCGGGTTTCCCGGGCGATACCGTTACCGAAGGTCTTGATGGTCTGCGCGAGCGCCTGGCCGAATACCACGCGCTGGGTGCGCGCTTTGCCAAATGGCGCGGCGTCATCGACATCGGCGAGGACTACCCCAGCGACTTTGCTCTCGAAGCCAATGCCCATGCGCTGGCGCGCTATGCCGCGCTGTGCCAGGAAGCCGGCATTGTTCCCATCGTTGAGCCCGAAGTGCTGATGGACGGTGATCACTCCATCGAGACCTGCGAGCAGGTGACCTCGGCCGCGCTGCTGGCTGTGTTTGCGCAGTTGGCTGCGCAGCACGTGCATCTGGAAGGCATGATCCTCAAGCCCAACATGGTCATCTCGGGCAAGAAGAACGCCAATCGCGCCTCGCCGCATGCGGTGGCCGAGGCCACCGTGCGCACGCTCAAGCGCCATGTGCCTTCAGCCGTGCCGGGTATCGCCTTCCTGTCGGGTGGCCAGTCGCCCGCAGAGGCTGCCTTGCACTTGTCGCTCATCAATCAGGTCGGTTCACTGCCGTGGCAGGTCACCTTCAGCTATGGCCGGGCACTGCAAGATGCCGCGTTGCTGGCATGGGCGGGCCAGTCGGCCAATGTGGGCGCAGGTCAGCGTGAGTTCGGCAAGTGGGCCCGTCTCAATGGTCTGGCACGCAGCGGTCGTTACACCGCGGGCATGGAAGCCTAATCCGGGTGATAGAGCAGCCCACCCCATCCGCAGCGACGGGCGCAGCGCTTGTCGAACTGCGCGATGTGCACTATCGGGTGGGCTCGCGCGCCTTGTTTAACGGCGTCAACATCACCGTGCAGCGGGGCAGCATCACTGCGGTGATGGGCCCCAGCGGCACCGGTAAAACCACTTTGTTGCGCCTGATCACCGGGCAGATCGCGCCCAGCTCGGGTACCGTCACGGTGTTCGGCCGGGATGTTGCCACGCTGCGTCGCGACGATGTCTTTGCCATGCGTAAGCGCATGGGCATGTTGTTTCAGAATGGCGCTTTGCTTACCGATCTTGATGTGTTTGAAAACGTGGCTTTCCCGCTACGTGAGCACACACGTCTACCCGAGGCTGTGCTGCGCACGCTGGTGTTGATGAAATTGCAGGCGGTGGGTCTGCGCGGTGCTGCGACCTTGATGCCACAGCAACTCTCCGGTGGCATGGCGCGTCGCGTGGCCTTGGCCCGGGCCATTGTCATGGACCCCGAAATACTCATCTATGACGAGCCGTTCGTGGGCTTGGATCCCATCTCCATGGGTGTGGTGGCGCGGCTTATCCGCAGTCTCAATGACGCATTGGGTATCACCAGCATCGTGGTCTCGCATGATGTGCAGGAAGTCGGCGTCATCGCCGACCAAAGCTTTATTGTGGCCGATGGCACAGTCATCGCCTCGGGCACCAGCGAGCAACTCCAGTCCAGTACCCAGCCTGCTGTGCAGCAGTTCTTGCAGGGCGCAGCCGATGGACCGGTGCCGTTTCATTATCCGGCGGCCGACTACCGCACCGACCTGGCCGCTGCGGAGTCCGCGCAATGATCAGCCGTTTAGCAGCCTCTTTGTCGCGCATCGGTGCGGTTGCCCTGTTTTTGTTGCAGGTGCTGGCGGCCTGCGGGCCAGCGTTATTGCGGCCGCGACTGATCGTGCAACAGGTCTACAACACCGGCGCACGATCGCTGGTCATCATCATGCTGTGCGGCTTGTTCGTCGGCATGGTGCTGGGCTTGCAGGGCTACGACTTACTGGCGCGCTTTGGCAGCGAGTCGGCGCTGGGTGTGGCTGCCACCTTGGGACTGCTCAAAGAGCTGGGCCCCGTTGTGACCGCACTGTTGTTTGCCGGGCGGGCGGGCACTGCACTGACCTCCGAAATCGGTCTGATGCGCGCCACCGACCAATTGACCGCCATGCAGATGATGGCGGTCGACCCGCTGCAGCGCGTCATTGCACCGCGCTTTTTAGGCGGCATCATTGCCATGCCCCTGTTGGCTGCCGTGTTCAACATCATCGGCATCTACGGCGCGCAGTTGGTCGGTGTCTCGCTGATGGGTGTCGATCAAGGCACCTTCTGGTCGCAGATGCAGGGCGCAGTAGCCCTGCATGATGTTAACGAAGGCATCGTTAAAAGCGCTGCATTCGGCGTCATCTGCAGTCTGCTCGCGGTTTACGAGGGCTATAACGCCGAGCCCACGGCGGCTGGTGTTGGCTTGGCCACGACGCGCACCGTGGTGGCGTCATCCGTGATGACCTTGGTCGTCGACTACATGCTGACCGCAGCCTTTCTCAAAGTTTGATCGGGAGTCTGAACCATGTCCGCCAATCGCAGTTTGGAAGTCGGTACCGGCTTGTTTGTGTTGCTCGGCTTCGCGGCACTGGCCTTTCTGACTACGCAATTGCCTGGGGCCAAGTTGAGCCTCGGCTCCGGTTCATCCGGTTATACCGTCAGCGCGCATTTCGAGAATGTCGGCGATCTCAAAGCCGGTGCGCCGGTCACCATGGCGGGCGTCAAGGTGGGTCGTGTCAGTTCGGTGGCCTACGATTCGCAGGAATATAAGGCGGTCGTCAAGCTGATCATCGATCGCAGCTACAACCGCATCCCTGACGACAGCTGGGCCAATATCGAGACGTCCGGCTTGCTCGGTGCCCGCTATGTCGGCATCGATGCCGGCGGTTCCGAAACCTTTCTGGTCGACAGCAGTCAGATCGAGAACACCCAGTCTGCAATGGTGCTCGAGAAGCTGGTCAACAAATTATTTGCCGCCTTTGCCTCCCGTCCGGCCACGGGTGCAAGTCAGGAGTCCAAGTCCCCATGATCCGCCGTACATTGTTTGCTGCTGTTTTACTGTCTGGTCTGGTCAGTCTGTTACCGGTCACAGGGCAGGCGGCCACAGGTGTGGTCGACACCAGCGGTCCGGCCGAGCTCATCCGCACTGCCAGCGAGGTCATGCTCAAAGACCTCGAGACCAATCGCAGCGCCTATCGTAAAGACCCGGCGCAGCTCTATAAGCTGGTCGATGAAGTGTTGTTGCCCAACTTCGATGTCAGCTTTGCCGCACAGCAAGTGCTGGGTAAACACTGGCGCACCGCTGATGCCGCGCAGCGCGAACGCTTCGTCAAAGCTTTTTATCGCTCGCTGCTGCACACCTATGGTGATGCGCTGATCGACTTCACCAGCGACCGCATCCGTTTCCTGCCT
>CAIVTJ010000379.1 GCA_903908825.1 uncultured Pseudomonadota bacterium | reverse complement strand
AGGCTATGCCGTTTTCGATGTGGTACTTGGCGGGACTGGTGTCGCTCATGGAAGGCTCCGGGTGTGGATCTGAAATGAAAGATGAATGATACGTAGCGCTGTCAGGTGACGAAGGTCGCACCGATGTGGCCGGTTTTAATAAACACCTGCGCACCGGCGGGACCGGCTACAAAAGCAGTGCTACTGCCGCGCGGATAACGCAGCCAAGTGCCTGCGGCATAGCTGCCCTGCGCATCGTGTAACTGACCTTCTAGCAGCAACAGCTCAAAGCCACCGGCATGCTGCTGCGCGGACTGCACTGCACCCGGTGCAAAGCGCAGCACCTGTGTGTCTATGCCACTGGCCGAGTGCAGTGGCTGACACTGCACACCCACGGAACCGGTGTCGATCCACTGACCCTGTGCGGTGCGCAGCACCAACTGCCGCGTATCACCGGGCGTGAACTGCCGCAGTTTGACGAAGATAGTGCAGCCGGCTTCGGGGCGCGGCGCATGACTGGTGCCCGGCGGATTGCGCAGATAAGTGCCGGGCGGATAGTCCCCGTGCTCATCCGAGAAGCTGCCTTGCAGCACCAGGATCTCTTCGCCAGCGCCATGGGTGTGAGAATGAAAGCCGGTCTGCGGCAGATAGCGCACGATGGTGGTGGCCACAGCCACTTCGTCGCCGATGCGATCGAGCATGCGACGGTCTACACCGTTTGCAGGTGACGACACCCACTGCACAGTGTTGGTATCAATCACGACACGTTGCGATAGATCTGCATTGAGGTGCATATCAGGGTGCTCCGTTGTCCCAACCACCGCCCAAAGCTTTATAGACGGCAATCAAGGCCGTCGCGGTGCGTATCTGCCCCAAGGCCAGCTGGTCTTCAACCTCTAGCGCGCTGCGATAGGCATCGAGCACAGTCAGAAAGTCGGCCACACCACCGGTAAAGCGCTTCATGGCCAGCTCTGCGGCTTGGTCGCCCGCGGTCACTGCCGCCTGCAGATGCACCAGACGCTGACGTTCGCGGCCATAGTCCGACAGCGCGTTGTCGGTGTCCTCGAGGGCCAGCAGCACGGTCTGCTGATAGTTCGCCAACTGCGCCGCGCTGCGTGCGTCGGCTGCGGCGATCTGCTGACGCAGATGACCATAGTCGAACAAGCCCCACGTGATGCTGGGACCGAAGGCATAGCGATCGTTGCCGGCATCGCTCAGCGCGCCGAACGACAGCGCGCGCACGCCGACATTGCCGGTCAGACTGACGCGCGGAAACAAGTCACCCATGGCCACGCCCACGCGTGCCACGCTGGCCGCAAGCTCACTCTCGGCGATGCGCACATCGGGGCGGCGACGCAGCAGTCCGGCCGGATCACCCAAGGCAATGCCCGTGGGCAATGCGGGCATGGCTTTAACCGGCTGCAAGCGCGCGCTTAAGCTGCCGGGCACCTGACCGGTCAGCACGGCGATGCGGCGCACGCTGCGATCGACCTGCGCCTCTAGCGGTGCCACCGTAGCCAGGGTCTGCTGCACCTGCGCCGTGGCGCGTGCGGTGTCTAACAGTGTGCCGCGACCGGCGTCCTGACGAGCCTGCACCACCACCAGCGCCTGTTGCTGGTAATCGGCATTGCGACGCGCCACAGCCAAACGGCTTTGCGCACCGCGCAGTTCAAAATAATTGCGCGCCACTTCAGCAACAACACTGAGGCGCGCACCGGCCAGCGCGGCCTGTGCCGACTGCGATTGCGCACTGGCGGCTTGGTTGGCGCGACGCACACGACCGAAAAGGTCGAGTTCATAACGCGCATCAAAGCCCGCGTCATACAGCTCAAAGTCGCGCTGTGCGGGCGGACCACCCAAAGCGCCGTTGTTGCTCTGGCGCTGTGCCCCACCGCTGGCACTGGCACCGAGGGTGGGCAGGTAATCAAAGCGCTGCGCGATCAGCGAGGCGCGGGCCTCACGCACACGCGCCTGCGCCTGCTGGATGTCCTGGTTGGCTTTCAGCGCGGCGCTGACCAGTTCATCGAGCAGCGGCTCGTTAAACAGCTGCCACCAGGCTTCGTTGACCGCATCGGCTTTGGCATCGACCAAGGTGCGCGCGGCAAACTCTGCGCCCGCCGGCACCGCAGGCGTGCGGAAGCTGGGGCCCACGGCGCAGGCGCTTAAGGTCAGCGCAACGGCAGCACAGACAGCGGCAGCGGCGCCAGAGGCTGTGGCCGTGCGCTTAAGCATCGGTGGGCACCTTGCGACGCAGCACCAGGTTGCGCAGCACCACATAAAACACCGGGGTTAAGAACAGACCGAACAGCGTCACGCCCAACATGCCCGAGAACACTGCGATGCCCATGGCTTGGCGCATCTCGGAGCCCGAACCGGTAGACAACACCAGCGGCACCACACCCATGATGAAGGCCAGGCTGGTCATGATGATGGGACGCAAGCGCAGACGGCAGGACTCGATGGCCGCTTGCAGCGGCGTGCGCCCTTGCTGCTCGAGATGCACCGCAAACTCGACGATGAGGATGGCGTTCTTGCACGCCAAGCCCACCAGCACGATGAAGCCGATCTTAGTAAAGATGTTGTTGTCGCCGCCGGTGAGCCACACGCCCATCAGCGCCGACACGATGCACATGGGCACAATCAAGATAACGGCCAGCGGCAAGGTCCAGCTTTCGTACTGCGCGGCCAGCACCAGAAACGCCAGCAACACACACAGCGGGAAGATGTAGGTCGAACTGCCGCGCGACAAGATCTCCTGGTACGACAGCTCGGTCCATTCAAACGACACGCCCTGTGGCAGCGTCTCGCGTGCCAGCTTGCTCATGGCATCGAGCGCCGCAGACGAACTGGTGCCCGGCAAGGCCTGACCGTTGATGTCCGCCGCCAGGTAACCGTTGTAGTGGCTGACCGAGTCGGGGCCGACGCTGTCGCGCACGCTCATCACCGAACCCAGCGGCACCATGCCACCGGCGGCATTGCGCGTCTTGAGGTCCAATATCTGCTCTTTGCGCGCACGGAACGGCGCATCGGCTTGGGCAATGACCTGATAGCTACGGCCGAACAGGTTCACATCGTTGACGTACAGCGAACCCAGGTACACCTGCAGTGCTTCAAACACATTGCCCAGCGGCATGTTGTCGCGCTTGGCACGCACGCGGTCGATATCGGCATAGACCTGCGGCACGTTCACACGATAGTTAGAGAACACGCCCACCACGCCCGGCGTCTGGTTGGCCGCGGCCACAAACTGCTGCAGCACTTGATCTAGCCCGCGATAGCCCAGCGAGCTGCGGTCTTCGATCTGCATCTTGAAGCCGCCCAGCGTACCCATGCCATTGACCGGCGGCGGCATCACCACACCGACAAACGCCTCGTTTATCGAGAACAGCTTCATCTGCAAACGCTGTGCGATGGCACCGGCCGACAGCGCCTTGCCCTTGCGCTTGGCCTGCGGATCGAGCGTGGCAAAGATGACGCCGCTGTTAGAAGCGATGCCAAAGCCTGCGGTCACCGACATACCCGAGAACGAGATGATGGACTCGACGCCCTTCTCGGCCGACATGATGTCGGTCATGCGCCGCATCACGGCTTCGGTGCGCTCTATGGACGCCGAATCGGGCAGCTGTGCAAAAGCGATGACATAGTCTTTGTCCTGCACCGGCACAAAGCCCTCGGGCACGCGCATAAAGCCCAGCGCACCCAAACCCAGCAGCAGCGCATAAACCACCAGCGCCAGCATGGTCATGCGCAGCACCCGTGCCACGCCGCGGCCATAGCCTTCAGACGCCCAGACAAAAAAGCGATTGAACGGCCGGAAGATGAAGCCACCGACAGACTCCAGCACACGCGTGCCCACGTCGGGCTTGCTGCCATGCGGCTTGAGCAGCACGGCCGCCAGTGCCGGCGACAACGTTAACGAGTTAACCGCCGAGATTAGGGTCGAGATGGCGATGGTCACGGCGAACTGGCGATAGAACTCACCAGTGAGTCCGCCCAGAAACGCGATGGGCAAAAACACCGCAGACAACACCAGCGCGATGGCGATGATGGGTCCGCTGACTTCGTCCATGGCTTTGATCGTGGCTTCACGCGGCGCAAGCCCGGCGCTGATGTTGCGCTCAACGTTCTCGACCACCACGATGGCGTCATCGACCACGATGCCGATGGCCAGCACCAGACCAAACAGCGACAGCGTGTTGATCGAAAACCCGGCCAGCAGCAGCACCGCAAACGTACCGACTATAGACACCGGCACTGCAGCCAGCGGGATGATGGACGCGCGCCAGTTCTGCAGGAACAGCACCACCACCAGCACCACCAGGATCAACGCCTCGATAAGCGTCTGCACCACTGCGCTGATCGACTGCCGCACAAAGTTGGTCGGGTCATAGACCACACGATATTCCACGCCCTCCGGGAAGCCACGGCGCATCTCTTCCATGGCGGCGCGCACATCAGTCGACAGTTGCAGCGCGTTAGAGCCCGGTGCCTGCGAGATGGCAATCGACACCGCCGGCATCTTGTTCAGATAGCCCAGGATCGCGTAGTTATCGACGCCCAGCTCGACACGCGCCACATCACGCAAGCGGGTGATCTCACCGTTAGCGCTGGTCTTGACGATGATCTCGCCGAACTCTTCTTCACTCGACAGACGGCCATAGGCGTTGATCAGCAGCTGTTGATCGACACCGGCACCGATGGGCGGCGCACCCACCACACCTGCGGCCACCTGCACGTTCTGTTCGCGGATGGCGTTGACCACATCACCGGCGGTCATGCCGCGGCCAGCAATACGCTGCGGGTCCAGCCACACACGCATGGCATAGCTGCCACCGCCAAACACCTCTACGCGGCCCATGCCCGGTATGCGCGCCAGCGTGTCGCGCACTTGCAGCTCGGCATAGTTGCGCAGGTACTTGAGGTCATAGCGCCCGTTGGGCGAGACGATCTGCACGAACAGCGTGATGTCCGAGTTGCTCTTGACCGTCGACACACCGACGCGGCGCACATCTTCAGGCAGTTTGTTCAGCGCTTGCGCGACGCGGTTCTGCACCTGCACCTGCGCCTGGTCAGCGTTGGTGCCGGTCTTGAATGTCACCGTCAGCTGCATGGCACCCGAAGACGACGACTGCGAGGACATGTAGAGCATGTTCTCGACGCCGGTGATCGACTGCTCTAGCGGCGCGGCCACGGTCTCGGCCACCACACTGGGACTGGCACCCGGATAAGCCGTGGACACCACTACCGAGGGCGGCGCCACCTCGGGGTATTCGCTGATCGGCAGCTTCTGCAGTGCTATGGCACCCGCCAGAAACATGCCTATCGAGACAACGCCCGCAAAGATCGGGCGGTCCACAAAGAAGTGCGCGAACTTCATGGGCTAGGGCGCCGCGGCGCCGCTGTCGCCTTCCATGGGCACGATGCGCGGCTTGATAACCATGCCCGGCTGCACACGCTGCAGTCCATTGACCACGATGCGTTCACCGGGCTTGAGACCATCGCGCACCACGCGCAGGCCATCGACAATAGGGCCGGTGCGCAGCGCGCGGTATTGCACCTTGTCACCCTCGCCCACCACCAGCACAAAGCGCCGGTCCTGATCGGTGGCAATAGCGCGGTCGTTGATCAGTGCGCCCTTGTACTTGCCCTTGCCGATCAGCCGCACGCGCACAAACATGCCCGGCGTCAGATAGCGGTCGGGGTTGGGGAACACCGCGCGACCGGTCAGCGTGCCGGTGCTGTTGTTGACGTGGTTGT
>CAIVTJ010000378.1 GCA_903908825.1 uncultured Pseudomonadota bacterium | reverse complement strand
GGGTCTTGCCGGGTGCAGGTGCAACCACAGAACCGCGCTTGGCCTTGGAGAAGTCGTAGTGCTTTCTCATTCGATGCTCCTGTAGCGCAACCGCTCCGCGCTGCTCGCCCTTCTGGACGAAATGATCCGTATGTACCTTCCTTCAGGATCCCATTCATACTGATCCATATTAGTATGCACAAACGTACACCGCAAGATGAGCTAGCACTGGGCCAAATCTTTAGCCAGCCCCTCCTGCGATGACACTCGCAAATCAACCGGGAAGGACCAAAATACCGTCAATACTCCGTATATTTCTTGCTGCTGCCGCGCACCTTCTCGGCTGGGTATTTCTGCGCGTTGAGCTGCAGCTTGCGCCGCGCTGCATCGGCCAGATCCACATGCAACTTGTCGGACAGCCGTATCAAGTACAGCAGCACATCGGCCATCTCCTCGCCGATCTGTTGCCGCCTGCCGGCATCGAGTTGTGTCGATGCCAGTTCATCCATCCACTGAAAATGTTCCAGCAGTTCGCCGGCCTCCACAGTGAGGGCCACGGCCAGATTGCGTGGCGTATGAAACGGCTCCCAGTCACGCTCGGCGGCAAAGGTGCGCAGCGCATCTCGCAGCGTAATCAGTACATCAGTCATAGCAGCATCTCCGGGGCGGTTGCGGGTCGGCACTGTGGGCACCTTACCGCAGCACTTCGGAACGCCTAAGATGTATTCGAAGCACCGTCATTACTGAACACGGCACCCGGGAGCACTACGCGATGAGCAGCGCTGAACTTGCCCAACTGATCACCCTGTTGCGTTCGAACGAACTGGACCTGACCTCATCACCGCAAAAAGCCCGCGCTGATTTTTCAGCGTCCATAGGCGCGGCACCGGTGGCGGCGGACATCACGTTTGAGTCTGGAAAACTGGCCGGTCTGCCAGTGCTGGCATCCACCACGCCGGGCGCACGCAGCGACCAGACGCTGCTCTACATCCACGGCGGCGCTTTTGTGATCGGCAACCCCACTGACTATCGCTCGCTCAGCGGCGAACTGGGCCGGGCCACTGGCGTCAGCACGGTGTCACTCGATTACCGCTTGGCCCCCGAGCATCCGTTCCCGGCAGCGGTCGATGATTGCGTGGCCGCTTACCGCGCGCTGCTGGAGGGTGGCATCAAGCCTGCAGACATCGTGCTGGCAGGTGATTCGGCCGGTGGTGGCCTGGTCATCGCAACGCTGGTAGCGGCGCGCGATGCCGGCCTGCCCATGCCTGCAGGCGCTTTGACCATCTCACCCTGGGTCGATCTGGCCTGCACCGGTAGCAGCATGCAGTCCAAGATCGCCGCCGACCCGTCGATCACCCGCGAGGGTTTGCTGGCCAACGCCGAGCTTTACTTGCAGGGTAAGCCCTTGACCACGCCGTTGGCCTCACCGCTGTATGCCGATCTGCGCGGCCTGCCGCCGGTGTTCGTTCAGGTGGGCACGGCCGAGGTGCTGCTCGACGATGCCATACGTCTGGTGGGCGCACTGGGCGCAGCCGATGTGCCGGTGCACCTGAGCGTGTGGCCGAACATGCCGCACGTGTGGCACATCTTCGGCTTCATGCTCAGCGAAGGACGCGACGCACTGACCGAAGCCGGCGTGTTTCTGACTGCGTCGTTAGCCCACTAAGCAACAGGTTTCGGACGCACCCGGAACCAGCCCATCACCAGCACGAAGAACAGCGGCACAAAGAAGATAGCCAGAAAGGTCGAGGCCAGCATGCCGCCGATCACACCGGTGCCGACGGCATTCTGCGCACCCGAACCGGCACCGCTGGCCAACGCCAGCGGAAGCACGCCGAACATGAACGCCAGTGAGGTCATCAGAATAGGCCGCAGCCGCTGCCGCGCGGCTTGCAGCACCGCCTCACGCAAGGGCATACCCCCGTCATAGTTGGACTTGGCAAACTCGACGATGAGGATGGCGCTCTTGGCCGCAAGGCCCATGGTGGTCAGCAACCCCACCTGGAAGAACACGTCATTGGCCATGCCGCGCGCCAAGGTGGCAATGACCGCACCCAACACGCCCAGCGGCACCACCAGCAGCACCACTACCGGTATCGACCAACTCTCGTACAAAGCGGCCAGACACAGGAACACCACCGCCAACGAGATGGCATACAGCGCCGGTCCCTTGCTGCCAGCCAGACGCTCTTCAAAGGACACGCCGGTCCACTCCACACCGATGCCCGGTGGCAGTTTGGCGATCAGGCTTTGCATCAGGTCCATCGCCTCGCCGGTGCTCTCGCCCGGCGCCGCAGCACCCTGGATGTTGAAAGACGGCACGCCATTGAAGCGCACCAGCTTCTGCGGACCAAAACTCCACTCTGCCGTAGCGAACGCCGAGAAGGGCACCATGTCGCCCTTGTTGTTGCGCACATGCCAGCGCGCCAGGTCATCGGGCTGCATGCGGCCATAGGGTTCGCCCTGCACATACACGCGTTTGACGCGACCGCGATCCAAGAAGTCGTTGACGTAGCTGGAGCCCCAAGCGGTAGCCAGCGTCTGATGGATGTCGCTGATGGCCACACCCAAGGCGCCTGCCTTTTCGCGGTCGATATTCAGGCGCAGCTGCGGGGCGTCTTCGATGCCGTTAGGACGTACGCCGACCAGCGTGGGCTCTTTGGCGGCCATACCCAGCAACTGCCCGCGCGCGGCCAGCAACACTTCACGACCCACACCACCGCGATCTTGCAGTTGCAGATCAAAGCCCGACGAGTTGCCCAGCTCAGAGACTGCCGGCGGCACCGTGACGATGATGGAAGCATCGCGTATGGCCGAGAAATAGCGCGTGGCGCGCTGCGCGATGGCTTTGATTTTTTGCTGCGGCTCGCGGCGTTGATCCCAGTTCTTGAGCTTCACAAAAACCAGACCCATGTTCTGACCGGTACCGGCAAAGTTAAAGCCATTGACCGTCATGACCATGTCGACGACGTCTTTCTCACGCTCGAGAAAATAATCCTGTGCCTGTTTGAGGGCCGCAGCCGTGCGCTCTTTGGTGGCACCAGGTGTGGTCTGCACGATGCTGTACATAGTGCCGGTGTCTTCGTCAGGCAAAAATGATGTGGGGATACGCGCAAACAGCATCACCATCACGCCCACCAGCACACCGTACACCACCAGCCAGCGGACATTGCGCGACAGCATGCCGGCCACGCCGTTTGAGTAAGAGCGGCTGCTGCGATCAAAGACCCGATTGAACCAGCCGAACAGACCGCGACGCGCCTGCGCTGCGCCCGGTGCATGCGGCTTGAGTAGCGTGGCGCACAGGGCCGGCGTGAACACCAGTGCCACCACCACCGACAACACCATGGCCGACACCAACGTGATCGAGAACTGTCGATAGATGACGCCCACCGAACCACTGAAGAACGCCATGGGCACAAACACCGCCGACAGCACCAAGGCGATACCGATCAGTGCGCCGGTGATCTGGTCCATGGATTTACGTGTGGCCTCGCGCGCCGACAGACCTTCTTCGGCCATCACACGTTCGACGTTCTCGACCACCACGATGGCGTCATCGACCAGCAGACCGATAGACAGCGCCATGCCGAACATGGTCAGCGTGTTGATTGAATAGCCAAAGGCTGACAACACACCAAACGTGCCCAACATCACCACCGGCACGGCCAATGTGGGGATCAGCGTGGCGCGCAGGTTCTGCAGGAACAGATACATGACCAGGAACACCAGCACGATAGCCTCGACCAGCGTCTTGGCGACCTCACGAATCGAGGTGCGCACAAAGGGCGTGGTGTCCTGCGGATAGATCGCATCGAGCCCCTTGGGGAAGAAGGGCTGCAAGCGAGCGATGGTGGCGTGAATGTTGTCGACGGTGTCGAGCGCGTTCTTGCCGATGGCCAGGCGCACGGCCATGGCCGCGCCGGGCTGACCGTTGTGATAGACCTCGCGCGCGTAGTTCTCGGCACTCAAGCCCACGCGACCGATATCGCGGATGCGCAAAATAGAGCCGTCTGCATTGACGCGCAGCTGAATGTTGCCGAACTGCTCGGGCGTTGACAGTCGCGACGGGCCGACGATGGTTGCGGTGATCGCCTGCCCGGGCAAGGCTGGCAAACCACCCAACTGGCCTGCTGAAACCTGCACGTTTTGCGCGCGGATAGCGGCCACCACATCACCGGTGGTCACGCGATAGCTGGCCAGTCGCGCCGGGTCCAGCCACACGCGCATCGCAAACTGTGCACCGAACAACTGCACATCACCCACGCCAGCCGTACGGCTGATGGGGTCAAGCACATTGGAGGCAACGTAATTGTTGATCTCCTCGCTGGTCATGCTGTTGTCGGTAGAGCGAAAGCCCAGCACCACCAGAAAATTGCGTGTGGGCTTGTTGACGCGTAGACCTTGCTGCTGCACTTCGGCAGGCAACAAGGGCATGGCGGCCTGCAGTTTGTTCTGCACCTGCACTTGCGCGATGTCAGGGCTGGTGCCCTGCGAAAAACTCAGCGTGACACTGCCACTGCCATCGGCCGTGCTCTCGGAGGTGATGTAGTCCAAGCCGTCGATGCCATTGAGCTGCTGCTCGATGACCTGCACCACACTGTCCTGCACGGTCTGCGCCGACGCACCTGGGTAGTTGGACGACACCGTCACCTGTGGTGGTGCGATGTTGGGGTATTGCATGACCGGCAGGGTGGTCACGGCTATGCCGCCGCCCAGCATCAACACCAGCGCCAGCACCCACGCAAAGACGGGGCGGTCGATAAAAAAGCGCGACAGCATGGCTTTAGCCCTTGGCTGCAGCGGGCGGTGCACCGGCTGCCGGCATACCCGGCGCACCCGGCGGACCACCTGGCGCAGGCTTGGAGCCGGCAGGCACAGGCTTGACCTTGTTGCCGGCCTTGGCGCGCTGCAGACCTTCGACGATCACGCGATCACCGGCCTTGAGGCCGTCGAGCACCTGCCATTGGTTATCGATGACCCGGCCGACCGTCAACAGCCGCTCTTCGGCGACATCGTCGGCGCCGACGACCAGCGCTGTGGGCAAGCCGCGCGCGTTGCGCGAAACGCCTGCCTGCGGCACCAGCAAGGCCTCGGTGGCGACAGCCTGACCCACGCGTGCGCGCACGAACATGCCAGGCAACAACTCGCGCCGCGGGTTGGGAAAGCTGGCCCGCAGCAACACCGAGCCGGTGCCGGCATCGACGGTGACTTCAGAGAAACGCATCTCGCCGGCTTCCGCGTAAGGCGACCCGTCTTCGAGCGTGAGCATGACGCGCGCCGTGACAGCCTTGTCGTGCTGCAAACGGCCACTGGCCAACTCACGCTGCAGGCGCAGCAGTTCTGCACTGGACTGCGAGACATCCACGTTCACGGTATCGAGTTGCTGCACCACGGCCAGCGGTGCGTCCTGTGCGACCTTGACCAATGCGCCTTCGGTCACCTGCGAACGGCCGATGCGGCCGCTGATGGGCGAGGTGATGCGGGTGCGATCCAGCTCGACCTGTGCTGCGTCGAGCGCGGCCTTGGCGGTCACCACATCGGCTTCGGCGCGCAACTGGTTGGCGCGCGTATTGTCGCGATCCTGCTGACTGGCCAGCTGGCGCTCGAACAGCGACTGATAGCGCTGGGCGATGGTGCGCGTGTTAGTGGCCTGAGCTTCGGCACTGACCAAAACACCGCGGGCACGGCCGACAGCTGCACGATAGGCGTCTGCATCAATCTGATAAAGCGCCTGACCGGCCTTGACCTCCGCGCCCTCAGTGAACAAACGCTTTTGCAGCAAGCCGGCCACCTGCGGACGGATCTCTGCAGTGCGCGTCGCGGTGACACGGCCCGGCAGTTCGCTGTAAAGCTGCGCCGGCTTGGGCGCAAGCACGATGATGCCGACCTCGGGCACCGGTGGCGCCGGCGGCCCCTTGGGTTTGTTATCACCGCAGGCTGCCAGCAACACGCCCGCAAACAGGCCCATCAACGCAGTTCGGTAGATCGTCCGCATGCAGCATCCGCCATCGTTAAGTACTGCGGGTGCCGCAGCCGGGGGCCGCTATTGTGGCACCGATGTGTCGGGCAACGCAGCCTGCTGTTGCGGATCGCCGCCATCGGTCAACGCCAAGGCATAGACATCGGCCTTGCGCCAGCCGGTCAGCTGCGCAACCACCGCAGCGGCACGGGACGTCGGCAGTTCGGCACGCAGCACCGTCAGTGCGCGGCGCACAAAGGCCGCATCGGGCGCCGCTGCGACGGCCGGCGCGCCTTCCAGAACCAGCGTGATTTCGCCACGCTCAAAATTGCCATCTTGCGCGGCAATCGCCAGCAGCGCGGTCAGCGTGCCGCGGTATATCGTCTCGTGCGCCTTGGTGATCTCGCGTGCCACAGCCGCACGGCGCTCGCCGCCGCAGGCACTGGCCAAGTCAGCCAGTGTGGCCACGATGCGGTGCGGTGCCTCAAAGAACACCAGCGTGCGGCTCTCACTGGCCAACGCCTGGCAACGTTCTAAGCGGGCGGCGGCTTTGGGTGGCAAAAAGCCCTCGAAGCAGAAGCGGTCCGTGGGCAGGCCACTGGCGGCCAGCGCAGCCAGCACCGCAGAGGGGCCCGGTATGGCTTGCACCGCGTGGCCGGCAGCCAAGGCCGCGGCCACCAGCGCATAGCCGGGATCAGACACCAGCGGTGTGCCGGCATCGCTGACCAGGGCAATGGTCTGGCCTTGTGCCAGCCGCAACAGGAGTTCGTCTATGCGACTGCGTTCGTTGTGTTCGTGCAAAGACACCATCGGCCGTGACAGGCCCAGCGCCCGCAGCAGAGTGCCGGTATGGCGGGTATCCTCGGCGGCCACCAGGTCGGCGTTGGCCAGCGCATCGCGCGCCCGGGACGACAGGTCCCCCAGGTTGCCGATGGGTGTGGCGATGACATCGATCCGGCCGTGAGCGGCAACCACTATAATCTCCAGTTGGCGCGCGTTGGCCTAAGACACACAAGCTTGCCCCCCACTATGAAACAGATGCAACCCGCCCTGCTGTTGATCGGCCTGCTCCTGGTGGCCTGCAGCACCACACCGGTCGTGGTGCCGCCGTCCATAGACCGCGCCGCGCAACTGGCCAGCCGTGGCGATCACGCCGCAGCCGCCACGATGTACAGCCAACTGGCGGCTGCCAACCCGCCACCGGCCGGCATTGAACTGGCGTTCTCGGCCGTACGCGAATGGCTGGCCGCCCAACAGCCCGATGCGGCGCTGGCGGCCTTGCCTGCGCTGCCGGCCCCGCCCGACGCTGCACAGGCGCTGGAACGCGGACTGCTCGAAATCCAAGTGCAACTGGCACGCTCGCAGCCGGCGGAGGCCTGGCGCATCGCCGCAGCCCTGCCCGAGCCCAAACCCCCGCTCGATGCCACGCGCTATCACACGCTGCGGCAGCGGGCCGCGTTGGCCGCCGGCCGGCCGGCGGACCTGATCAAAGCCAGCATGGCGCTGGAGCCCACGGCCCGCGACGACGCACAGCGACTGCAACTGCGGCGCGCATTGCTGACCCAGTTGCAGCAACTGGCCGCGCGCGGCGTCAAACTCGACCCGCAGTCGGTGCGCGAAGTGCCGGTGCGCGGCTGGCTCGATCTGGCGCTGGTGGGCATTGCCGCCTCGCGCAGCCCGCTCACCGCCAACCGCGAGACCGCCGCCTGGCAAAAACGTTACCCCGGACATCCTGGCAATAGCATCGTGACCACCGACATCACCACACCCCAAGCCACCGCCTCACTCAACGGCCTCAGCGGCCTGCCGGTCGCCCTGCTGCTGCCGCTCAGCGGCCGCAATGCGGCGGCGGCCACGCAGGTCCGCGACGGCTTTCAAACGGCCCTGGCGCAACTGCCCGAAGCCCAGCGGCCGGCACTACGGCTTTACGATACGGCCGCAGCCGGCGGTGTGGCCGCTGCATTGGCTAACGCCCAGAACGAAGGCGCGGCGCTGATCGTCGGGCCGCTGACCCGCGATGAGGCCATCGCCGCTGTGGCTGCCAATGCCCGCGGCACGCCGCTGCTGCTGCTCAACAACCTGCCGGCCGGTCAACAGGGCAGCGCCGCCACTTACCAGTTCAGCCTGTCACCGGAAGATGAGGCCCGGCAAATCGCCCGGCGTGCGCTGTCTTTAGGTGAAAAGCGCGCCATCGTGCTGACGCCGGTCAGCGACTGGGGCACGCGTGTGGCCGATGCCTTCCGCGCCGAACTGACGGCTGGCGGCGGCAGCGTGCTGGTTCAGGCCAGCTATGACCCGGCGCAAAGCGAGTTCACCAGTCAGATCACTGCAGCGCTGCGCATCGATGAGAGCCGCGCCCGGCACAAGCGGGTGCAAGAGATCACCGGCGGCAAGCTGTTGTTCGAGCCGCGCCGCCGCGCCGACGTGGACTTCGTGTTTGCGGCCGGCCAGCCCATCGCTATCCGGCAGATCCGTCCGCAACTGCGGTTCTTTTATGCGGGCGATCTGCCCACCTATATGACCTCAGACGGCTACGAGCCCGACCCGGGGGCCAACCGTGACATCGACGGCATGATCTTCCCCGACATGCCGTGGTTGTTGCAGGACAGCGGCGCGGTGGCCGACACACGCGCAGTCACGCAGCCGCTGTGGGGTCCGGCCGGCACTTTGCCGCCGCGTTTGTTTGCCTTTGGCTTCGATGCCGGTCAATTGGCTCTGGCACTGCGTGACCCGCGCTGGCAATGGCCGCTGGCTGGCGTCACCGGACGTCTGACACCCGATGCAGACCGTCGTCTGCGCCGCGATCTGGACTGGGCTCAGATCCACAACGGCAAGCCGCAGGCCCTAAGCCCCACCGCTGCGCGCTAGCGGCGGCAGCCCCGCAGTCTCGGCGTGTCTACAGACCCGCGACATCTGGCCGGGCAACGTGCCGAAGACGCGGCGGCAGCTTTTCTGCAAGCGCAGGGCTTGGTGCTGCTGCAGCGCAATTACCGCTGCCGCATGGGCGAACTCGATCTCATCGCACAGCAGGCACCGGACGTGCTGGTCATCGCCGAGGTGCGCTTGCGCAGCCGCCAGGACTACGGCGGCGGCGCGGCCAGCGTCGATGCACGCAAGCGACTGCGCATCGTGCGCAGCAGCCGGCATCTGCTGATGAAGCAGCCGCAACTGGCGCGTCTGCGGGTGCGCTTTGATGTGCTCGATCTGCACCCGGATGGCGATGGCCATCACATAGACTGGCTGCGCGGGGCCTTCGACGCCGCCTGATGCTGTGCTTGCCTTGCGCACCGTTGCCGCGATAATCGCTCGCCATGCACAACGATATCGCTGATACGTCTTCGACAGACCCGGTACCGGGCGACGATCAACCCGCTCACGGTCAGGACGTGCCTGACTTGCGGGTGTTCGTGTTTGTGCTGTTCTTCGTGTTCGGCGGCATCACCAGCCTCAACGACATCCTGATCCCTAAGCTCAAAGAGCTGTTCACGCTCAGTCACGCACAAGCCATGCTGGTGCAGTCAGCGTTTTTTGCAGCCTACTTTCTCGTCTCCTTGCCGGCTGCATGGGTGGTTAGGCGCATCGGCTATCTGCGCACCGCAGCCCTGGGCGTGCTGGTCATGGCCTTGGGTTGTTTGCTGTTTATTCCGGCCGCACGCATCGGTGTGTTCGGCGTGTTCCTGGGTGCGCTGTTCGTGCTGGCCGCAGGTATTACCACCGTGCAGGTGGTGGCCAATCCGCTGATCTCTATGCTGGGCAAGCCGCGCACGGCGCACAGCCGGCTGACCTTCGCACAAGCCTTCAACTCACTGGGCACCACCTTATTTCCCTATGCCGGTGCACTGCTTATTCTGGCGCCGCTGGCCGGTGTGTCGGCAAGCTCGCTGACCGGCGCCGCGCTGGCTGCTTATCGCCAACAGGAAGCGGCGGTCGTGGGTCAAACCTATGTCGGCCTGGCCCTGGCGCTGCTGATCTTGGCCGTACTGATCTGGCTGCGACGTCACCGTCTGCCCACACCGCCACCGGCTGTGCGCGCCACAGGTCACGCGCTGCAACTGCTGAGCCGGCCGCGCTTTGGACTGGGTGCGGCCTGCATCTTTTTGTATGTGGGCGCCGAGGTGGCCATCGGGTCGCTGCTGGTCGCCTACCTGATGCAACCCTCCACTCTGGGACTGGCCGAGCAGGCCGCCGGTACGCACGTGCCGTTTTATTGGGGCGGCGCGCTGGTCGGACGTTTTATCGGCGCTTGGCTGTTGCAGCGGGTCTCACCGGGCAAGGTGCTGACCGGCGTCGCCTGTGCGGCGCTCATGCTGCTGCTGGTCTCGGTGAGCAGTCAGGGTGCGGTGTCAGCCTGGACGCTACTGGCCATAGGCCTGTGCAATTCGATCATGTTCCCGACCATCTTCAGTCTGGCCAGCGAAGGGCTGGGACATCGTGCCGCAGAGGGCTCGGGGATCATCTGCATGGCCATCGTTGGCGGCGCCATCATTCCGCCGCTCACCGGCCATCTGGCGGACCTGTTTGACCTGCGTCTGGCGCTGCTGCTACCGGCCGTCTGCTATGCACTGATCGGCGCCTATGGCGCCTATGCGCGCCGCCCGGCTATTTGACGACTTTCAGCGACGGGCGCTTGGCCTTGGGCGCAGGCGCGTCCGTTGCTGCCGGTCCGGGACCGGTGCCCGGTGAGGGCGACTCGGGCGGCGGGTCTGTGGGCACCAGCTCTTCCTCGAACACCATGCCTTCACCCGTCTCGCGCGCAAAGATGCCCTGCACCGCGGTCAAGGGCACGCGCACGTAGTGGCTGACACCGCCAAAGCGCGCATTGAATTCGAGCAGATCGGCGCCGATCAGCAAAGTCTGGGTCGCCGTCGGCGACAGGTTGAGCACGATGCGACCTTCGCTGACGTGCTGGCGCGGCACCTGCACACCCTCGCGCGTGGCATCGACGATGGCATGCGGTGTGCGACCGCTATCGACGATCCACTCGTACATCGCACGCAGCAAATAAGGCCGGCGCGACAACTCAGGCACGGCGCATCTCCAGTTCATGATCGGACAGCGTTGCGCGGAAGGCCGGTCGCGCGAACACCCGCGTGCGGTATTTCTGCAGCACCAGATCGTCCTTGGGTAGTTCTATGCCGTAGTGCGGCAAACGCCACAAAACAGGCGCGATGCTCGCATCGACCAGCGAAAATTCATCGCTGAGAAAGTATGCCTTGGCGCGGAAAAAGTCTGAGGTCTGCACGACCATTTCGCGCAACTGGGTGCGCAATTTGCCGGCCCCCTTGCCCGCGCCTTCCAGATCAAGCTTGGCCATCAGCCCGTACCAATCGCGTTCGATGCGATGCAGCGCCAGGCGAAACTGCGCGCGCGACACCGGGTCGACCGGCATCAGCGGCGGATGCGGAAAACGCTCATCCAGATATTCGATGATGACGCGCGAGTCATAGACCACCAGTTCGCGGTCCACCAGCGTCGGCAAGGACAGTTCCGGATTAATGTCGATCAGGTCTTCGGGGATGCGCCCCGGCGTGACCTGTATGACTTCGATGTCTATGCCTTTCTCGCCCAGCACGATGCGCGTGCGATGGCTGTGCGGATCGGTCGGTGACGAGTAAAGGGTAGTGATGGAACGACGACTCGACACCCGGGTGTTCTCCTTGAGAAAACGGGAAGGAAGCAGGCAGTAGTCCGTGGAAGAGCCACGACCCGCTCCCCGGTGGCGGTATCGTCAATCGCCGCGCCGAGTCTGCGACGTTCTAGTGAACGTCGCGCCAGTACTCTTTTTTCAGCATCCAGGTCAGGCCGGTGAACACCAGCAGGAACAACAGCACCCAGATACCCAGGTCACCGCGCTCAATCTGCGACGGCTCGCCGGCGTAATCGAGATAGTTGACCGTGTCGCGCACGAAGCTGTCGTATTGCGCTGCGGTCAGCGCACCGGGCGCCACCTGTTCGAAGCGCTCAACCTGCTTGCCGCCGCCGTGGCCTGACTCGCCCTCGGCCGAGAACACCACCGTCTTGACGCCCTCGAGGTCGGACAACACGGCCGGCATAGCCGCACCCGGCAGCGCCAGGTTGTTGCTGTGCGTGGGGCGCGAGTCATCGACGTAAAAGCCCTTGAGGAACTGATAGACGTAGTCGCTGCCCTTGCTGCGGGTGATCAGCGACAGGTCAGGCGGCGCGCGACCGAACCAAGCCTCACCGTCTGCAGCCGCGACCCGCGCCATCATGTAGTCCGTGGGCTTGGCACCCGCCGGCAACAGGTTTTTGCGCAGTAGCTCTTCGGAGATCTGCAGGTCTTTGGCCATGCGCTCGTAGCGCAGGTACTTGATGGAGTGACAGCTGGCGCAGTAGTTGGCGAAGTTGGCCGCGCCGCGTTGCAGCGAGGCCTTATCGCCGATCTGATTGCCGGCCTTCCAAGCCTGCCAATCGACATGCTCGGCCTCACCGTGTTCGGCGGCAGCTGCCGGCTCGGCCTCAGCAGCAACGACTGCCGATGTGCCCAGCCAGGCAAAAGCCAGTGCCGCAGCGGCCAGCAGAGCAGCACTCGAGGGACGGCGCGAGCCGCCAGTGTGAATCTGAGAATCAACCATGGTCGTAGCTCACTCGTGCGGGCAACGGCTTAACAGGATCGACCTTCGTGTAAAAAGGCATGAACACGAAGAACGAGAAGTAGATGACCGCGAAGATACGCGCCAGCAGCGTGTACAGCGGTGACGGCGGCTCCAAGCCCAGATAGCCCAGAGCGACGAACGACACCACGAACAAGGCCAGCGCCAGCTTCCAGATCCAACCGCGATAGCGGGTGGAACGGACCGGCGAGCGGTCCAGCCAAGGCAGCACCACCAGACACACGATGGACAAGGCCATGGCCAGCGCACCGAGTTGCTGATCGGGCACGGCGCGCAGGATGGCGTAGAACGGCGTGAAGTACCACACCGGCGCGATGTGCTCGGGCGTCGACATGGCGTTGGCCATTTCGAAGTTGGGCTTCTCGAGGAAGATGCCGCCAAAGGTCGGCATGAAGAACACCACGAAGCAGAAGGCGGTCAGAAACACGCCCACGCCGAAGATGTCTTTGACGGTGTAGTAAGGATGGAAGGGAATGCCGTCCAGCGGCTTACCGTCCTTACCCTTGTTGTCGTTGATCTCGATGCCGTCGGGATTGTTGGAGCCGGTCTCGTGCAACGCGACCAGGTGCAACATAACCATCAGCAACAGGATCAGCGGCACTGCCACAACGTGCAGCGAGAAGAAGCGGTTGAGGGTGGCATCGGCGATGCCGTAGTCACCGCGGATCCACTCGACCAAGCCGGGTCCGATGACCGGGATGGTGCCGAACAGGTTGACGATAACCTGCGCTCCCCAGAACGACATGTTGCCCCACGGCAGCACATAGCCCATGAAAGCTTCGGCCATCAGCGCCAGATAGATGACCATGCCGAACAGCCACAGCAGTTCGCGCGGCGCTTTGTACGAGCCGTACAGCATGGCGCGGAACATGTGCAGATAGACGACGATGAAGAACGCCGACGCGCCGGTGCTGTGCAGATAGCGCAGCAGCCAGCCGTAAGGCACTTCACGCATGATGTATTCGACGGAGTCGAAGGCGGTAGCTTCGCCGACCTTGTAATGCATGGTCAGGAAGATGCCGCTGACCAGCTGCATGACCAGCACAAACAGCGCCAGTGAGCCGAAGAAGTACCAGATGTTGAAGTTCTTGGGCGCGTAGTAGTCGGTCAACTGGTTCTTGACGAACGAGTCGACCGGCAGGCGCTTGTTGAGCCAACCCAGAAAGCCCGTGCGCACGGGCAGGCTTGCATCGCTATGGCCGCCCATCATGCAGCTCCCTGTGCGGTGTCGTCTTTACCGATGACCAGCTGGCTGTCGCTGCTGAACGAATATGGCGGAATGCGCAGGTTGACCGAAGCCGGTGAACCTTGGAACACGCGGCCGGCCAGGTCGAAGCGCGAACCATGGCAGGGGCAGAAAAAACCGCCCGGCCAGTCAGCGCCCAGCTCGGGCTGCGCCTGTTCGAAACGCGCCTTGGGCAGGCAACCCAAGTGCGTGCAGTTGCCGATGACCACCAGAAACTCGTCGCGCACGGTGCGCTTGGCATTGGTGGCATAGGCCGGCTGCTCAGAGGCCTTGGAAGCCGGGTCCTTGAGCTGGCCATCGTGGCCCGGCAGGCTCGAGACCATCTCGGGGGTGCGATGCACCACGTAGATGGCCTGTTTGCGCCAGGTGAGCGTGACCATCTGGCCGGGCTCGATCTTGGACACGTCCAGTTCGACCGGGGCGCCCATGGCGCGGGCGCGCTCTGAGGGGCTCCAGGAGGCGATAAACGGGACAGCCGCGAAAGCTGCGCCCAGTGCGCCGGCGGCGGCGGTCGCCTGAACGAGAAAACCGCGGCGACTGTTGTCGACCGCTTCGGTGCTGGGGGGGCTGCCGTGCAGGGCGGCGCCGCTGGGATCACTCATGGATATCGGCTCGTGGCGGAAAACTGCCGCATCATACACCATCGAAATCTCTCTTCGGATGCCTGCGAACATGACGGCCGACAAATTGCGACGTGATGCGCTGTTCACCCTGACCTGTGTCCTGCTCGGACTGGGCCTGGCCCTGCTGGCGGTACGCCTGTGGCCGCAATTATTGGACCGCCCACCCGCCGCAGCGACTGTCCCAGCCACGACGGCCCTCCTGAAGCCAGAAGCCCCCTTGGCAACACCCGTGGTTGCGCGCACCGGCTCCGGCAGCCCGCCGGTAGAGGCGCCGGAAGGCTTCCCCAGCTTGACCCAAACTCCGCTGGTCAGTAGCTATGCCGAGGCTGTGCGCGCGAGTGCCCCCGCTGTGGTCAGCATTTATACCGAAGGCAAGGTCACCGAACGCCTGCCACTGACCGGCATCGAACAACTGATGCCGGGTGCATTGCCGCCGCGCTACCGGCAGCGCGTGCAACAGAGCCTGGGCTCGGGCGTCATCATCGATGCGCAAGGTCATATCGTCACCAACAACCACGTGATCGAGGGCGCCGATAAAATCCAGGTGCAACTGGCCGATGGACGCAGTGCCGCAGCCATCGTGGTCGGGCGCGACCCGGCCACGGATCTGGCTGTCATCGGCATCAAACTGTCGCGCTTGCCGGTCATGCAATTGGGGCGCTCGGACAGGCTGCAGGTCGGCGACGTGGTGCTGGCCATCGGCAGCCCGCTGGGCCTGTCGCAGACGGTGACCCACGGCATCGTCAGCGCTCAGGGGCGGGCGCAACTGGGCGTGGCACAGTTCGAGAACTTCATCCAGACCGATGCGGCCATCAACGAAGGGAACTCGGGCGGCGCGCTGCTCAATGTGCGCGGCGAACTGATCGGCATCAACACGGCGGTGCTGGGTAAAAACCGTGGCGCTGAAGGATTGGGCGTGGCCATCCCCGTCGATCTGGTGCGCGGGGTGATGCGCGAGATTCTCGACAAGGGCCGCGTGGTGCGCGGCTGGATAGGCCTGTGGCCGGTCGATGTGGGCGCAGAACTGGCGACGCAACTGGGTCTTGCGGCCGGCAGCGTGGTGGTCGCCGATATGTACATCGGCTCGCCCGCTGACAAGGCCGGACTGGCGATTGAGGACCGTTTGCTGAGCATAGACGGCCATGCCGTGCGCAGCGCCCAGGATGCGCTGGCGCAGATTGCGCTGCATCAACCCGGCAGCACCGTGCGCATCAGCGGCGATCGCCATGCGCAGCCGTTCACCTTGACGGTGCCGGTGATCGAGTTCGCCGGCAACCGCTAGTTGGGCACGCGGCGGATCTGCGCACCCAGCTGTGAGAGCTTTTCTTCGATGGTCTCGTAGCCGCGGTCGATGTGATAGATGCGCTCGATCTCGGTGCGCCCCTCGGCCACCAGACCCGCCAGCACCAGACTGGCCGAGGCGCGCAGATCGGTGGCCATGACCGGCGCTGCCGTCAGCCGCGCCACGCCCTTGATGATGGCGGTGTTGCCTTCGAGGCGGATCTCGGCGCCCATGCGGCGCATTTCCAGCATGTGCATAAAGCGGTTTTCGAACACCGTCTCGATGATGGTGCCCACGCCATCAGCGACGCAGTCCAAGGCCGCAAACTGCGCCTGCATGTCAGTGGGGAATGCCGGATAAGGCGCAGTGCGCACGTCGATCGCCACCGGCCTGCGGCCGCGCATATCGACCTCGACCCAGTCTTCGCCTTGCGCCACCGTCGCACCAGCGGCCTGCAGCTTGAGCAGCACGGCATCCAGGTGCGCCGGGCAGGTGTGCGTCGCGCGCACATGGCCGGCCGTGATGGCACCCGCCACCAGAAAGGTGCCGGTTTCGATACGGTCGGGCAGCACGCGGTAGTTGCAACCGTGCAGCGACTTGACGCCTTGGATGACAATGCGGTCGGTGCCGGCGCCGTGGATGACCGCACCCATGGCGATCAGGAAGTTTGCCAGATCGACCACCTCGGGCTCGCGCGCAGCATTTTCCAGCACGGTTTCGCCATCGGCCAGCGTGGCCGCCATCATCAGGTTTTCGGTACCGGTGACGGTGACGGTTTCGAGCACCAGCCGGGCACCACGCAGACGCGCGGCGCGTGCCTTGATATAACCATTTTCGATACGGATGTCGGCACCCATGGCCTGCAGACCGGCGACATGGATGTTGACCGGCCGGGCGCCGATGGCACAGCCGCCGGGCAAAGACACATCGGCCTTGCCAAAGCGTGCCAGCAACGGCCCCAACACCAGGATAGAGGCGCGCATGGTCTTGACCAGATCGTAGGGCGCGAAGGGTTCGATGCCGCCGGTCGGGTCGACCTCGATCTGCATGCGCTCATCGACTGTGACCGCCACGCCCATGCGACCGAGCAGCTCGATCATGGTGGTGACGTCTTGCAGATGCGGGACGTTGGCGATGGTTACCGGGGCGTCCGCCAGCAGCGCCGCCGCCAGAATGGGCAGGGTGGCGTTCTTGGCGCCGGAGATGCGCACCTCGCCCTCGAGCGGGCGACCGCCGGTGATCTGCAACTTGTCCAAGTCAGCGCCCCGGCACAGCCCGCAGCGCCTCGTCCGGCGTCAGCGCTTCAATCGACAGCGCATGAATCTCACCGCCGACCAGATCGCCCAGCGCGCTATAGACCAGCTGGTGACGCTGCAGCGGCCGCTTGCCGGCGAACAGCTCGCTGATGACCCGCGACTCGAAATGCACGTTGTCATCCGAACGCACGTCGGCCACGGCACCGGGCAGGCCTTGGAGGATCAATTGAGCAACTTGCTGGGGGGTCATGGACAGGCCTCACGCCAATTCGGAGCGCGCAATCTTAAGCTATGATGACCTCTTGCACATGAACACCGTTCCCTACAGTCCGCCCTCGACCGCCGATCTGCTGGCCGCTGGCCGGCGCACCATCGACATCGAAGCGCGCGCCATCGCGGCGCTGTCCGCACGACTGGGCGAAGATTTTGCGCAGGCCTGCCAGCTGTGTCTGCAGAGCGCCGGGCGCGTGGTGGTCACCGGTCTGGGCAAGTCCGGCCACGTGGCCGGCAAGATAGCCGCCACGCTGGCCAGCACCGGCACACCGGCGTTTTTTCTGCATGCCGCCGAAGCCGCGCATGGTGATCTGGGCATGGTTTCGCGCGGTGATGTGGTCATCGCTATCTCCAATTCCGGTGAAACCCCCGAGGTGCTGATGCTGTTGCCGCACCTCAAGCGCATCGGCACTCCGGTCATCGCCATCACCGGCGGCGGTCAATCGACGCTGGCGCGGGCGGCCGCGGTTAACCTCGACGTGTTCGTCGCCGAAGAAGCCTGCCCGCACAACCTGGCGCCCACGGCCAGCACCACCGCCACGCTGGCCATGGGTGACGCGTTGGCCATCGCGCTGCTGGAAGCGCGCGGCTTTACCCCCGAAGACTTCGCCCGCTCGCATCCAGGCGGCAGCCTGGGTCGCAAACTGCTGCTGCATGTGGCCGACGTCATGCGACGTGGCGATGACCTGCCGGTGGTGTCTCCGGATGCGCCGCTGGCAGCGGGCTTGCTGGAAATGAGCCGCAAGCGATTAGGGCTGACCGCAGTCGTCGATGCCACCGGCTGTGTGGTCGGCATCTTTACCGATGGCGATCTGCGCCGCGTTATCGACCGGCAGGTCGACCTGCACACCACGGTGATGCGCGACGTGATGACCGTCAAGCCGCTGACCATCGATGCGCAGGCGCTGGCGGCCGAGGCGGTCAACCGCATGGAACAACACGGCATCACCGCACTGCTGGTCACCGATGCGGCGCAGCAACTGGCCGGTGCGCTCAACATCCACGACCTGCTGCGCGCCGGGGTCGTATGAACCGCCGCGGCAAACCCGGCGCTGCGCTGGCGCGGCAACTGGCCCTGCTGGTGCTCGATGTAGACGGCGTGCTCACCGACGGCTCGCTGTATTACGGCGCGCGCGGCGAGCAGCTCAAGGTCTTTAACGTTCAGGACGGGCACGGCATCAAGCTGCTGCAGGCGGCTGGCATCACCGTAGCCATCATCTCGGGGCGCAAGTCCGCTGCGGTGACACGGCGCTGCCGTGAACTGGGCATCCGTCAAGTGCTCCAAGGCATCAGCGATAAATCGGCCGCGCTCGACACGCTGCTGGCCAAGCTGCAACTGACCACAGCGCAACTGGCGGTGGTCGGGGACGATACGCCTGACATCCCGATGCTGGCGCGCGCTGCGTTTGCGGTGTCGGTGGCCGATGGTCATCCGCTGGCCCGCGCGGCAGCGCATCGCTGCACCACCCGGGGCGGCGGACGCGGCGCGGTGCGTGAAGTCTGCGACTGGATCCTGGCGGCGCGGAGCCCGGCATGAAATACCCGCTGCTGGCCGCGCTGCTGGCAGGCGCGCTGGTGGTGCTGGCGTTTGTGCTGGGGCGCAGCGGCCATGCACCGGGGGCAACGGTCACACCGGCGGACGAGCGCCTTAATCCGGGCTACGTCGCCCTCGATGTCTCCTTGCAGCAGACTGGCAGCGACGGCAAACCGGTTTATGCCTTGACCGCAGCCCGCATCGCACAATTGCCCGGCAGCGACGACATCCACGCCAGTCAATTGCAGATGCACTATGAGCAGCCCGCGCAGGCTGCACCCGGTTGGACCTTGAGCGCTCGCGAAGGCCTGATGCCTGGCAACAGCAGCCGCCTGCATCTGCAGGGTGATGTGCTGTTGCGCGGCAAGCCGCTTGGCTCATTGGTGGCGACCCGCGTCGACACCCAGCAGCTCGATTACGACACCCGCACGCAGCAAGTCAGCACCCAGCTGCCGGTGCGCATCAGCTGGGGTCGCCAACAGCTGGATGCACTGGGCCTGGCTGCCGATCTCAAGCAATCGCAACTGCAGTTGCAGACCAAGGTTCATGGCCGCTTCAAGCCCTAATCTGTCCCGCAGTGCAGTGCTGGCGGTCGCGCTGACACTGGCTGCGCTGCGCCTGCCGGCCGCGCAAACACCGCCAGTCAATGCGATCGCCGACATCGTGCTGGATGCCGGCTCTTCGCAGATCGACTACGCCGCCAACCGCTTGAGCTTCACCGACGTCACCATCTCGCAGGGTGAGCTGCGCATTCATGCCGACAAAGCCGTGGCCAATGGCGTGGGCCTGCGTTTTGACGACAGCCGCTGGGAGTTCAGCGGTAACGTGGTGCTGCAGATGGGACGCGGCAGTCTGTCAGCCAGCGAGACCACCGTACGCTTTGCCGGCAATCGCATTGCCAGCGCGCAGGCGCGCGGCACACCGGCGCAGTTCGAACAACAGGTGGCCGCGCTGCCCAAGCCGGTGCGCGGTCACGCCGCCCGGATCGACTATGACATCGCGGCCCAGACCGTACGGCTGAGCCAGGACGCCTGGCTGTTTGACGGGCGCAACGAGATCAACAGCCCTACCCTGATCTACAACATCCGCGATCAGATCGCGCGCAGTGAAACCCGTCAGGGCAGCAGCGATCGCGTGCAGATCACCATACGGCCCGAGACCCCGGTGGCGCCCGACCCGACGGTCAAGCCATGAGCGTGCTGGTCGTCGATAACCTGCAAAAAGCTTACAAGGGCCGACGCGTGGTCGAGGGTCTGTCGCTGCAGGTCGCCGCCGGTGAAGTGGTCGGACTGCTGGGCCCCAACGGGGCCGGCAAGACCACGGCTTTCTACATAATCGTCGGCCTGGTGCAGGCCGATGCCGGCAGCGTGCGTCTGGACGATGTCGACCTGACCGGCCTGCCCATGCATCGCCGCGCGCAGCAGGGCATCGGTTACCTGCCGCAGGAAGCTTCGGTGTTCCGGCGGCTGTCGGTCGAAGACAACATCCGCGCCATCCTTGAGACCCGCCGCGAGCTCAACGCAACGAGCCTCAATGCACGCCTGGAAGAGCTGCTGGACGAGCTGCACCTGGGTCGCATCCGCGCCAGCGCCGGCCAATCACTGTCGGGCGGTGAGCGCCGCCGGGTCGAAATCGCCAGAGCACTGGCCGCCAACCCACGCTTCATGCTGCTGGACGAACCCTTCGCCGGCGTCGACCCGCTGTCGGTCATCGACATCCAGCGTCTGATCACAGGCCTGGCGGCGCGCGGCATCGGCGTGTTGATCACAGACCACAATGTGCGCGAGACCTTGGGCGTCTGCCAGCGCGCCTATATCGTCGACCGCGGAACCGTGCTTGCGTCAGGAACTGCCGATGAAATCCTTGCCAACGAACGAGTCCGTGAGGTGTACTTAGGAGAGAACTTTAGAATGTGATCTGGGTTTTTTTTATTTTATATAACTATCAAGGACTTAACCGCCTGAAGTCGCACCCGGACACGGGTCTGTAACCGATGGTGGGCATGAAACATGCTTAAGACCTCGCTACAGCTGCGCATGAGCCAGCAGCTGACGATGACGCCGCAACTGCAGCAAGCCATACGCCTGCTGCAGATGCCCGCCATTGAGCTGCAGACGCACATCAGCGAGTTGCTTGAATCCAACATCATGTTGGAACCCGAAGATGATCACGATCCGTTAACCAGCTTCGAGGCCCTGGGCGCGACGCCCAACGAGCTACCGACGGCGCAGCCGCCTGGCGAGGACAGCGAGGGCGGCGAAGACCACGACGTTGCGGCTGCAGCCACAGAGGCTGAAGCAACTGTCGAAGTCATCGATGATGTCTGGGACGAACGTTCGGCGAACGCGTCCGACTCGCCTTACAACAGTGACGATGATGACCGGGCGCAAGAGTTCTCTGACGCCGGCACCGAGACACTGCAAGAACATCTAGCCTGGCAATTGGACATGGCCAAGCTGCAACCGCGGCAGTTAGCCATCGGCCGCGCCATCCTCGATGCCATCAATGACGACGGTTATCTGATCGACTCGGAAGAGGTCATCGCCGACACCCTGCGTCCGGAAATCGATGCCAGCGTCGAAGAAATCGCTGCGGTCATCGCCATCGTGCAGCACTTTGATCCACCCGGCATCGCCGCACGCTCGATCAGCGAATGCATCCTGCTGCAGCTGCAACTGCTGGATGACGACACGCCCGGCCTCGAATGCGCCAAGCGCATGGCCGCTCATCATTTGGAACTCATGGCGCAACGCGATCTGGCGCCGCTGCGCCGCGTGTTGGGTTGCCCCGACGAAGAGATCACGCTGGCGCTGGCGCTGGTGCGCAGCTGCCAACCGCGGCCCGGCTCGCAGGTCAGCGCTGCCAAGGCCGAATATGTGGTGCCCGATGTGTTTGTGCGACGTGGCCCGACCGGCTGGACCGTAGAGATGAATCCGGCCACGTTGCCGCGGGTCCGCGTCAATCAAGGCTACGCCAACCTGCTCGGCCGCGGCGCCGGGCACGCCAATATGCGCGCGCAGTTGCAAGAAGCACGCTGGCTGCTCAAGAGTCTGGAAATCCGTCAGGACACACTGATCCGCGTGGCCCGCACTATCGTTGAACGGCAGATCGCTTTTCTCGAACTGGGCGATGAGCACATGCGGCCGATGATCCTGCGCGACATCGCCGAAGCGATCGGCATGCACGAATCGACCATCTCGCGCGTCACCTCGGGCAAGTACATGCACACGCCGCGCGGCGTATTCGAACTGCGGTTTTTCTTCTCCAGCCATGTGGGCAGTTCGGACGGCTCAGAGACCTCGTCTACCGCCATCCGCGCCAAGATCCGTAAATTGATCCGCGAAGAGCAACCGGGCACGCCACTAAGTGATAGCCGCATAGCCGAATTGCTCTCAGATGAGGGTATACCGGTGGCGCGGCGCACCGTTGCCAAGTACCGTGAAGCTATGGGGATCGAACCCTCGAACGAACGCAAGCGCGCCTTGGCTCGCGTCTAACCAGGAGAGGCTCATGCAACTCACGCTCACCGGCCATCATGTCGAGATCACCGAGGCACTGCGCAGCTATCTTGAAAAGCGCCTGGAGCGCATCAAGCGGCATTTTGATGACGTGCTCGATATCCACTGTGTGTTCACCGTCGAAAAGCTCGAGCAGCGTGCCGAGGCCACGGTGCATGTCAGCGGCAGTACCCTCCATGCCGAGGCCGTAGACGCCAACCTCTATGCCTCTATCGATGCGCTGGTCGACAAGCTCGATCGCAGCCTCAAGAAGCACAAAGAAAAGCAGCAAGACCACCACGCCGACGAAACCCGTCGCGCCACCCGGGTCTAGGACTACGCGCAGTGCGACTGGTATTTATCAGCGGACTGTCGGGATCGGGCAAGAGTGTGGCACTGCACATGCTCGAAGACCTCGACTACTACTGCATCGACAACATACCAGCCGCACTGCTCAAGTCGTTCATCTCGCACACCATCCGCAGCAACGACGTCATCTATCGTCGTACTGCCGTCGGACTCGATGCGCGCAATACCGCGGCCGAAATCGCCACCGTGCCCATGCTCATCGAAGAGCTCAAGCGCTCTGGCCTCGATTGCGAACTCATTTACCTGGTGTCCGGTGACGAAGAGTTGCTGCGGCGCTTTGCTGAAACACGCCGTCGCCATCCGCTGAGCCGCAACGGTGAAAGCCTGCGCGAAGCCATACAGATCGAACGCGAACTGCTGGATCCCATTGCCCAAGCTGCCGATCTGACCATCGACACTTCGCGCATCGGCGTGCATGAACTGCGCGACCTGATGCGTCAGCGCGTTGAACGTCGCAGCAGCGCGCGCATGTCATTGCAATTCGAGTCCTTCGGCTTCAAGCACGGCATCCCCGGCGACGCCGATTTTGTCTTCGATGTGCGCACGCTGCCCAACCCCTATTGGGATACGGCGCTGCGAGGCCTTACCGGTCAGGACCCTGAAGTTGCCGCCTATCTGGCCGGTTACGAGGCGGTCACCCGGGTCATCGAGGACATCGACCATTTTCTCGAGACACGCATCCCCGACATGCGGGCCAGCAACCGCCGTTACCTGACCATCGCCATCGGTTGCACCGGTGGCCGGCACCGCTCGGTCTATGTGGTCGAGCAACTAGCCGCTCGCTTTGCGCTGCGCCATTCCAACGTCTCGATGCGGCATTCAGGCCTGCCGGGAACCGGTCAAACGCTGCTACCCGATCCGGCTGCCTCCGGCCGCTGAGCGCAGACGAGGTATGTCCCGCATTGCGAGCGATGCACCCTCGCTGACCGAAGCCTATGAGCAACTGCTGGTGCAGCGCGGCCTCATCGCCGACGAGGCCCAGCGCGCCGTGGTGCGGCGCTTGGCGAAACTGGCTGATGACATCAAGCCCCCCCGCAGCGGTCGATGGCTGCCGGGTTGGCTGAGCGCGCCGCTTGCTGCGCCGCGCGGCGTGTATCTGTGGGGTAGCGTCGGTCGCGGCAAGACCCTGCTGATGGACCTGCTGCAGTCGGGCTTGCCGGCCGGCAGCAGCCGTCGTCTGCATTTTCATGTGTTGATGCGCGAAGTCCACGACACGCTGGCGCAATTGCCCGGGCGACAGCGGCCGTTGCAACAGGTCGCCAGGTCTATCGCCGGCGAGGCGCGTTTGTTGTGCCTCGATGAACTGCTGGTCAACGACATCGGCGATGCGATGATTCTGCACGGCCTGCTGGCGGCCTTGCAGCAACACGGTGTGGCGTTGGTCATCACCTCCAATCAACCACCCTCGGGCCTCTATCGTAACGGGCTGCAGCGTGAACGGTTTTTGCCGGCTATCGAGCTATTAAATACGCAGCTCGACGTACTGGAACTGGCCGGTGCTGTCGACTATCGCCTGCGGCAACTGCAACAGGCCGGCACCTATGTGATGCAAGCCGATCAACAGCAAGCGCCACAGCTGGCGGCCTTATTCGCGCAGTTGGCGGGCGATGCACCAGCGCACCGCGGCGCCACGCTGGCGATCGAAGGACGCGAGATCCCGGTGCGCCGGGCCGCCGCCGGCATCGCGTGGTTTGAGTTCAGCGCGCTCTGTGAAGGCGCGCGCAGCACGTCGGACTATCTGGCACTGGCCACACAACTGCACACCGTGTTTGTCAGCAACGTTCCGCAACTGGACGCCTTGCAAGATGACGCGGCGCGACGCTTTGTGTCGCTGGTCGACGTGTTGTACGACAGCGGCGTCACGCTGGTGGTGGGCGCAGCTGTAGCGCCCATGCAGCTCTATCAAGGCAGCCGCTTGGCCGGCGAGTTCGCGCGCACCGTCAGCCGGCTGATCGAGATGGGCAGCGATGAGTACCTGCGCCGCGCCCGGCGCGGCGGCGACTGACCACTGGCCTTAAGCGGACTGCAGCCTATAGCGGCGCAGCGCGTCTACCGAAAACAGCACCAAGGCCAGCCAGATGAAGGCAAACGCCACCTGCTGCACGGGGCCGAACGGCTCATGGAACAGAAATACCGCCAGCAACAAGGCCACGGTCGGCGCCAGATATTGCAGAAAGCCCAGCACCGTCATCGACACACGCCGCGCGGCATAGCCGAACAGCACCAGCGGTATGGACGTCACCACACCGCCGACGATCATCAGCACATCCAGACGCACAGCCTCGTGCAGGAACACGCCGGTGCCCTGATGCTGGCTCCACAGCAGCCACCCCAGCGACGGCAGCAATAGCACCGCGCTCTCCATCGCCAGGCCATGGATAGCATCGACCGGAGTCAATTTGCGTATCAACCCATAGCAGGCAAACGAGACCGCCAGCACCAGTGCGATCCACGGCAACGAGCCGATGCGCAGCGCCAGATAAGCCACACCCACGGCCGCGCAAGCCACAGCCAGCCATTGCAGCACCGACAAGCGCTCACGTAGCACCAACACGCCAAACAGCACGTTGACCAAGGGCGTAATAAAATAGCCCAGGCTGGTATCGAGGACATGGCCGGTGTTGATGCCCAGGATGTACACGCCCCAGTTGACCGAGATCAACAGCGCGCTGAGCGTCAGCCAGCCGGCCACTTTAAGTGGCAGACTGCGCCACCAGCCGCCCTCACCCCGTAGCAGCAGGTACAGCCACACGGCCACGGCGCACCAGGCCACGCGATGCGCCAGCAACTGTGAATTGGGCACTGCGGCCAGCAGGCTCCAATACAGCGGAAACAGACCCCACAAGAAATAGGCGATGGCGGCGGCGGTAATACCCGCGCGCTGATTGGTAGGACTCATCGGGACTCTGGTCAACACCACCCGCAAGGGCAGCAGAAGGGGCAATGCTACGCTTATACTGAGGCGCACAGATTACTGACCTGCAGGCGAGAACTCCGTTGTCCAGTGTCGCGACCTTCCACATCGACCATGAACAACTGCTGGATGCGGATGGCAGACCCACCGCAGCCCTGCCCGCCTTTGCGCAGGACGCCAGCGAACTGCTGCACCTCTACCGGCTGATGACGCTGTGCCGCTTGTTCGATGCCAAGGCCATCAACCTGCAACGCACCGGCCGCTTGGGCACCTATGCCCCCTGCACCGGCCATGAAGCAACGCACGTCGGTGTCGGTGCGGCCATGCGCCCCGAAGATGCGCTGTTTCCGGTGTACCGCGAGTACGGCACGCAGCTGTGGCGCGGTGTCACGCTGACCGAAATCCTCACGTACTGGAACGGTGACGAGCGCGGCACACACTTTGCCGGTCCACGTCAGGACTTCCCATGGTGTGTGCCCATCGCCTCGCAAATGCCGCAGGCAGCCGGTGCGGCCATGGCTTTCAAGCTGCGTGGTGAAGCGCGCTGTGCGGTGGCCTATATCGGTGATGGCGGCACGTCGCAGGGCGCCTTTTACGAGGCCCTCAATATGGCCGGTGCGCACGCACTGCCGGTGGTGTTCATCATCGTCAACAACGGCTGGGCTATTTCGGTACCGGTGGCCGAACAAACTGCCGCGCAAACGCTGGCGCAAAAAGCCATCGCTGCCGGCATACCCGGCGTGCAGGTCGATGGCAACGACGTCATCGGCGTGCGTGCGGTAGTCGAGCGCGCGCTGGCCAGGGCCCGCAGCGGTGGCGGTGCAACGGTCGTCGAGGCGCTCACTTATCGACTCAGCGATCACACCACCGCCGACGATGCCACGCGCTATCGCCCGGCCGGTGAGCTCGAAGCGGCTTGGCAACGCGAGCCGCTGCTGCGTCTGCGCCGTTATCTGCAAGCGCAGGGACAGTGGGACGAAGCCCAAGAAGCGGATTTGCGGGCCGACTGCAGCGCACAGATCGAGGCTGCGGTAGTGGCCTACACATCGCTGCCTGCACCGGTCAGCGACGACATGTTCACCCACCTGTTTGCCCACCCGCCTGCAGAGCTTGCGCAACAGCAAGCCACTGCGCGGCGCTATGCCGGCAGCGGACGCTAGGCTCTGCCATGGCCAAACTGACGCTGGTTGAAGCGATCAACCAAGCCTTGAACTGGTCGTTGACGCACGACCCCGATGTGGTGCTGCTGGGCGAGGACATCGGCGTCAATGGCGGCGTATTCCGCGCCACGGCCGGCCTGCAACAGCGTCATGGCAAGCTGCGTGTGCAAGACACACCACTGGCGGAAGGGCTGATCGCCGGCATGAGCATCGGCATGGCCGCGCAAGGGCTCAAGCCGGTCGCTGAAATTCAGTTCATGGGTTTTATCTACCCCGCGCTGGACCAGATCTGCAATCACATGGCGCGTATGCGCAATCGCACGCGCGGTCGCATCACCTTGCCCATCGTCATGCGCATGCCGCACGGTGGCGGCATCCATGCACCCGAGCACCACTCCGAAAGCCTCGAAGCACTGCTCTGCCATCACGCGGGCCTGCGCGTGTTGTGCCCGTCCTCACCGGCTCAGGCCTATGGGCTGCTGCTGGCGGCTATTCGCGATCCCGATCCGGTCATGTTTCTCGAACCCACGCGGCTCTATCGTCTGGCGCGCCAGGAAGTGCCGGACGACGGCGTCGCGTTACCGCTCGATCAATGCCACCTATTGCGCGCCGGTGACGATGTCACGGTGGTCAGCTGGGGCGCGATAACACATGAGGTGTTACTGGCAGCAGAGCAACTGGCCGCAGAGCAAATCCAGTGCGAGGTCCTCGACCTCGCCTCGCTATCGCCCATCGATCACAACAGCATTCTCGATTCGGTGGCGCGCACCGGCCGCCTGGTCATCGTGCACGAGGCTGCGCGCAACTGCGGCTTGGGCGCAGAGATCGCCGCCACCGTGGCCGAACGCGGGCTGTACAGCCTGCACGCGCCCATCTGCCGCATCACCGGTTACGATACGGTCATGCCTTATTTCCGCTTGGAACACGACTACATCCCCGGCGTGGCGCGTATTGCCGATGGCATCCGCAGCACGGTCAGGGCGTGACGGCTGTTCACCAGGACGCAATGTATGGCGCGCTTTAATCTGCCCGATCTGGGTGAGGGACTGCAGGAAGCAGAAATCATCCGCTGGCATGTGGCTATAGGCGATGTCGTGGCGATCGACCAGCCTCTGGTGGCCATGGAGACCGCCAAGGCCGTGGTCGAAGTGCCCTCGCCCCACGCAGGCACCATCCTGGCGCTGCACGGCCAGCCCGGCGACACCATCGCCACGGGCGCTGCGCTGGTCGATTTCGATACGGGTCCTGTCGCCGGCAACGCAGCAGGCACTTCCGCCGGCGGCGTGGTCGGGCACATGCCGACCAGCGATGCCGAACTGCCGGCAGCAGCTGTGCGCGACAACAGCAGCGAAGCCACCCACACGCGCACACGCGCTGTCCCTGCCGCCCGCGATCTGGCCCGCCGTCTTGGCGTCGACCTGGCGTCACTGCGCGGCAGCGGTCGCGATGGACTGATCAGCGTCGATGACGTGATGGCTGCCGCCGCCGTCACACTGCAACCTCCGGCCAGTGCCATGCGTCCGTCTGCGCCTTACGGAGAAGCAGGCGAACTCGACGTGCTGCGCAGCCTGCGCCGCGCCATGGCACAAAGCATGTCGCTGGCACGCGATAACGTCATGGAATGCACGGTGGTCGATGACGCCGACATCCACGCCTGGGAATCGGGCAACGACTACACCGCGCGATTGCTGCGCGCCATCGCCGCCGGTTGCCGCGCCGAGCCCGGCCTCAACGCCTGGTACGACGCCAATTCGCAAGGACGACGCATCTTTCATCACATCGATGTCGGCATCGCCGTCGACACGCCCGATGGCCTGCTGGTGCCGGTCATCCGCGACGTGGGCAACCGCACGCCCGATGCGCTGCGCACCGAGATCAACCGTCTCAAGGCCGGTGCCCGTGATCGCAGCCTGCCGCCGGCAGACCTGCGCGACTTCACCTTCATGCTGTCCAACTTCGGTGTGATGGCAGGCCGCTACGCCACACCGGTGGTCGTGCCGCCAGCTATCGCCATCCTAGGTGCCGGCAAAGTGTCACGCGATGTCGTGGCGGTGGGCGATGACATCGCTATACACCGGCGCATGCCTTTGTCGCTGACCTTCGATCATCGCTGCGTCACCGGCGGCGAAGCCGTGCGCCTGCTGGCCGCCGTCATCGCCGATCTCGAACTGCCCAACTAACTTTCACTATTCTTTTTGGAGCCCCGCAGTGTCCGGCAAACTCGTCCTCGTCCGTCATGGGCAAAGCATCTGGAACGTCGCCAATCTGTTCACCGGTTGGACTGACGTCGACCTGTCTGATCAGGGCCGCGAAGAAGCGCGGCAGGCCGGTCGGGAACTGCTGGCCACCGGCATCCGTTTCGACTATGCCTATACGTCCTTGCTCAAGCGCGCCATCCGCACGCTGAATATCGCGCTCGATGAAATGGACATGCTGTGGCTGCCCATCGAAAAAACCTGGCGCTTGAACGAGCGTCACTACGGCGCCTTACAGGGCTTGGACAAGGCACAGACTGTGGCTGCGCATGGCGAGGCGCAGGTCAAGATCTGGCGCCGCAGCTATGACATCCCCCCGCCGCCGCTGGCAATCAGCGATGAACGCCATCCCTCGCATGATGCGCGCTATAGCAACCTAGACCCCGCACTACTGCCGGCCACCGAATCGCTGAAAGACACCTTGGCGCGCGTATTGCCGCTGTGGAACAACAGCATTGCGCCGCGTTTGCTGGCCGGTGAAAACGTGCTGATCGCCGCGCACGGCAACAGCCTTCGCGCCCTGGTCAAGATGCTCGATAACGTCTCGGAAGCCGACATCACCGAACTCAACATACCGACCGGCGTGCCGCTGCTGTATGAACTCGACAGCGCCCTTAAGCCCACATCCAGCCGCTATCTGGGTGATCCGGAAGCCATCAAGGCCGCCGCCGAAGCCGTGCGGCGCCAGACCGAAAAGAAATAAAGCGCGTTATTCCTTGGCGATGGCCCAGCCGTCGTACCGCCCTTGGCGCTCGGTTGCCAAGGCGGTGAAGCGCGCCGTCAAAGCCTGCATGGCCTCAAGCTGTAAACGCATGGTGTAGTGCGCATGCAGACTCCAGCGGCCGGTCTGCTCTTCGGCGCGACTGTCGACCACAAAGCCATCGGGCTCCAGCGCTGCAGTCACTTCGCGGCAGGCCTGCTCGTCGGGCAAGTCAAAAAAGAAATCGATGGGGTACGGATCGAAGGGCGCAAAGCCGGCCTTGCGCAATTGGCCGATGAAGCGCGTATCCCAGTCTTCCTTTGCGCGGGGGCGCAATACCACACGCCACTGCTGCACGATGCGCGCCAGCGAGATCAAAGCCGCACCCACCAGTAACGCCACTGTCCAATTCATGCCTGCATCCTTATCCGACTAGATTTCCAGCACCGAGCCGACATCACCCAGCACCTCATTGACCGAGACCACTGTGGCGCGCGGGAAGAAATTAAACTCTGATGCTGACGCCCAGGTATAGGCGCCCATTGCAGCGCCGACGATCAGATCACCCTCGCGCAAGCGCGGCAGCGGCACATCTTCAGCGACGACATCGATGCTGTCACAGGTCGGGCCGGCCAACACCGACGGCTGCAGACGGCCCGTGCGCAAGGCACGCAGCGGATAGCGGCCGTGATCAAACACCTGCCCGCTATAAGAGCCATAGACGCCATCGTCGAGGTAATACCACCACTTGCCAGCCCGCTGCGCGCGGCCCATGACGCTGGATACCGCGATGGCCGAGGGGCCTGCGATATAACGACCGGGCTCGGCGATGATGCGCACCCGTGCGGGCAACTGCGCCAGCGCCTTGCGTATGGGCGCACAGAAGCGGCCGATGGTGGTCACCTCTGACAGGTAGTCGATGGGAAAGCCACCGCCGATATCGAGCGTGTCCAGCGGCCCCAGCTTCTCGCGCCGCATGGCGGCCAGCAGCTCGGCGCACACGCCGATGGCCTGCACATGCATGCGCGCATCGGGCGCCTGCGATCCGACATGAAACGACAGACCGCGCAAGCGCACGCCGATGCTGGCAGCCAAACGCGCCAGCTCTAAAGCATCTTGCGGATCACAACCGAACTTGCGCGACAGATCGCTGACCACACCGGGACTGCGGAACGACACGCGCAGTAACAGCTCGGCCTGATCCCGGTAGCGGCGGAACTTGCGCACTTCATCCGGGTTATCGGCCACGAACACTTTGACGCCGGCAGCCAAAGCATTGCGGATGTCGATATCACGCTTAATCGGATGCGTATGGATGCAGCGCGCCGGATCGGCTCCGAGCTTGTGAGCCAACTGCACTTCGCCGGTCGTGGCGAGATCCAGCCAACCACCCAACGCCAGGATGCTGCGCACAACGGCCGGATGCGGCAGGGGCTTGAGTGCGTAATGCAGATCAACGCCGGGCAGCGCCTTGGCCAACTTGCGGTACTGCGCACGCGCGCGCTCGCAATCAACGATCAGCAAGGGCGAACCGTACTGCTTGACCAGACGCTCTATGTGGGCGGACTCAAACGGATCGATGTAAGACTGTGTCATGGCAATAAACGGCTGTCGCCCTCAGGGCCTGCGGCCCGGCAAGTGTTAATTCAAGCGGTCAAGTCAGAAGGCGCTGCCGCCCTACGCAAACGGTCGCGCACGGCATCCCAGGTTTCATCATCCGGCACGCGGCTCACCAGTAACAGTGCACAGCCGGATTGATCCAGCTGCCGCAGATTCGCATACAGGTCGTGGGCATAGCTTACAGCGTGTGCGCCGGCAACTATCCACACCAGTCCCGGGTGAACCCGCGGCGGCGGACCTTGCGCCAACACACCCAGCCGCTGTCCCGCCGCCAAGCGCTGCGCCAGAAGCTGTGCCAATTGCCCGGCATCGACCTGTTGCAGCGGTGTGCGCGGCGAATAATGCGCCAGCGTGCTACCTGGCACCCGTGGTGAAGAGGCATCAGCACCGCTGCTCACCGGCCCGACGACGGCTTGCAGCTGACTTAAAGTGATGCTGCCGGGGCGCAGCACCTGCACCCGCTGCGCATCGCAGCACACGATGGTCGACTCCACGCCCAAATCACAGTCACCGCCATCCAGTACCACAGCGACTGCATCGCCAAACTCATCACGCACATGCGCTGCGCAGGTGGCGCTCAAGCGTCCATAGCGATTGGCGGAAGGCGCTGCTATGCCTCCGCCAAAGGCTGCCAGCAGCGCGCGCGCCAGCGGATGAGCCGGCACGCGCAGCGCGACCGTGTCCTGGCCGCCGGTGACCGCATCGCTGACCGTTGCAGCACGCGGCAACACCAGCGTCAACGGCCCCGGCCAAAAAGCTGCGGCCAGTTTGTGCGCGGCCGGGCTGATCTCACGCGCCCACAGCGGCAGTTGGGCAGCGCTGTGCAGATGCACGATCAGCGGATGGCTAGCCGGCCGGCCTTTGAGCTCGAATACGCGCCGCACGGCCTCCGCGTCAGCGGCGTCAGCGCCCAGTCCATAGACCGTCTCGGTGGCAAAAGCCACCAACTCACCGGCACGCAATGCAGCCACGGCCGACTCAAGCTGTGCCTGCATAAGCGACTCACTCAATGTCGTGGCGCTGCCAGCCTGACTCGTTGCGTTGCAACTCATAGGTCGGCCAGTAATGACGATCCAGCTTGAGCGTGATGACTTCCGGCGCGTTGTTCCAGGTCAGCGTACGCAGTCGCAAGGAACTGCGATCGGCACGACCCGCCACCACTTTCAAGAACGCATCGAGATCCGGCGTTGCTTGGCCGTCGACCTCGACGATGCGCCGGCCCGGCAATAAGCGATAGCGCGTGGCCGGCGAGCCAAAAGCGAAATACGCGACGTAAACGCCCTCGGGCCGTATGCCGCGCTGCGTGCTCATCGCGCGATGCGGTGCCTGCAAGGTGGCGCCGGCCCACAGCACGATGCGATCGATATCGGTGCCGGGCAGTGCCGTGGTCGGTACGGTCAGGGCCATCTCAGCGCTACCGCGCCACACGGTGACACCGACTGTCTCGCGATTCCCCACCAACTTCTCGACATCACGGAAGCCGGTGACCGGCTTACCGTCGATGGCCAGCAACAGGTCACCCTGACGCAGGATGCGGCTGGCGGCGGAACCACCGGTCAGACGCGTGACCGACAGCACCTGCCGCGCTTCCGGATTGGCCTGCTCTAAGCGCCGCACCCAATCATCGGTCAAGCCCAGCCGCCGCGCATTGGCCAAGGGCTGCAGATTCAGGTCGGCATCTAAGGTGTGCAGCGGTTGCCCACTGCGCACGTGTTCGAGCATCTCGTTGACCAGGTCGATGGCCACACCGCGATTGCTCTGCACCGTGTCGCGTCCGTTCTCAAACACAAAGCTGGACCACAGGCCACGCACTTCACCACGTGCCGACACCAGCACGCCGTCGAACTCGCCCGGCGGATTGAGCACCTGCGCGACTTCCAGGTTGCCGTCGCGGAACTGCATGGTGCGCGACAAGGGCAAGGTCAGCGGGTCACGCGACACGATCGACGTGGGGCGCGACTTGATATCACCGTCGCCATCCAGACCGATAACCGTCAAGGCATCGCCCAGATTCAGGCCACGGGCATCGAGCTTGGCGGCCTTCACCGGCGTGGTCCCGATCAAAGCCGGGTCATATGAGACCACAGCGAGGTTATGCAGGGGATGGATGTACTCGACCTTACCCGGCACTTCCAAGGCACCGGCAAAAGTGATGCGCACATCGCCGATGGCCACTGGAATGGTGTTGCGATCGGTGACGATCAGACCGCGCGCCGTATCGACGATGAGCCCGGTACCGCGATAGTTGCGCTCGGTGATACCCGACACGGCATAAGGCATATCGAAGTTCAGTTGCACCAGCGAGGGCGCCAGCTGCGCCACCAACGGATCGCGGGTCACCGGGAACGTGGTCGAACGGGCCGCCACGGGCTTGGCTGCTGCACCAGCAGCCAAGGGCTCGCAGGGCCACACGCCACTGACATCATCACGATGGCATTCGGCTGCCGGGAACCAGTGCCGGTCCATACGGAAGGACTTGAGCACACTCCCGTTGGGATCATCCATGGTGGTGTAGCGCAGCGTTGCGCGATCGCCATCACCCAGCGTTTGCAGCGCAGCGCGGAAATCGGCCAGGGCCTTGACGGGCTTTTCGTTGATGGCCGTGACCAAGGCATTGCGCGGCACGCCGGCCGAACCCAGTGCATAACCCGGGTTGACCACGAACACGCCGCTGACCGGCAAGTTGAAATGCCGCGCCTGCTGATAAGAGAAGTCGTGCACCACGGCTTCACCGAACTCTATAAAAGCGTCCGGCGTGATCGCATTGAGGTCACCGACCACCAGCGGCGTGGTGATCGTGCGTCCACCGCGTTGCACATCGACATTGATGGTCTTGCCAACCGCGTCATCAAGCAGCGCCTCCAGCGGCTCGAACTGCGTGACGTAACGGTCTTCAACGCGGATCAACACATCTCCGGGCTGCAATTGCCCGAAAGCAGGCGAACCGGGTTGCACCTGACCGACCACCAGCATGCCCGTGCCACCGGCAAACGACTTACGCACAGCCGCTTCGGTATCGCTGCTTAAACCCAAACGACGCAACTCATCAAACGGCGTGTAGCTGAACACCGTCTGCAGCGTGCCACGCGTGACCGGCTTACCCGCACGCAGCAGTTCAACCGCGCGTTTAACCCGGCCCAGCGGCAAATAAAAGCTGGAGGCATTGCCGGTCGCACCACCGGCATTAAGCGCCACCACGCGTCCTTGGATGTCGACCACGGGCGAGCCCGACGAGCCGCCTGAAGTACCCGAGGCCGCTTGTAGATAAAAAGTATTGAAGTCGTTGTACTTGCCCAGGCCATAAGCGGGGGCTTCGCGATCGAGACGGGCGATGGTGCCGGCCAATATCGATAACTGCTCACCGGCATTGTTGCCGATGACGCGGATCTCGCGACCGATCTGTGCACCTTCCGGATACAAAGGGAGCGAAGCCGGCTTGATGAACTTGAGCTTGCTCGGGTCGTAGCGATACAGACCGAAGTCATGCACCGGATCGCGATACAGCGGATACAGCTGCAACTCCTCGCGATTGAGCAAGGTGGCCTTGGCGGTAACCGGACCCGGCGTCACCACGTGACGGTTGGTCAGCACCAGTCCCTGCTCGGCATCAATAATAAAGCCGGTGGCCTGCGCCGAGCTGTTCCACTCGGTATCGAAGGCACGGGTCGAATCGATCTCGATGGCCACCACGCTCTGCGCGATGCGCTCGAGGGTTGCCGTCCACGTCGCGTTCTCGCGCGCCGGTGCCTCGGACTGCGCCAGCGTCGCCGCAGACCAGAGCAGCGACACACCCAGTAAACAACGACCGACCTGCAAGCGCGCGCTCACAGCCGGACCAACACGGACAGCTCGAGTCGTTCCAATCCGATACGGTCCACGGTGGCCTCCACGGCGCTGCTGGCGGTTTCGACGGGCCGTTAGTCTAGCAAGGCTTGGGGTCAGACCGCTGTGGCGACTACAATCGGCCGATGAGCTTTCCACGCCGCCCCACTCTCAGCGCGCAAGTTGGCGCCGTCCGCATCGGTAGCGACGCGCCGGTGGTCGTGCAATCGATGACCAACACCGACACCGCCGACATCGCAGCCACGGTCGCGCAGGTCAAAGCGCTGGCCAAAGCCGGCTCCGAGCTGGTGCGCATTACGGTAAATAGCGCCGAAGCCGCGGCGGCGGTCGCGCCCATCCGCGACCGTCTGGCCAGCACCGGCGTCAACGTCCCGCTGGTCGGTGACTTTCATTTTTATGGGCACAAACTGCTGCGCGATTACCCGGAGTGCGCAGCAGCACTGGCCAAGTACCGCATCAATCCGGGCAATGTCGGCCGCGGCAGCAAGCGCGACAGCCAGTTTGCCGAGATGATCGAGATCGCCTGCCAGCATGACAAGCCGGTGCGCATCGGCGTTAACTGGGGCAGCCTCGACCCCGATCTACTGGCCCGGCTCATGGATGAGAACAACGCGAGCGCCGAACCGGCCAGCGCCCAGACCATCATGCGCGAAGCCATCGTGCGCTCGGCTTTAGACAGCGCACAGCAGGCCACCGAGGTCGGTCTGGCTCGCGAGCGCATCATCCTGTCGGCCAAAGTCAGCGGTGTGCAGGATCTGATCGCGGTCTATCGCAATCTGGCCGCGCGCTGCGACTATCCCTTGCATCTGGGGCTGACCGAAGCAGGCATGGGCTCCAAGGGCATCGTCGCCTCGACCGCCGGCATCGGTGTGCTGCTGGCCGAAGGCATAGGCGACACCATCCGCGTCTCGCTGACGCCCGAGCCCAACGGCGATCGCACGCAAGAGGTGGTGGTCGCACAAGAGATCTTGCAGACCATGGGACTGCGCGCGTTTCTGCCCATGGTCATCGCCTGCCCGGGCTGCGGCCGGACCACCAGCACTTATTTTCAAGAATTGGCGCAGCGCATCCAGTCGCACATCCGGCACCGCATGCCGCACTGGCGCACACAGCATGAAGGCGTCGAAAACATGACCGTGGCCGTTATGGGCTGCGTGGTCAATGGACCGGGCGAGAGCCGCCACGCCAGTCTGGGCATCAGCTTGCCCGGCACCGGCGAACGGCCGGTTGCACCCGTCTATGAAGATGGCCAGAAGACGGTCACGCTGAAAGGCGAGCACATCGCAGAAGAGTTTCAGCAACTCATCGAGCGCTACATCGAACGCACTTACCCGAAACGGGAACCCGCACCATGACCGATCTTGCCGAGCGTCGCTGTGTGCCTTGCGAAGGTGGCGTGGCGCCACTGACGCGTGTCGCCGCCGAAGAAGTGCTGCAACGGCTGGACGAAGGCTGGCAGTTGTCAGTCGACGGCAGCAACATTCAACGCGAGTTCCGCTTTATCGACTTTTATCGCACGATGAGCTTCGTCAACGCGCTGGCACACATCGCCAACATCGAAGATCACCACCCCGACCTTGAACTGGGCTGGGGCTATTGCCGCGTGCGCTACACCACGCACGCCATCCGCGGTCTGTCTGAAAACGACTTTATCTGCGCCGCCAAACTCGACGCTATAGCCCTGCGCTAGAGTGCGCGGGCCGCTTGCGGCAGCGGGCCCTGCGTACCCATGGCCTGTGCGGCAAACCAGCGCCGCAACCCTACATTGCGTGCCACCTGAGCCATGCCCTCGCGGGCCAGACGCCCACCGATACCCGGCGCACCGGTCAACAAGCGATCCAAGCCATCGACCATCGTCGCCATCAGGGCATTGCCGAGACGACGCTCACGCTCATAGCGCCGCAAAGCCGCACGGGCACCCACGTCCTCGTGTGCCGGCCGGTTAACCAAGGCCTCGCAGAGCACTGCTGCATCGAGCAAACCTTGATTGACACCTTGGCCTGCCAACGGATGAATGACGTGCGCGGCATCGCCGATCAGCGCGCAACGACCGGCCACAAAGTGCTCGGCAGTGAGTCGACGCAGCGGAAAGTGCAGGCGCTCGCTGAGCAAGCTCAACTCGCCCAACACACCACCGGTCGCGCGGGTCAGGGCGTGACCGAAGGCGCCGGCATCCAGCGCCAGCAAGCGCTGCGCTTCGTCGTTGACAGCACTCCACACTAAAGAACAACTGCCATCGGACTGCGGCAACAACGCCAGCGGGCCTGTGGGCAGAAACACCTGCCAGGCCGTGTGCTGGTGCGGATATTGGCAACTCAGCGCAGCGACGATGGCTTGCTGACCGTAACTGCGCTCCTGCACCGCAATGCCGGCATAGCCGCGCACCGGCGAGGCGGCACCATCTGCCGCGACAACCAGACGCGCAGTCAGCGTACCGGTCGACAACTGCAAGCGTACGGCATCAGCAGTCTGCGTCAGGCCCTGCACCGACTCACGCCGCACGCTGCCGCCAGCGGCCGCATAAGCCGACAGCAAGGCGGTCTGCGCCGCGCGCACTTCAACGATGGCGCCCAAGTCAGATTCACCGCTGTCAGCGGCTGCAAAGCGCAGCGCGTCCGCACTGTCTGCCGCACTACCCTCATGCCAGACACACATCGCCTCATAAGGCTCGATGCGCGACAGGTCGAGCAAGCTCCACGCACCGGCAGCCTGCAAGATGCGCTGACTGGCGCGCGATAAAGCCCAGACACGTAAATCCAGCGGTGCAGCGGCGGGTAAGGGCAGCACCACCTCGGGCTCCAGCAATACCAGTCGCTGTGGCGCGATGCGCGCCTGGCGTAGCAGCAGATTGGCCAGCGTCGCGCCGACGACGCCGCCACCGACTACAGCGATGTCGACATCACAGACTGTGGTCACAGTGGCACACCGCGCGTCAGCGCTGAACGTCGCCCCCCAAATCCCAAACTCACCCGACCCAGGACGCGCTTGGCAGGCGGCAGCAAGTCAAAGGCCAACAAGCCCAGATCACGCAGCACGCCGACACCGGGCCTGCGATCAGCAAACACACGCACCAGTGCATCGGTAAAGCGCACGACGCCATCGCGATCGGCAACGCGCTGCGCTGCGTAGCGCTGCAACACCAGGGCTTCACCGACATCACCCCCGCTGCGCGCGACCTCGCTCAGCAGTTCGGCCAGATCGGCCGCATCACGCAGACCCAGGTTAAAGCCCTGCCCGGCTACCGGATGCATCGCTTGGGCGGCATTACCCAGCAACACGGCTCGCGGCCCCACTGCGGTAGCAGCACGCACCAGCGACAAAGGATAGGCACCGCGATGCCCCAGTTGCAGCGCGCGTCCCGCACGCCAGCCGAACATCTGTTGCCAGCGCGCCAGGAACTGCTGCGGTGTCAGCGCCAGCAGCGCTTGCGCATCGGCCGGCGCAGCGGCCCACACCAGCGTGTGCCAATGCCCTGCACCGGCACCGCGCAGAGGCAGCAAAGCCATGGGTCCTGCCTGCGTGAACCGTTCATAGGCGATGCCGGCATCGGGCTGATCGGTGCGCAGCGCGGCGACGATGGCCGTCTGCTCATAGTCATGTATCTGAGCGCTGATGCCGGCTGCCGCACGGACCAGGGACTGCGCGCCATCGGCCGCCACCACCAGACGGGCCTGTAACCGCAACTCGCCGCTGTCTTCCTGCAGACGCAAGCTGGCGCAGTCGGCGCCCAGCTCTACCGCCATCACCCGCGCCGGCATACGCAGCGTGACGCGCTGCGCCTGGCGTAACGCTGACCACAGTTCACGGCCGATGGCGCGATTGGCAACGACAAAGCCCAAGGCTTGCAGGCCCAACTCCGCGGCGTCGACACGCGCAAAGCCAAAGCGCTGCGCATCCGACACATGGATGCTGCGGATCGGCGCGGCCTCAGCCTGCAAGGCATCCCATACACCCAAGGCCTCAAAGACGCGGCGGCTGCCGTTGCCCAAGGCCGTCGTGCGTTCATCAAAGCTGGGCTGCGCCGCAGAGTCAGGTGCTGTGGCTTCGATCAACACCACCGACAAGCCCGAACGCGACAGCGCCAGAGCCAGACTGGCACCGACCATGCCACCGCCGACTATGGCGATGTCGCTGACTACAGGGCAGTCGACTTGGGTCACCTCAACCGGCCTGCGCCATCAGCGCCTCAATGGCTGCAACGGTCTTAGGCACACCATCTGTCAGCACTTCATGACCCTTGGCGGTCACGGCCACATCGTCTTCGATGCGCACGCCGATGTTCCAATAGCGACGCGGCACGCCGCGCGAACCGGCCGGGATATAAATGCCAGGCTCTACGGTCATCACCATCCCGGGTTCGAGCACCCGCCATTCGTCCCCGACCTTGTAGTCACCGACATCGTGGACGTCCATGCCCAGCCAATGGCCGGTGCGGTGCATAAAGAACCTCTTGCAGGCACCTTCTTTGATAAGCGCGGGCAACCTGCCCTTGAGCAGCCCTATGCGCAACAAGCCGCGGGTGATGACTTCGACTGCAGCTTCATGCGGTGCATTCCAGTGGTTGCCGGGTTGCACCTGAGCAATGGCCGCCAACTGCGCCTCAAGCACGATGTCATAGATCTCGCGCTGCGCCGGCGTGAATTTGCCGTTGACCGGATAGGTGCGGGTGATGTCCGAGGCATAGCAGGCATATTCACAACCGGCATCGACCAGCAGCAGATCACCATCGACCAACGGTGCATCATTCTCGCGGTAGTGCAGGATGCAACTGTTGGCGCCGCCGCCAACGATGGGCTCATAAGAGGTGCCGGCATTGTTGCGCCGGAACTCGTGCAGCAACTCAGCAACGATGCCGTACTCATAGCCGCCAGGCCGACAGGTCTGCATGGCCCGCACATGGGCCTGCGCCGCGATGCGCCCTGAGATACGCATCATCTGCAGTTCGACCCTGCTCTTATACAAACGCATGTCATGCAGCACGTGGTCTAGCGCGACCATTTCCAACGGCGCATGCCGGCCGTTGCGCGCCTGGGTGCGCAAACCCTGCAACCAACCCACCATGCGGTGATCAAAATCCGGATAGCTGCCCATGGCATAAAAAACCTTGGCCCGGTTCTCCAGCAGTCCCGGCAAGATATCGTCGATATCTGAAACCGGAAACGCATCATCAGCGCCAAAACGGGCTACCGCACCCTCGGGTCCCGCCCGGCGTCCATCCCAGGTCTCACGCAGCGGATCGCGATCGCGCACGAACAGAATGTACTCAGCCTGTTCACGACCGGGTATCAGCACGGCCACCGACTCCGGCTCTCCGAAACCGGTCAGGTAATAAAAGTCGCTGTCCTGACGGTATTCGTATTCGACATCGTTGTTGCGATGCTTGACCGGCGCCGAGGGGATGACCGCGATGCAGTCCTTGCCCATGCTGCGCAGCAGTTGACGTCGGCGACGGGCAAATTCATCGCGACCGGGACGTTCGGCTAGGGCCATGTGCGGCCTCCTGACTTAAAAGGTTTAGTGAAAGGGCACGCCAGCGGGTGCCGCCGGCGGCTCGCGCAGCGGTTCGAGTTGCTCAAACAGCAACTGCGTGCCCACACGCACGAACTCAACCAACTCTGTGTAAGCCTCTTCGCTGGCTTCAGCCGTATCATCCGGATCGACATCGACCTGAGTGATCGCCGTGAAGTCGCGGATGATTTCGCTGACCTCGCCGCCCAAAGCCGCAGGGTCCTGCAAGCGCCCGCTGCCCAAACCATAAAGGATGCCCTGGCACCACTCGGCCAACGCCGCCGTGCGCACCGCCAAAGCATCATCGTCTGCCGGCAACAGCGCGGCAAATTGCATATCACCGGCCAGCAACGCAGCCCGCGTCATCGCAAACACTTCCTGCAGACAAGTTTGCGCTACGCCTGCAGCCTGACCATCCGGCAGTATCTCGGCCAGCCAGTCACGCAGTGAATAGCTGCGCGCTGCGCACAGGGCACCGGTCAGCGTGCCATGGGCCTCGGCGGCATCAGTCAGTGCATTGCAGCGCAGCAGCGCATCCTGCAGATCGGCATGGCGTGTATCACTCATTGCAGCCATTATGCCCCAATGCCCCGCGCGGCGATTGACCCCCATGAGAGCCCGGCCCTATAGTTTTGCCATGACCGATACACCCCAGCCCCCCGTCGAACAGGAACTGCAGCAGCTCGAGCTACGGCTGACCCAGTTGCTGGCGGTGTTATCGCAAGTGCAGGAAGAAAACCGCGCTCTGCGCCAGCGTCAGGACGCCATCAGCGCCGAGCGCTCTTCACTGCTGCAAAAAAACGAACAAGTGCGTGCCCGCGTCGAGGCCATGATCGGCAGGCTGCGCACCTTGGAGCAAGGCGCTTGACCACACCCGCAGACCTCGCCCGGGTCGCCGTGCGTATCCTCGACAAAGAATATTTCATCGTCTGTCCGCCGGAAGAGCGCAAAGACTTGCAGCAGTCTGCCGACTACCTCAACGCCAAGATGCGCGAAATCCGCGACACCGGCAAAGTGGTGGGCATCGACCGCATCGCTGTCATCGCTGCCCTGAACATGGCCAACGAACTGGTGAAATTGCGGGCGAACGAACAACAGAGTGCCAACGGCGTCACAGGACGCATCACTGCCCTGCGCGGGCGCGTTGAATCAGCGCTGCAAAACAGCCAGCAGCTGGAACTGTAGTAACATGAGTCCGGGCGTCGCCTGCGGTGTTCGACAAGCGGATCGGGTTACCTCGGACCCTAATTGAAACACCCAGGAGCCAGATACTCCGGCTGCATTGTGCAAGTCCGCCTCGAGCGGAAAGCCTTACCTGCCCGTATCAGCTCCACCTGTTGCTCCGGTTCGAGAGCAACGATTCGCACCGGCATTTGCGGGTGGCGCCCTCTTCATTCGTAACCGTGCACTCACCACCCACCACACCTGCTGAGCTCAAGGCACTGCGCAGGCAACTGCGCGCCGCCCGCAAGGCCGTGCCGGCTGCGCAACGCCGCCGTGATGCACGCATCGTCGCCCGGCTCGCTGCGCAACGACACTGGCTGCGGCCCGGCCGCCGCATCGGGCTGTTTCTATCGATGCCCGAAGAGATAGACACCGGCCCGCTGGTCCGCGCTGCGCTACGACGCGGCTGTCATATCTTTCTGCCACGAGTCACCGACTACCGCCGCTATCGCATGCAGTTCGTCGCCTTTAACGGCCGCTTGCGTCGTAGTCGCTATGGCATCAGCGAACCACAGACCGGTCGCGTACTGCCGGCCCGGCAGCTTGATTTCATCTTCATGCCGCTGGTGGGTTTCGACCTTCAGGGTCAACGCATCGGCATGGGCCGAGGCTATTACGATCGGGCACTGGGCTATCTGTTGCGACGCCAGCATTGGTTCAGCCCACCACGGGTCGGCGTCGCCTTTGACTGCCAGCAAGTGCTGCAATTGCCGACGCGTGCGCATGATGTGCCGCTTACGGCTGTCATCACACCCACAGGCATCCGCCACTTTCCTCGCCCCATGGCCTCTTCCGGAACTCCTGCATGAACCACTGGCTACTCAAGTCCGAGCCTTCTGTCTTCTCGATTGACTCACTAGAGTCCGCATCTCGTAAGACCACGGCATGGGAAGGTGTGCGCAACTTCCAGGCGCGCAACATGATGCGCGACACCATGCGCAAAGGTGATCTGGCCTTCTTCTATCACTCGTCCTGTGCCGAACCGGGCATCGCCGGCATCGTCGAGGTGGTGCGCGACGGTTACCCAGACCCGACCGCAGCAGACAAGAAGAGTGAGTACTATGACGCCAAAAGCACTGTAATTAAGCCACTTTGGTACTGCGTGGACGTAAAGCTGGTACGCCGCACGCGCACACTCATCAGCCTTGCAAAGCTACGCGAACATTCAACAGACCATCTCGATGGTCTGTTGTTGTTGCGTCGTGGCAGCAGACTCTCGGTCACGCCCGTCGATAAGCAGCATTGGGACTTCATACTCACCCTTGAGTGAGTCGCTTCACGCGCGAAGAAAAAACACAATGCCTCTTGCTTGTAATTTGATATCGCGTGTATATACTCAATCCCGGACTAACCTGTAATGGAGAAGGCTCATGGCGAAAGCCAAGAAGAAGGCCAAGAAAAAGGCCGCTAAGAAGAAGTAACTTCGGGGTGTCGGCGAGCCGGACCTCAAGTCTACTCGCCTCACCTTCAAAGCTACTCTGCTGTGCCCGCGAAAGCGGGCACAGTCATTTTTAAAGCTTTATTTCAGGTGTTTTTGTATGACTACCGCATCCGACCTGCAGCAACAACGTAAGCAACGCGTGGCTATGGCAGCTATAGCCGAACTCAGTGAAGGCATGGTGCTGGGCGTGGGCACCGGCTCCACCGTCAATGCCTTCATCGATGCGCTGGGTCCTTGGGCTCAGCGTCTGGCCGGTGCGGTGTCGAGCTCGGAAGTATCCACGCGCAAGCTGCAGGCACTGGGCATCGCCATACTCGACCTCAATGACATTGATGGCCTGTCGCTCTATATAGACGGCGCCGACGAGAGCAACCGGCATCTGCAACTGATCAAGGGCGGCGGTGCTGCGCTGACCCGCGAGAAAATCATCGCCGCTGCTGCCGAGCGCTTTGTCTGCATCGTCGACGAAAGCAAACTGGTCGACACACTCGGCGCCTTTCCGCTGCCGGTCGAAGTCATTCCGATGGCACGCCGCCAAGTGGCGCGCGCCTTGGCTACCCTGGGCTGTGAAGCGCGGTATCGCCAAGGCTGTGTCACCGACAACGGTAATCACATCCTCGATCTGCACGGACTACACATCACCGACGCGGTCGCGCTCGAGACTCACATCAACCAGATCACCGGCGTCGTCACTGTGGGTCTGTTCGCGACGCGACCAGCCGACCTTTTGCTGGTCGGCAGTGACTCGGGTGTACAGCGGCTGACCGCGGCACGCTAAACCGTCGCTTGCCGGGCGGCTCACGCCCCTGCTATGTTCGGATCATGCGTCACCTCCAGCACATGATCGACCGACCCGTCCGCGGCGGCGACCTGCTGGGTGCGCGCCTGCACCTGCGTCGCCAGACGCAGTAAGCACGCCCCGCGCCGGCCAGGCGCAACCCGACGACACATCCCCCTGTTTAAAACTTCGCGCGGTCCGTGCCGCGCAGTGCAATACCCAGATAGGCCCTACGCCAATGCTCAAGAACCCCGCTTCCAAATACCACGCCTTCACGCTGCCACCCGTTAACCAACGGCGCTGGCCGGATGCACGCATCACCGCAGCGCCTATGTGGTGCAGCGTCGATTTGCGCGATGGCAATCAAGCGCTCATCGAACCCATGGACAGCGCGCGCAAGCTGCGAATGTTCGAACTGCTGGTCGCCATCGGCCTCAAAGAGATCGAAGTCGGCTTCCCTTCTGCCTCACAGACCGATTTTGATTTCGTGCGCGAGCTGATCGACCGCCGGCTGATACCCGATGACGTCACCATCCAAGTGCTGACCCCGGCCCGGCCGGAGTTGATCGAACGCACCTTCGAGGCTTTGCGCGGATCACGACGCGCAGTGGTGCATTTTTATAACGCGACCGCGCCGCTGTTCCGGCGCGTGGTGTTCCGTCAGGACGAAGCAGCCACTATCCGGCTGGCGGTAGATGCTGCGCGCCTGATCCGGCAACTGGCGGCGCAGCAGCCGGACACGCAATGGCAGTTCCAATATTCGCCGGAGGCTTTTTCGGCGACCGAGCAAGACTTCGCTGTGCAAATTTGCGATGCCGTGCTTGATGTCTGGGAGCCCACACCTGAACACAAGGCCATCCTCAACCTGCCTGCAACGGTCGAAGTGGCCACACCCAATGTCTATGCTGACCAGGTCGAAGGGTTTTGCGCCCGCCTGCAACGACGTGATGCCACCGTCATCAGCCTGCACCCGCACAACGATCGCGGTTGTGCTGTGGCTGCAGCAGAACTGGGCCTGATGGCCGGCGCCGATCGCATTGAAGGCACGCTGTTCGGCAACGGCGAGCGCACCGGCAACGTCGATCTGGTCACGCTGGCGCTCAATCTCTACACCCAGGGCGTCGACCCGCAACTGGACTTTTCCAACATCAACGAAGCCGCGCGCACGGTCGAGCACTGCAACCAGCTGCCCATCCATCCGCGCCACCCCTATGTCGGTGATCTGGTGTTCACGGCATTTTCCGGCTCGCATCAGGACGCCATCAAAAAAGGGTTTGCCGCGCGCGGGCCCGATGACCTGTGGGAAATACCCTACCTGCCCATCGATCCGCGCGACCTCGGCCGCACTTACGAGTCGGTCATCCGCGTGAACAGCCAATCGGGCAAGGGCGGCGTCGCCTATCTGCTCGAACGCGACTATGGCTTGGTGTTGCCGCGCCGCCTGCAGATCGAGTTCAGCACCGCGGTTCAAGCGGTCACCGATGCCACAGGCAAAGAAGTCAGCGCCGCCGATATCTGGGCCCTGTTCGAGCGCGAATACCTCAAGCGTGATGGCGATTACGGCTATCGCAGTCACCGGCTGAACAGCAGCGGGGACGGAAGTGGACAGGAGGCGGTGGATATTGAAATCACCCGCGGCGCCGGCACGCAGTGGCTGCGCGGCAGCGGCAATGGCCCCATCGACGCGCTGGTCCACGCCTTAGGTCTGCCGCTGGATGTCTTGTCTTACGAAGAAAAATCGATGGGCTTGGGCAGCGAAGCCCGAGCGGCGGCCTTCATCGAGATCACCACACCCTCACGCAGCACGCTGTTTGGTGTCGGCGTGCATGCCAACATTCTGACCGCCTCAATTCTGGCGGTGCTCAGCGCCGTGCAACGCTGGCAGGCGCAAGAGGCGATGCAGCCCTAAAGAGGCAGCCATAAAAAAGGGCGCCGGTTACGCGGCGCCCTGATCTGGTTGGGGGACTAGGATTCGAACCTAGGTTGACGGAGTCAGAGTCCGTAGTCCTACCACTAGACGATCCCCCAGAAGCGGCAAGCAACCCGATCGCACTTGCGACCGGGTCAGCATGATTAACGCTTGGAGTACTGCGGTCCGCGGCGAGCCTTGCGACGACCGACTTTCTTACGCTCGACCTCACGCGCATCGCGGGTGACGAAACCAGCCTTACGCAGCGGCGAACGCAGCGACTCATCGTATTCGATGAGTGCGCGGGTGATGCCGTGGCGAATAGCACCGGCTTGACCGGTGATGCCGCCGCCGGCCACCGTGACGTTGATGTCGAAGCGGCCTTCGAGCTGCACAAGCTCGAGCGGCTGACGCACGATCATGCGGCCGGTCTCACGGGCGAAGAACTCATCGAGTGAGCGCTCGTTGACGGTGATCAGACCGGTGCCGGCCTTGATGTAGACGCGGGCGGTGGAGGTCTTGCGACGACCCGTGCCGTAATTGGTGTTAAGTGCCATGCAGTTGATTCCTGGACTTACAGATCGAGCGGCTTGGGTTGCTGCGCCTGATGCGGATGCGTGGCGCCCGCAAAAACATGCAGCTTGCGGAACATCATGCGTCCCAGGGTGTTCTTCGGCAGCATGCCCTTGACGGCAAACTGCAGGGCCCGCTCCGGGTGCTCTTGCAGCAACTTGCCCAGCGCGATGGACTTGAGGTTGCCGACATAGCCGGTGTGCTGGTGGTAGAACTTGTCCTGGAGCTTGTTGCCCGTGACCTTGACCTGACCTGCGTTCAGCACAATGAGGTTATCCCCCATGCTGACGTGCGGGCTGTAGTCGGTCTTGTGCTTGCCGCGCAGGCGGTGCGCCAGCTCGGTGGCCAGGCGTCCCAGGGTTTTACCTGCGGCGTCAATAACGTACCAGTCGGCCCGGACTTCACCGGGCTTGGCAAAAACTGTGCTCATCGTATGTATCCGCTTTGAGCCGGAAAAATGGGGGGCGTAGGTTAACCAAGCGCGCGCCTCTTTGCAAAGGCGTTGCAGCATTTAATGAAAATAGTTGCTGCCAAGGTCCGCAAGGGCCCCGACAGCCGCCGCCGCGCGGACCGGCACTATATAATGACCCTATGCCAACCTCGCCTGCCCCCGCCGCAGCTACGCTGCCGGATCGCCTGCTGGAGGCCGCCGACAGGGCCTTGCGGGCCCTTTTCGCACCCGCCAGCGCCACCAGGCCGGCTCCCGGACCTGCTGCAGGCCCTCTGGACGACGGCCAACGCCGCGCGGCCGCGCAACTGATGCGCGTCAATCACGCCGGCGAAATGGCCGCTCAAGGGCTCTATCACGGACAGGCGCTGGCAGCACGCGACCCGCAGTTGCGCGCGCACCTGTTGGCAGCCGGCCAGGAAGAGGCCGATCACCTGGCATGGTGCCGCACCCGTTTAAGCGAACTGGGCGACCGGCCCAGTCATCTGGATCCGCTGTGGTATGCCGGTTCACTGGCCTTAGGTGTGGTGGCTGGCGTCCTCGGCGATCGCACCAGCCTGGGTTTCATCGCAGAAACCGAGCGCCAGGTGGAACGGCATCTCGACGATCATCTACAGCGACTGCCGGCTGCTGACGAACGCAGCCGCGCCATCCTGACGCAGATGCGCAGCGATGAAATCGTGCATGGCCAACAGGCCCGTGATGCCGGTGGCCTAGAGCTGCCCGCACCGGTACGCAGCCTGATGCGCGCCACTTCACGCCTGATGACGACGACTGCGTCTCACTTTTAATCAATCGTGAAACGGTGCGGTTGCGGTTATATCAACATATGTAATACAAGTAGGTGAATGGCACGCACGTTGCCAATGGGAACATCACCAATGACCGATCCGGCTAAGCCTCTCAGTGACATACCGGCGATCAATCGCTTTTTAAGCTATTGCCGCATCCGCAGTGTTTCGTCCAAGACTGTGGTCATCCATGCCGGCGACCTGCCCGACGTTCTCTACTACATCATCAATGGCTCAGTCGAAGTCATGATCGAGGACGCCGAGGGCAATGAGATGGTGCTGGCCTACCTCAACAAGGGCCAGTTCTTCGGTGAGATGGGTTTGTTCCACGAGTCGCCCACACGCAGCGCCTGGGTCCGTACCCGCAATGCCTGCGAACTGGCCGAAATGACCTATCCGCGCTTCCGCCAGATCGCCACCGAAAGCCCCGGCTTGGTGTTCGAGCTGGCCACACAGTTGGCCACGCGCCTCGATCGCACCAATCGCAAACTGGGTGACCTGGCGTTCGTCGATGTCACCGGCCGCGTGGCACACGCCATCATGGATCTGTGTGGCGAGCCCGATGCCATGACCCATCCCGAGGGCATGCAGATCAAAGTATCCCGCCAGGAGCTCTCGCGCCTGGTCGGCTGCTCACGTGAGATGGCCGGACGTGTACTCAAGGTGCTCGAAGAACAAGGGCTGTTGCGCGCCACCGGCAAGACCATCGTGGTCTTTAATGCCCGCCCCAAGATGAAGACCCGCCCGGTCACTGTTGCGGTGCAAGTGCCGAACAAGCCTGGCGTGCGCCCGCCACAGCGGCGCGTCGTTGACGACGAAGACGATGAGGACGACGAAGACTAAAGCGTCGCTGCAGCAATGCGACTGCGCATCAGAGCAATCTGCTGCGCATAGTCACCCGCTCCGAAAATAGCCGACCCTGCCACGAAGGTGTCGGCACCCGCGGCC
>CAIVTJ010000377.1 GCA_903908825.1 uncultured Pseudomonadota bacterium | reverse complement strand
GAACCGTTCAAGGCCTTTGCCTGTGTGGAGTTGTCGGGCAAGAACAATCAGCGCCCGGGCTTGTAGCAGGCGGCTACAAAACCATCACCACGCCTTCGGTTTTCATCAGTGCCTGGTGTAGAGACTTAAGCTGCTCTACACCCTGCACGTTCATCAGGTAGGTCATGGCCACGAAATTGGCTTGCGCCGATTGTCGTACGGTGACCTGTGTCGCTTCGAAGGCCAGAAACTCAGCAGTGAATATGGCATCGATCTGCGCCCGCAAGTCCTCGCCGGCGCGGGCCAGCACCTTGATCGGGTAGTCGCAGGGAAAAACAATCTTCTCAGGTTCCATCACTGCTCCCGGTATTTGCCAAGGCTTCCCCGTTCCATTCCAGTAGTTTCAGGAACAACTGCACTTGGCCAACCATATGCGCAGGCTCCCAACCACGGGCAAAGCCATGCTTGGTGTTTTCGTAGTATTCGATCATCGCCAGTAGCGGCAAGGCCTTGCTGACATCGCTCCAGCGGTCCGGGTTGCCACCCTGTGACTGGGACAAACGCCGCGCGTCTTCAAGGTGGCCATATCCCACGTTATAAGCGGCCAGCGCAAACCAGGTGCGTTCGGGTTCGGCAATGCGATCGGGTATCTGCTCGCGCACCTGCACAAAATAGCGGGCGCCGGCCAGGATGCTCTGCCGCGCATCATTGCGATCGGTGACGCCCAAGGTGGCGGCAGTCTCCCGCGTCAGCATCATGATGCCCACTGCGCCATCGGCAGAGCTTGCCGTGGTTTGCCAATGTGATTCGACATAACCCAGTGCCGCCAGCAGTCGCCAATCCACACCCGTCGCCCGGCTGGCTTCTTCAAAGTACGGGCGCAGTGCCGGCAACTGCACTTCGATGTCTTTTTGCAGGCGTTGCGAAGTTTGGAACTCGAACTCCGGGCTCGGTGGAGTCGCGGCAGACAGCAGAGGGGCCATTTTCTGGCGTGTTTGCAGGTCAGCAAAAAACGCATTGATGCGCGTCAGCAAGCGGCCCGAATGACGCGACACCAACCAGTGCGCGTTGCGGGGTTGCGGCAACGTGAAGGCTGCGACGACCTCAGGGAACAGATGCCGGGTATAGGCAAACAGGGTCGAATCGACGATGGCGAAATCGGCTTTATCCAGTGACACCAGTTCCAGCGGATCACCTTTTACAGAGCTGACCAAATCCCATTGCAGATCAGGTGCCGCTTGCGCGCGCAGTTGCTCCAGCATGCGCAGCTGCGCGCTGTTGCGTGGCAGGGCGATGCGTTGATCAGCCAGTTCATCCAAACCGCGCGGCCGTGCTGAGCCGCGTGCCATGACCACCAGTTGCGCGATCTCCTGATAAGGCTCGCTGGCCAGAGCCGTGCCTGTCCAGAACTCATCGGGAGACAGGTCTGCGGCAATGATATCGGCGCGACCCTGCTGCAGTTCCTCGCGCAGCGCAGGCAGGCCGGCCACCGTATAAATATTGAGCTTGAGCCCCAGGCTGCTGGCAAAGGCCGTGGCCAGCGAGTACTGCGCACCCTGAGGCCCATGCGCGCCCAGGTAATAGGTGGTCGGACCGTTAATCGTGGCGACGTTGAGTGTGCCGCGGGCTTGTATGGCGGCAAGGCTCTGCGGGTCGGGCGTACAGCCCACCAGCATCAAGGCCACCAGTAAGGCCCAGTGACGCATCCGTGGGCTCAGCTTCCGGCCTGCAAGCCGGCGAGCAGCACATCCAATGCAGCAGAGTGCAGGGGCAGGGCGGCGGCACCGGTGGGCACAGCGGGTGGCAGCGTGGTTTCTGTCCACAACTTGGCCAAGCCGTGCACTTGCGCCCAGCAGGCGATGACCAGCGCCGCCAACTGCTGTTCGTCGCTGGCACGCACCGGCCCGACATAACGGGCCACGGCGTCAGATAGGGCCTGCCAGGCACGCATGCATTGCTGTTTCGTGGCCTCTGTCCAGGGCACGAGCGGGTTGTTGAACATCAGCGCCATGCGCCGCGGGTGGGCGATGCCATGCGCCACATAGCGCAGTCCCATGGCTTTAAGCCCGTCCGGGCTGGCCGTCTCGAGCAGGTCGGCAAACTCCTGCCAAGCCAGAAACTGCAGGTGCTCCAGCAGTCCCGCCTTGTCT
>CAIVTJ010000376.1 GCA_903908825.1 uncultured Pseudomonadota bacterium | reverse complement strand
CGGCTGCTCTTGCCGCCGCCTAAAATAGACGCCAACAAGTCAGCATCGGCATCACCCGGCTGATAGATCGCCGGCGTGAACCACGCCATGTAAACCCGCGGCAACTCGACCTTGTCGGTGACGACAACGCGGCGCTCTGCAGTAATGGGTGGCGTGAAGGCTTTGACAGGCTCTACAGCCGGGCCGGACGGCAAGCTCGCAAAATATTTGGCAACCAGCGCCTTGACCGTCTTTTTGTCGAAGTCGCCGACGATGGCGATGCTGGCGTTATTAGGCGTGTAGAACTCGCGGAAGAACTCGCGCACATCACCCAAGCGCACGGCTTCGATATCAGCGTGTGAGCCGATCACCGAACCGTAGTACGGATGGCCTTGGGGATAGAGCGCATGAAACAAGGCTTCTTCAACCAGTCCATAGGGCTGGTTCTCGGTGCTCTGCCGGCGCTCGTTGCGCACCACATCCTGCTGATTCGACAGCTTGGCCTGATCGAGCTTCTCAAGCAGCGAACCCATGCGATCGCTTTCTATCCACAGGGCCAGTTCCAGCTGATTGGACGGCAGCGTCTCGAAATAGTTGGTGCGATCAAAATCTGTGGTGCCGTTGATCTGCGTCGCGCCCGCACCCTCGAGAATCGCAAAGTGCTGGTCTTCAGGGACATTCTTGGAGCCCTGAAACATCATGTGTTCGAACAGGTGCGCAAAGCCCGTGCGCCCCGGCTTTTCGTTAGCAGGCCCGACGTGATACCAGAGGTTGACCGACACCAGCGGCAGCCGCTTGTCTTCTGACAGGATGACAGTCAGACCGTTAGGCAGGCGGTAGCTCTCGTAGTCGACACTCGGGGCGGCAGTGCCTGCCGCTGCGGCCAGTGCCGGCTGTAGCAGCGCCAGTGGCAAGGCTGCCAACAGACCCAAAACGCGCCAAAACGAGACAGTGAACGTGGTCATGGCAGAGGCTCCCCGAGCAGTAGTGCGACGGACCCCTAGCCTAGCAGCGCAGCCTTGCTGAAGTGTGTTTACACACGCCTGTTGACACCCGAGAGCAGCGACAGTGATGCTGAACAACCATGACCGCAGACCCACCTGCCCCGCCCGCACTCGACGCCGCCGACAAGGCTCGCTACGCGCGGCATCTGGCCCTGACCGAAATCGGTGTGGCAGGCCAACTGAGTCTGCGCCAAGCCTCCGTCTTGCTGGTCGGCGCTGGCGGGCTTGGATCCCCGGCGGCGCTGTACTTGGCTGCTGCCGGTGTCGGCACCTTGGGCTTGGCGGATTTTGACGTCGTCGATGTGTCCAACCTGCAGCGGCAGGTGCTGTTTGGCACGGCCCAGATCGGTCATCACAAAGCCGTTGCAGCGCGCGAGCGTTTGCTGGCGCTAAATCCATCGATCAATGTCGAGGTTCATCTCGAGAAGCTCGCGGCGAATAATGCCCGCGCACTCATTTCCGGCTATGACATCGTCATTGATGGCACAGATCGGCTGGCCACCCGTTACCTGATCAATGACGCCTGCGTGCTGGAAGGCAAGCCGCTGGTAGCAGCGGCCATCCATCGCTTTGAAGGTCAGGCCATGACCTATGTTCCCGGGAAGGCGCCCTGCTATCGCTGCCTGTTCCCCGATGCCGAGCGTTCACCTGTGCCCAATTGCGCCGAAGCCGGCGTGCTGGGCGTGTTACCGGGCGTCATGGGCAGCCTGCAAGCCACCGAGGCCATCAAGCTGATACTGGGCATCGGTCAACCCTTGCTGGGGCGGTTGTTGACCTACGATGCGCTGACGCTGCGCTTTGCCGAATTCAGCTTTAAGCGGCGCGCAGATTGCGCCGTATGCGGCGATAATCCGCGTATCAAAGACCTTGCAGCGGAGCTACCCATGACCGACATCGACATCTGGACGCCAGCGCAACTGGCCGAGCGTCTGCAACCCGGAGCCGCGCAGGACTTCATCATGGTCGATGTGCGCGAACCGGTCGAATGGCAGGCTGGGCGCATCCCCGGGTCTATGCACATACCGCTGGGACAATTACCGCAGCGTCTGGCCGAAATCGGCACAGAACGGCGGCCGTTGTTCATCTGCGCGGCCGGTGCGCGCAGCTTCAATGCCTGTCGTTTTGCGGCCCAGGCAGGGCTTGCACCCATCAACCTCGATGGCGGTATCTACGCTTGGACCGCCGAGTTCGGCGCGCCGCCGGCACCCTGAAGCGGACTGCGACCTCATGACCCAACACGCCATCCCCACCACCCATGTGGGTAGCCTGCCGCGCTCTGCTGCAGTGGTCGACCTGCTGCTGCGCCGCGAAAACGGCGAGCCTTATGACGCCACCGAATTTCGCGACACCATGGCCGCAGCCGTCGACGAACTGGTGGCCCGCCAAGTGGCTATCGGCATCGACATACCCAGTGATGGCGAGACCAGCAAGATCGGCTACGCCACCTACATCAAAGACCGCTTGTCAGGCTTCGGGGGTGACTCACCGCGGCAAATCGCCGTGGACCTGCAGCCCTATGCCGACTTTCGGGCGCGCATGGCGGTGTTTGCCGGCAAGCAGAGTTTCAAGCGCCAGTCCTGCATCGGTCCGATTGCCGTCGTCGAACGCCAATCGTTGCTCGACGACATTGCGCAGATGCAGGCGGCCTGCCAGCGTCACGGCGTGCAACGGGCTTTTCTCAATGCCGCCTCACCCGGTGTGGTCAGCGCGTTTCAGCCCAACCAGTACTACCCCACGCATAGCGCCTACATCCAAGCCATAGGCGCGGCGATGCAGGAAGAGTACGAGGCGATCATCGCCGCGGGTTTCGATCTGCAGATCGATTGCCCGGATCTGGCTATGGCCCGGCACACCGGCTTCCAGGACCTCACCGAGGCGCAGTTTCTAGCCAGGGCGCAAGAGCAGGTCGAGGTGCTCAACCACGCGCTGCGCAACATCCCCTCCGGGCGCTTGCGCATGCATGTCTGCTGGGGCAACTACGAAGGGCCGCACGATCACGACATCGCGCTGGAAAAGGTGATCGACATTGTGCTGGCGGCCAAGCCTGCGCAGATCCTGTTCGAGGCGTCCAACCCGCGTCATGCGCATGAGTGGGCCATCTGGCGTGAGGCGCGCTTACCGGAAGACAAAATCCTGGTGCCGGGTCTGCTGACCTCAACGTCCAACTACGTCGAGCACCCGGAACTGGTGGCGCAGCGCTTGCTGCAGTTTGCCGACATCGTCGGCCGGGATCGCGTCATGGCGGGCACCGATTGCGGCTTCGGCACCTTTGCCGGTATCGGCAAGATGGATGCGGAAATCTCCTGGCGCAAACTCGCCGCACTGGTGGAAGGCACGCGCCGCGCCAGCGATCGTCTGTGGGGGCGTCAGCCCTGATCGCCGCCCAATAGGCGCAGACCCGTGGCAACACGGGTCTGGCAATCGGCAGAGGCGGCTGCGTACGGCAACACTTCACGCGCGGCAGACAAGCGTGCGGCCACATCGTCGGGCGTGTCCGACTCTTGCACCAAGCCCAGATGCACTTCCAGTGACGGCCACAGCGCCAAATGGATCAAATCTTCGAAATAAACGCTGTCATCCCGTTCGGGTGGCACAGGCAGATGTACGAACTGCGGTTGGCGTTCGGTGCTGGCGATCACCGCACCGACCAGGCGCACGGCCTGACCGATATGCGTCGGGTTAACGCTGCCCATTGCGCCCGCTGGCGCATGGCACAGATGCAGGCCGATATCGGCGCTGTCCGGCACAGCCGCCCACAAGGTTACAAAGCTTTCCAACAAGCGTTCGGGTAGTCCGCGCGGCGCTGTTAAATCGCGACCCCGTGTTTCCCAGACGCGCATCTCGGCTGGTGCATCCCACTGGATCGCCAGATGCTCAGGCGGCACCGTGGCCAGCAGCGACTGCAAAGCCGCCACAACCCGCATCTCATAGACCGCGAGTTGCGCCATATCTTCACCCTGCCCTGAGGCGCACAACAGCGTATGGGCCGTCGGCAGTGCCACGGTATAGCGCAGGTCGGGGGGAATAAGGCCCTCGAGACGGGCCAGCCAGAAATGCCGGAAATCATCCAGGGCTGCCGCCGCCAGAGCCTCAGGTGTTGCCGCACTGGCCACTCGGTGCGCATTGCTTGCAGCGGGCGGGCAGCGCCGCAGCCGTCGCACTACCGCGCTGTCTGACGGCGAAAACAGCGCCGCAGGACTTAAACCGTCGCGCGAAACCGGCCAATGCAGCGGATTACTGACCGAGCCCTGCGCCGGCGACAGGGCATCGAGATCGAGTCCCTGTAGCAGGTCGCAGCTGATACACATGCCTTAAACCTTGGCGGCGACGGAACGCTCGGCAGAGCCCAAGGTGTTGTGCAACAACATGGTGATGGTCATCGGGCCCACGCCACCCGGCACAGGCGTGATCAATGAAGCCTTGTGACGCACGTCTTCAAAGTCGACATCGCCGACCAGACGGCCATCGGGCAGGCGATTGATGCCCACGTCGATGACGACCACGCCTTCTTTGACCATGTCGGCGCTGATCAGCCCCGGCACGCCGGCAGCGACCACAAGGATGTCTGCCAGCCGCGTGAACATGCCCAGGTTGCGGGTCTTCTTGTGACAGATGCAGACCGTGGCTTCCTGCTTCATCAGCATGAGGGCCATCGGCTTACCGACGATGTTGCTGGCACCCACCACGACCACGTTGCGGCCTTCGATGGGAACGTTCTCGTGCTCGAGCAACTTCTGCACACCAAACGGCGTGCACGGCGGGAACACCGTGTTGCCGACCACCAGCGCACCGACGTTGTACAGATGAAAGCCATCGACATCTTTGCTGACATCGATGCGCTCGAGCACCTTGGGCACATCGATGTGCGGCGGCAGCGGCAGCTGCACCAGAATGCCATGCACCGCCGGATCGGCGTTCAGGGCATCGATGCGCGCGAGCACTTCGGCCTCGGGCGCATCAGCCGGCAATCGCACCAGCTCAGAATGGATGCCGGTTTCGCGGCACGCCGAGATCTTGTTGCGGACATAGACCTCGGAGGCCGGATTGTCGCCCACCAATATGACGGCAATGCCGGGAACGACACCGTGTTTGGCCTTGAGGGCCACGATGCGTTCTGCGTACTCGGCACGCAGCTTTTTGGCAATCGCCTTGCCGTCGATAATGCGGGCAGTCATGCGATCAGTACCGGTAGTGGTCTGACTTGAACGGACCCTGCTGCGTTACGCCGATGTAGTCGGCCTGCTGCTGGGTCAAGGTGGTGAGCTTGACGTTCAGCGTGGCCAGCTGCAGCCGTGCAACCTTTTCATCGAGGTGCTTGGGCAGCACATAGACGCCGATCGGGTACTTGCCGGGGTTGGCATACAGTTCGATCTGCGCCAACGTCTGGT
>CAIVTJ010000375.1 GCA_903908825.1 uncultured Pseudomonadota bacterium | reverse complement strand
GGTCATTGGCGGTCAAAGCCTGACCGCTCAGTAACAGCATAATGGTTGTCAAGGCAAAGTAATGTTTCATGGCCTCAAGTGTAGCCGCGTTGCTTGTCATTACTTTGACACAGCAGTGCAATAAGGTTCGCGCCTTCAATATAAGAGAAAGCGACTGACTTATGACTAAGCATATCCATTGGTTGTCGATGCTGGCTGCTTGCGCTTTGCCTGCTGCCGCCTTTGCTGTCGATGCGCCGGGTTCGGCTGATCGCCTGGAAGAGATCGAAATCGTCGCCAAGGCCATCGTCGGCGGCGGTGAGTCGCCGACTCAGGTCAAGCTCAATGCTTTTCAGCCCAGCTCGATCATTGGCCTTGCCTACATTGCCAACAGCATCGCGCCGACGGCTGACTTCGCGACCATCGCCAACATCGCGCCGGGCGTGTCCAACGTCGAGACCAACGGCCCCGGTCTGAGTGAGTCCAAGCATCTGACCATCCGCGGCTTTGACGACAACAAGTACAACGTCACGTTTGATGGCATCCCTTTCGGCGACCAGAACGACTGGTCGCATCACACCACCAGTTACTTCCCGGCCAAGTTGATCGGCCAGGTGTTCGTTGATCGCGGTCCGGGTAAGGCCAGCACCATCGGTCAGGCCACCTTTGGTGGCACGCTGGGCATGTTGTCCAAGGACCCGCGCTCTACCGCCAGCTTCATTCCGACCTATAGCTATGGCAGCTGGGGCACGCGCCTTGAGCACTATGAAGTGAACTCGGGCGTTAGCGAAGACCTCAAGGGTGGCTCGCTGATCGCCAGCTATCAGAAGATGAGCACGGATGGCTATCGCAGCAATGCCGATATGAATCGCGATACGTATTACCTCAAGTATCTGCAGCCCATCGGCGATCACACGACCATCACCGTGCTGTCGACTTACAACAAGATCCGCTTCACCAACCCGGGTACTGTCACGCAGTCGCAGATCGACACCCTGGGTCGTGACTATGGCTTGGGTACCAGCGCGACTGCTACCGACTACACCGGCTATAATTTCCAGTTCAAGACGGCAGACTTCGAGTACATCGGCATTGACAGCCAACTGACTGACAACTTCAGCATCAGCAACAAGGTCTATACCTACTCGTATAACAATCGCAGTCGCGAGAAGCCCAAGACCAAGGTTGTGTCTGCTGTCACTAACTACATTGGCTCTTACAAGGTGAACGAGTACCGCACCAGCGGCGACACTTTCATCGCCACCTATAAGACTCCGTACGGGGATGCGCATGCCGGCTTCTGGTATGACCAGACGCATAACCCGCGCTATCTGTACGGCCTCAACTACACGCAGACCGGCAATTACGCGCGCGATATCAATTCGGCAACGGTGCAGTTCCCGGTTGTTGCCGCCAACGCCAACACCGCTGTGGGCGCGCCCTACTACAACTTCAGCTACAACATGCTCGACACGGCCCGCACCACGCAGGTGTTTGCCGATTACGACTGGAAGCCGGTCGACGGCCTGCTGATCAATGCCGGCATCAAGCACTTTGTCTTTACCCGCGTGATCGATGCGCAGGTCAACGGGACCAAGGCGCGCAAGACGCTGGCCTACAGCCACACCGACACCAAGGACATGGGCTTCTTGTCGGTCAACTGGATGGCGACCTCGTCTTGGTCGGTCTACGCACAGGCCGCACAGGGCTTTTTGTCTCCTAACTTGAACCAGTTCTATGTCGATGTACCCGACCAGAACACCATCAAGCCGGGTGAAACCTTCAACCTGCAGGCCGGTACCGTTTACCACCAGGGTCCGTGGAACTTAGGCGCCGACGTGTTCAGCGTCGACTTCAAGAACTACGCCTATTCCGGTCCCGTCAACTCGTCGGGCGATCCGGCTTACATCGGCATTGCCAAGGGCGCGAAGTACGAGGGCCTGGAAGTTGAGGGCAGCTATGAAGTCGGTGGCGGCCTGAGCCTGTATGCCAATGCATCCAGCATCAAGGCCAAGTTCAAGGGGTCTGACCTTGACGTGCCCACCGTGCCCAAGACGACGATGGCTGCAGGCTTGGCCTACAACCATGGCCCGTTCTTCGGTTCGTTCGACGAGAAGTATGTCGGCAGCTGGGCTGTGTACGACACGCTGACCAACCCGGATGTGGCTGGTGGCGGTTCGTCGCGTCGTGCCGATAGCGACAGCTACTGGATCGGTGATCTGGCTGTCGGCTATAGCGCCGAATTGACCACGCCCTACCTGCGCAGCTTTAAGGTGCGTATGCAGGTGACCAACGTGTTCAATCAGAAAGTGCAGGTGCTGGAGGCCATCAGTGCCAGCGCTGCCAGTGCCTATACCGGTGACACGTTCAATGTGTTGCCCGAGCGTGGCTACTTCCTGACGGTGTCCGGCGAGATCTACTGATCGCCGTTGGTATTCGTGCCCGGCTGCGTTTGCAGTCGGGCACGCTTGCGGTAGGCTGTGAACATGACAACACCTGCCGCACCCAGGCCGCCTCTGCCGCCTTTTGACAGCACCTCCGCCGCCCAGAAAGCCCGTATGGCTGAAGACGCTTGGAACTCACGCGACCCGCTGCGTGTGGTTCAGGCCTATACGGCTGACAGCGATTGGCGTAACCGTAGCGAGTTCTTCCGCGGCAGCGAGGCCATCCTGGCCTTCCTTGAGCGCAAGTGGGAACGCGAGCTGGAGTACCGGCTCATCAAAGAAGTGTGGGCTTGGCAGGGCAATCGCATCGCGGTGCGCTTTGCTTACGAGTGGCACGATGCCAGCGGG
>CAIVTJ010000374.1 GCA_903908825.1 uncultured Pseudomonadota bacterium | reverse complement strand
CGGCAAAGCAGCCAACACGTTTTCGATCTCGCCGCGTGACACGCATTCCATGCCCACACCCTCGGCCTGCAGCAATTGCACAATGCTGGCGTTCGGATTGGCCTTGGTGGCGTACAGCACGCGGTCTATGGCTTTCAGCGCGAGCAGCGACTGCGCGCGATTGCGTAGCGTCGCGGTGTCGTACACATAGGCCGCATCACGCGTACCCAAGGTCTGCAGCAGTTCGGCAGACTTAGCCTCCCACCATTGCTGCGGACGCTTGCCGGCAGCGGCGGGCTTGTTGAAGAGCTGCTCCCAGGTCGGCCCCAGCACGCGATCGCCAGGGACAGGCTGGATCAGCAAATCGTGTAATTGATTGACCAGCCGATCGGCCTGATCTTCATCGACCACAAAGGTGAAGTTCAGGTCGTTGGCGGCCTGGCTCACCAGATAGATGCGCTGCTCTTCGAAGAACTCGAAAGCACCACCGAGTTGATGCAGGATCGCGCGGATATTGCGGCCGACCAAGCTGACCGACGCGCACGGGCCGATCACTTGAACGCGCGAGAGCTGCGAGAGGTCTGCCACAACCGCCTCGATGGCTGCCGCATCCAGGGTGTTGGCTGCCGGGTCCAGAGAAACCGTGACGTTGGTTTCTGAGGTCGAGACCAGATCAACCGACAATCCGTGCTGCTTGATGATCTGGAAGGCATCGGCCAGAAAGCCGACTTCGTGCCACATGCCCGGGCTGTCCAGCGCCAGCAGCGTGATGCCCTTCTTAACGCATACGGCCTTGACCTTGGCGCTGCCATCGATAGGCGTGGCACTGATGTGCGTGCCTTCCATGTCGGGTGACTGCGTCGCATAGACAAACAGCGGGATGTGCTGCGCACGCACCGGCAGGATGCAGCGCGGATGCAGCACCTTGGCACCGCTGCTGGCGATTTCCTGAGCCTCGTCGTAGTGCAGCTCGCGCAGCAGTCGCGAAGCCGGCGTGCTGCGTGGATTGGCGCTGAACATGCCGGGCACGTCGGTCCAGATCTCCAGGCGCAGGGCCTGCAGCTTGGCGGCAAAATAAGCGCCCGAGGTGTCTGAGCCACCACGACCCAGCAGCACGGTGTTGCCGTCGCTGTCGCGGGCGATGAAACCTTGGCTGATGACCACGGGTGCCAGCGCTTGCAAGCGCGCACCCAGTGCTGCATCAGGCGAAAAATCGCAGGTGGCCGACAGCAAGCTGCCGCGCGAAGAAGCATTGCTACGCTCTTCGGCACGCAAGCCATCGCGAGCATCCCACCAGCGGACGTCTATGCCCTGCTGCTGCAGAAAGCGACTGCCGATCTCGGTGGCCATGAGTTCACCGTTGGCCATCACGCGGGCGCGAGTGCGGTCGCTGACCTCACCCATGAGGCTTACGCCCTGAGCGATCTGGCGCAGTTCGGTAAAATAGCCTTGTAGCTGTTCGCTGCGGCCTAGACCTAAGTCTGCGCAGAGTTGATCGTGGCGCTCTTCGATGGCGGCCATGGCCGCTTCATGCTGACCTTGCAGTGCGGCCAGCAGTAGCTTTTCGAGCTTGTCGGTAATGCCGCTGACAGCGGAGTGCACCACCAGCACCGCGGCGCCTTCGGCGCGGCGGCGATTGACGATGCTGGCGATATTGCGCCAGTTGTTCAGGCTGGACACGCTGGTGCCGCCGAACTTGAGCACGATCCAAGGCAACAAGGCCTGTGCGTTCATGGTGCCGGTCCGTCAGCGGAGATCAGACTTCGAGGTCGTCGAAGTCCTGAAGATCACGCTCGAGCTTGCGGTCCGCGAGGACCTCTTCGAGCTTGCTCCAGGCTGCCTTGCCCTTTTTGCCTTTGTCGCGGGCGCGCTTGTCCACCTTGTCGAGAATACGGTCGTAGTCGTTACCGTCTTCCTGTTCGACCAGGAACTCTTCATCGAGATCAAACCGCTCGTTTTCGCGTTCAGACATCTGGCTGGATTTGTTCAATAATTAGGAAAATCAAACCGTTATGCGCTGGTTGTCGCTGCGCAAGCCGCGAACTATAACCAATTTGCGCGCCGGTTCAACCTTTGTCTGAAGAAAACCTTACACAAGGCAGTCAGCGCGGCACGTTGGCCGCTGTGGCGGGCACGGCCAGTTGCTCATCGGGGCGGTCGGCGGCCAGACCCACCACCACCGGCATACCACGGGCTTTTCGCAGTTCGGCGATGGCCAAGTCCCAATGGATAGCCACGACCTGGTCGCCCAAGGCTTGTTCGAGACGGGCGGTAAATTGCTCAACGTCAGGCTCGATGGTCTCCCCTTCGCCGTTGACCGGCGGATGCACCTCAAGCAGCAGCGCGCCATCGACCCAGGCCAGTTTCAGCGGCTCGTTGATCAGGTACACGGGCGTGCCCACCGGCACCATGGGAAACAGCGCTTCGATGTCCTCGGGGTACATGCGGATGCAGCCGTGCGTCACCGCCATGCCGACGGCGATGGGGTTGTTAGTCCCATGGATCAGATAGGCGCCGGGTTTGATGTCCAAGCGCATGGCGAACAAACCCAGCGGGTTATCGGGCCCCGGGCCGACTACGGCCGGCAAGGGGTCACCGTTGGCCAGATGTTCTTTGCGGACCGATTCGGGCGGCGTCCAGCTGGGCCGCTCGGTCTTGGACACCACGCGCGTTTTGCCCAGCGGCGTGTGCCAGTCCATCTTGCCGATGCTCACCGGATAGGTGATGACCACCGGCTTCTGCCCGGCCGGGGTTTTGGGGTAGTAGTACAGCCGGTGCTCGGGCAGGTTGACCACGATGCCGTCATGCGCCGAGGCCGGCAGCACGCGCTCACCGGGAATGGTGACGTCGCGGCCTTCACCCGGCAGCCACGGGTCTATGCCCGGATTGACGCGGACGATTTCCTCGGATCCCAAGCTGAAGCGGCGTGCGATGTCATAAAGCGTGTCGTCATAGCGGGTGACGACGCGCTCTTCGCGTCCGAAACTGCCGCTGCTGCCTGACAGCAGTTCATAGACGGTGGCTCGCGCCGGCAATGCCCAAACCAGGCTGGTGGTGATGGTCAGCACAGTGACTAGCAGCTTTTTCATGGCTGAATGAAAGCCCATTGCCCGCAACAGTTCAAGCCGTTTGCCATGCGGGGCCACCATGGCTAGGCTGCGGCCATGAAAATTGCCGAGCTTGCTACGCTGGTCGGGCGGCAGTTCCAACCCGGTCCCTGGTTGGTCATCGATCAGGCGCACATCGACGCCTTTGCGCAGTGCACCGGCGATCAGCAATTCATCCATACTGACCCGCAGCGGGCGCTGCACGAAACATCGGCCTGGATAGCCGAAGGATTGACCCTGTGGATTGCCGCCTGAAATCGTTGCGCCTTATCGCCACGCTGTGCGCGCTGAGCACTGTGCTGCTCGGTCCGCTGCAGGCTGCCGCCCCACCCTCGCGCTATACCTTCTCGTGGCCGCTGGGCAGCGAGGCGCCTGCGCCGCGTGGTGGCACCACCCGCGGTCCTGCGGTGACGCTCGATGGCGCGCCGGGTGAAGCCTGGCAGGCCTTGCACGAGGCCTATGTGCCGGCCTTTGAGCGCGACCGCCGCGCGATACAGGCCATGGCAGGCACTTACCGGGTGATGTTCGACTTCATCGAAGTGGCAAGCTTTCAGACGGATGCCCAGCGGCAGCGTCCCTATCAGTCCTGGGGCACCGAAAAGGTCTATGTCGATAGCGACGATGGACGTCATATCAGCCTAGTGCATGTGCTGGAAATGCGCGTTGTGGGCGAAGACGGCAAACCGGGCGAGGCCATCGTCACACGCCATTGGCGTCAGGACTGGCGCTATGAACCGCATCAGCTCATTGAGTACGAAGGTGGCGAGCACTGGCACAAGCGTGCTCTGTCGCCCTTGCAGGTGCGTGGCCAGTGGTCCCAGACGGTTTATCAGGTCGATGACTCGCCGCGCTACGCGGGCCTGGGGAGATGGGAGCACACGGGCAGCTTTTCCAGCTGGGTCAGTGGCGAGACGGCACGTCCACTACCGCGGCGCGAATGGAGCGTGCGTCAGGACTACCGCCTGTTACTCGGCAGTAATCGCCACACCATCGTGCCCGGCGGTTGGCTGCAGGAAGAGAACAACCTTAAAGCCACTGCCCCGGGCAGTCCCCTGCCCTATCTGGCGCGTGAATATGGCGTAGCCCGTTACGAGCGCATCAAGGATAGTGACTTTGCAGCGGCTGATCACTATTACGAGAGCACGCGCCGCTTCTGGTCAGAGGTCATGGCGAGCTGGGATCTGGTCTGGGGCAATCATGACGATGTGCAACTGCAGGTGGCCGTCGATCAGTCCGGTGCGTATGCCACCTTGTTTGAACTGGCGGACCGCTACGCGGCAGGCGAATTGCCGCTCGGCGATGCGCGGGCAGCTATACGTGCAGCACTGGAAAGTCTGGGCGTCAGCTTTCGCTAAGAGCGCAGCGTGTTAGACCGGTAGCCCGACGTAATTTTCCGCCAGCAGCCGCTGCGCAGTTTCAGAGCTGGCTAGATATTGCAGCTCGGTGAGCTGTAAGCGCTGCGCAAAAGCATCTTGATCGGGGAAGCGGTGCAGCAGCGAGGTCATCCACCAGGAGAAGCGCTCGGTCTTCCAGATGCGCGCGAGGGCTTTGGCCGAATAGCCCTCGATACCCGCAGTGCTGTGTTCGCGGTAATGCTCGAACAGCGCCTCAGACAAGTAGTGGACATCGCTGACTGCGAGATTCAGACCTTTGGCACCGGTCGG
>CAIVTJ010000373.1 GCA_903908825.1 uncultured Pseudomonadota bacterium | reverse complement strand
TGCAGGGCGTTGAAGAACGACTGATTGAGCCGGTTGGGATGGGTGACGGTGCGTACGTTCATCGGGCCATCGTGCCCATGCAGCGGTGAATCGCCGTGGTTCTGGTTGCGTTCGCTCTTGCGGAAATAGGGCAGCACCTCGCGATAGCTCCAGCCGGTGGCGCCGGCTGCTGCCCAATCGTCGTAGTCGCTGGGGTGTCCGCGAAAATAGACCATGCCGTTGATCAGCGCCGAGCCACCCAAGCCCTTGCCGCGCGGTACGCCGATGCGCCGGTTGTTCAGGTGTGCTTGCGGCACGGTTTGATAGCGCCAATTAAGCTGCGCCGAGCGTTGCGCCAGGATCAGGGCAGCGGGCATGTCAACCCAGGCGCTGCGTCCATCACCGCCAGCTTCCAGTAGCAGCACGTTGCGACGGGCGTCTTCTGACAGCCGCGCGGCCAAGGTGCAGCCGGCGGTACCGCCACCGATCACGATGAAATCAAACTGCGCGCGGGTCTGTGTCATTTTTTCTCCCCGGTGCCATGTTAAGTTGTCGGGCACCTGAGCCGCGCAGGAGAATAACTAAGATGAGCGCGATATCGGCTTCCGAATTTGCTTTGGCGCTGCAGGCAGCGCGCACGGCCCAACGTTTGACGCCGGCTCAGGCCGGTAAGCTATGCCTGATCTCTGACACCCAGGTGCAGGGTCTGGAGCGTGATGACCTCAGCGGCTTCTACACCATCGCCTATGCAGAGCGGGCCGCAAGCGCCTATGCCACGGCGCTGAAGGTGCCGCTGACGCTGAGCGGCGCGCCGCCCTTCGGCACGGCTCCGGAAGTGCCCCTGATCGATAGCTCGCTGCAATTGCCCGTCGACGCCCCTGCCGTGCGCAAGCCGGCCGGCCCTGGCTTGCGGCGTTGGTATGGCGTGGTGATCGGACTGTTGGTGGTGCTGGCTATTGGGCTTGCCATCTGGCGCAGTCCATCATCACCGCCCGAGGTCGCGCAACGCCCGTTGCCTGTTGCCCCGGATTATCAGGTCAGTCGCCCGCCGGTGCCGGCCACGGCTGCGGTGGCGCAGCAGCAGGCTGACGACGCCAACGAAGTCACCGCACCGCCGCCCACGGCCGAAGTTCAGATGCCCGCTGAACTCAGCGAAGAAGAGAGCAAGAGCCTGCGTTTTTATCTGGTGGTCGAACAGCCCGCGTTGGTTGAGGTCCAGGACGCCATGGGCCGTCCGCTGCTGGCCGGTCGACAAGCACCGACGGAAGGCCGTCGCGTGCCGGGCATGCCGCCGTTCACCTTGGTGACCGACAACCCGGACGCGATCGGCGTTTACTATCTGGGCAATCGCATCCGCCCCATGCCGGGGGCGGACGGAAAATTCACAGCCCTGTTCGGAGAATAAGCCATGCTTTCATTGCCCCGTGCGCGCGTTCTGTTGGCCACCTTGGGTTTGCTAGTCGTAGCGCCCTTGCACGCACAGGACGCGGCCACTCTGGCGCGCATCCGCGACACGGCCATGAAAGACGAATGGGCCATGCAGCGGCTGACCGATCTGACCGATCGCATCGGGCCGCGCTTGTCGGGTTCGCCGCAGTTGGAAGCCGCCGTGCAGCAGGTGGCGCAGGCCATGCGCAGCTTGGGCGCGCAGGTGCAGTTGCAGCCGGCCAAGGTGCCGCATTGGGTGCGCGGCGCTGAACAGGCCGAGCTGGTCGACTATCCCGGCCATCCTGCGGGCCTCTCACAGCGCTTGCATGTGGTGGCGCTGGGCAGTTCTGCCGCGACACCTGCCGCAGGCCTGCGCGCCAAAGTGGTGGTGGTGCACGACTACGCCGAACTGCAAGCACGCGCTGCCGAAGTCAAAGGTTCCATTGTGCTGTTCGAGGTGCGCTTTGATCAGCGCCTCGCCGATAACGGCAACGCTGGAGATGCTTACAGCCAGGCCGTGCGCTATCGCAATCGCGGGCCTGCCGAGGCTGCGGCCTTGGGTGCCAGCGCCGCGCTGGTGCGTTCGGTCGGCGGCGCTGAATACCGTCTGCCGCATACCGGGTCCACCAGCTGGAAAGACAAGCAAGCGCCCATACCGGCCGGCGCGCTGTCTGCTGAAGATGCCGATCTGGTGACGCGCCTGGCCGCGCAAGGGCCGGTCACTATGCAACTGCTGCTGACGCCGCAGACGCTGCCCGATGCCGACAGTTACAACGTTATCGCCGACTGGCGCGGACGCGAAAAGCCCGATGAATACGTCATCGTGTCGGGTCACCTCGATTCATGGGATTTGGGCACCGGCGCCATCGATGACGGGGCCGGCGTGATGGCTGCTGCGGGCGTGTTGTCGGTGCTCAAGCAACTGGACCTGCACCCGCGGCGCAGCATCCGCTTCATCGCCTGGACCAATGAAGAAAACGGCGCTCGCGGTGAGCGGGCCTATTTCGAGTCGGTGCAGCAGTCCATGGCCAAACAGATTGCAGCCATCGAGAGCGATGAGGGCGGCGGTCGCGCCTTGGGCTTCATCGGTGCCATGAGCAAAGACTCGCCGGATATGCTGCGCCCGGTAGTCGAGGCCCTGCGCCCCATCGGCGCTACGGTGATGCAGCGGCATGACACCGAGGTGGGTTCAGACCTTGGCTCACTCGAAGCGCATGGCATGCCAGGTTTTGCGCCGCTGGTCGATGCGCAGCACTATTTTGATTACCACCACACCGCGGCCGACACACTCGACAAGGTTAACCCTCAGGACCTGGCCAGTCAGGTTGCCACCATGGCCGTGCTGGGCTTTTATCTGGCCGAGATGCCCGAGCCGCTGCCGCGCTTTACCATCGACCGTTAAGCCTCTAGCGCTGTGACCAAGCCTCGGCCAGACGTTTGGCCGAGATGGTCACGGGCGTACGCAGCTGCTGCGCAAACAACGAAACGCGTTGTTCTTCCAGCAGCCAGCGGAAGGCATCGTGGGCCGGCGGCCGCTGACCCTTCTCGGCTTTGACCGCCTGCCAATAGCGCTGCTCCAGGGGCGTGACCTCGGCCAGCAGCTTCTGGTCGCGGGCGGGGTCCTGCGGGGCTTTTTCGAGGCGGTACAGCACGGCCTTTAAGTAGCGCGGGAACTCGCGCAGCCTCGACCAGGGGGTGGTCAATAGAAACCCTGCCGGCACCAGATGTGACAGTTGTGACGTCACATCTGTCATCACGGCTGGCTGCTTACACTCACGCAGCCTCCCCTGAACGGCCACCAGCGTCTCCAGCGCCTGATGCACGCTGCGCGAGATCTCTTGGGCCGGCAGGCCGATGCCGCCCTTGCACTGGCTGATGCGCTGTTCCAGGGCCGCAGCGTCGCGGATGTCGGGTTTGCCCTCTAAAAAAACCGCTGCGACCACGCGGTCCATCAGGTCATCCCGCAGGTCGCGGCCCACGGTCAGATCGGCATCGAACTGCGGATGCGCGGCCAATTTGCGATAGGCCAGTTCGCTCTGCACAGTGACCGCCAGATCTTTGCGCAGCGGCTTGAGGTCGCGGGCAATCACCAATCGTATGAGCCGCGTCAGACCGCGCACCTGCGCTGCAGCGGCTTCGGGCGCTGTGGCAAACACCCGCAGTCCGACCGTGGCGCCTTCATCGACCACCGACAAAAAGCCGAACAAGCGCTGCCCGTCATGCTGGCCATCAAAGGTGTCGGGCAGCGTGTCAAAGGTCCAGCTCTTGCACCCTGTCTGCAAAGGCGCCTGCTGCGCCAGTTGGCGGAAGGTTTGCCCCGCACTCTGGCCATGACGCTGTTGCAGCGCACGCAGGTCGCGCGAGCGGTCGATGACCTTGCCCGCCTCATCGACCACCGCATAGTTGGTGCGCAGATGCGCCGGCAGCAGTTCCTCGCGAAACGCATCGGCTGGCACAACCACGCCACCGGTGCGTTGCAGCGCCGCCGCCAGTTGCACTTCGAGTGAGCCCTTGCCCGGTTGCAGCAGCTGCAGCGCACGTTCGGCATGTTCGGGCACCGGCACAAAATGCACCCGCAAAGACTTGGGCAGCGAACGCACCATGGCCGTGACTTTCTCGGCCAGCAGTCCCGGCACCAGCCAACCGAATGAATCGGTCTGCAACTGATTGAGCGTGTGCAAGGGCACGATCGCTGTCACGCCATCGTCTTCGTTGCCCGGCTGAAAGCGATATTGCAGCGCCATGCGCAGTGGCCCGGCCTGCGCGTGATCGGGAAAGTTACCGGCATCGACATCGGCATCGGGCTTGGCGGTGATGTCTTGTGTGGCCAGCCACAGCAGCTTGGGCAGTGTGCTCTCGGCCTGTTTGCGCCAACGCTCAAAGGCTGCGCCGCTGGCCACATCGGCCGGGATGCGCTCATCAAAAAACGCCTGTAATTGCGCTTCATCGACCAGCAGGTCAACGCGCCGGCCCTTCTGCTGCAGGTATTCGGTGTCCTCCAGCAGCTTCAGGTTGTGCAGGAAGAATGGCGCCTTGCTGTCGTAGTCCATCTGCACCAGCGCATGGCGGATGAACATCTCGCGCGCCTCGCGCAGCGCAATGCGCTCGTAAGGAATCTTGCGACCGGCCTGCACCGTCAGACCAAACAGCGTGGTGCGCTCATACACAGCCACACGCGCCGCGCGCCGCTCCCAGTGCGGTTCATAGTGTTGCTGACGGATTAAGTGCGCGCCGACCTGCTCGATCCACTCCGGTTCGATGCGCGCCACCATGCGTGCATAGACTTTGCTGGTCTCGACCTGTTCGGCGCTGACGATCCACTGCGGCCGCGCTTTGTATTGACCCGAGCCCGGATGAATGGCGAGCTTGGTGCCGCGTGCGCCTAAGTATTCGCCGTGTTCTTTTTTCTGGCACACCTGCGACAGCAAGCCCGCCAGCAGCGCGCGATGTATAGCGCCGTAGTCAGCGTCTTTGTCGTTGGGCACCAGCTTGAGTTCGCCCTGCAGCACCGACTGTATCTGCGAGTGGATGTCATGCCATTCGCTCATGCGCAGATGCGAGACAAAGTTTTCTTTGCACCAGTTGCGCAGCTTGGCTTTAGACAACTGCGCGCGCTGCGTCTGATATTCAAGCCACAGCTTCATTAGCGACAGAAAGTCCGAGTGCTCGTGCTTCCACGGCGCGTGCTTCTGATCGGCTTGCGTTTGCTTGTCGACGGGCCGGTCGCGCGGGTCGGGCACGCCCAGCGCCGCCACGATGATCGCCACTTCGGTCAGGCACTGTTCGCTGGCGCCGGCCAACAGGATGCGCGCCAATCGCGGATCCACCGGCAGTGCGGCCAGCTTGCGGCCCAATTCGGTCAGCGTATTGTCGCTGCGCAGTGCACCCAGCTCCTGCAAGGTACGTTGACCGTCACGGATGTAACGCCCATCGGGCGGCTCGACGAACGGAAAGCGTTCGATGTTGCCCAAGCGCAGCGCATGCATCTGCAAGATGAC
>CAIVTJ010000372.1 GCA_903908825.1 uncultured Pseudomonadota bacterium | reverse complement strand
TTTCCGCAGGACGTCCGGCTATCAGCCGCCGATGCCATGTTGGCCGGTACCGGCTTTGAGCGCGGCCAGGACATCGAGGGTGCCGCGCGCATCAGTTTAGGCGGCGGTGCGCTGGCACGGCCGGGTGATCCGTTCGGCAGTGTGCGCGTCAAAGTGGGCAGCGGCGGGGTCATCAACCTGACCATCGATCAAATCACGCCGTGACCACACACAGCCTGTTTGCCACGCGCGTCTATGCGGCGCCGCTGCAACGGCAGCCGTGGCAAGTCTTCAACGAGCGTCTGCGCCAGGAGTGCCTGCAATTGCAGGCCGATGATGCCGCCGGTCGTGCCTGGTCCGGCAGCAACTACCCCGGGGGCTATACCTCTTACGGGTCAGCCAGTCGCATGCAGCAGCGCTCACCGACGTTTGCCAAGCTCGAGCAGTTGTTGCAACGGCACGTGCGGCGCTTTGCGGGCGAGTTGCAATTTGACCTGCAGGACCGCCCGTTGGCGATGACCGACTGCTGGGTCAACATCATGCCCAAGGGTGTGACGCACAGCCTGCACCTGCATCCGCTGTCGACCCTGAGCGGCACCTATTACGTGCAGACGCCCAAGGGCGTGCCGGGCTTGAAGTTCGAGGATCCGCGGTTGGAGCGCTTTATGGCTGCGCCGCCGAGGGTGGCCGATGCGGACATCGCCAACCGGCCCTGGGTGGTGATGCCGGCTGTGGCCGGTAGCCTGTTGCTGTTTGAAAGCTGGCTGCGCCACGAGGTGGTGGCCAACCCCGTGGCGCGCGAGCGCATCAGCATCAGCTTCAACTTCAGCTGGTTTTAACGGCCTTTCAGGCCAACAGCAGCTGCGCCAGGCGGTCGGGCATCGACACAAACGGCGAGTGGTCCGTCGCCAGGCTATGGACTCGCGCGCCGACGAGGCGGCCGGCCATATAGCGCTGCAATGCAATGGGTATGGCGCCGTCTTCGGTGCACTCGATGTACACGCGAGGAATATGGGTGCTATCGCCCGACGGGGCGGGCAGCGGTGCCAACACCGGCTGCAGGGCCTGCGGCCGCAAGCGCGCGATGGCCGCCCCGGCCTCGGCCGGCGGGCAACAGCCATAAAACGCCGCGCCAGCGGTTTCTGCGGTGGCGATCGTGGCCAGCCCATCGGCCGTGGGCAGTTGCAGCAGGCGCGTGGCCGCACCTTCGGGACGGGTCGCCAGGTCAAACAGCGACTCGCCGGGCAGCGGCACAAACGCGGTCACATAGATGACTGCGGCGACCTTTTCAGGCATTGCATTGACCGCGCCGGTCACCACCACACCGGCCATTGAGTGGCCAACCAGCAACACAGGCTCAGGGCTGTCGGCCAGCACGGCAACCGTGTGATCTATCCAGCTTTGCAGGGTGACTTCGGCCAGCGGCGTGTAGTCGTCACCCAAGCTGGGCAGATCAAACGTGACCACTTCATGGCCAGCGGCGCGTAAGCGCTCTGCCAGTAAATTCCAGCACCACGCGCCATGCCAGGCGCCATGAACCAGGACGTAACGAGCCATGGGTCAACTCCGCGAAGGTAGGTCTGTGGAGTGGATCGCAAGCGGATTCGAGACGCAAGCGTTTCGTCTCGCAATGGCTTTTTGTTGCGCTATCAACAATATTCAGGTGTACTGACGCTCTGTGCATGTTGTCAATTAGCAACATTGGGGCGTCAACAGCACAGTCAGCGCGTAAGCGTTCATTTACCAAGACACCGTCAGGAGCAAACCTACATGCGTTTGTCAGTCGAGCAATCCGTCAAGACCATTCTTCGCCCTTGGGCCATCGCAACTCTGGCTGCTGCCACGTTTGCCGCACCAAGCTTTGCCGCCGGCACCGATGACCTCACCGAGGTCGTGGTCACCGCCCAATTCCGCGCCCAAAAGCTGCAGGACACCCCCATCGCCATCACCGCGGTCAATGCCGCGCTGCTCGAGTCGCGCAACCAGAACAGTCTGGCCGATGTCACCGCCCAGGCCCCTAACGTCAGCTTGCGCGAAACCGGCGGTGCCTTCGGCCCCGGTATGTCGGCCCGTATCCGCGGCGTCGGCCAGAGCGACTTTAATCCGGCCTTCGAGCCCGGTGTCGGCATCTATATCGACGACGTGTACTACTCGAGCCTGACCGGCGCCAATTTCGATCTGCTGGACCTCGACCGGGTTGAAATCCTGCGCGGTCCGCAGGGCGTACTCGGCGGCCGTAACTCTGAGGGTGGTGCCGTCAAGCTCTACTCGCAGAAGCCCAAGGGTGATGACAGCGGTTCGATCCGCGCCACCTATGGCTCGCGCAATCTGCTGGACTTCCGCGCCACCGGTGATGTGGCCCTGACCGACACACTGTCGCTGCGTGTGGCTGGCGTGTCCAAGAAGCAGGACGGCTATGTGTCGCGCATCGACTATGCCTGCGCCAATCCGGGCACGGCCATCCCCAACCAAGCCCCGCAGGGCGACTGCAAGCTGGGCAACGAAGGCGGCAAGGATTACTCGGCCGGCCGCGCAGCACTGCGCTGGCTCGCCAGTGACGATGTCGAGATCAACCTGACCGCTGACCTGACCCTCGATAAGTCCGAGTCAGCTGCCATCGTGTTGCAGGCTGTCAATCCGGCTGCCGGCGGTGCACTGTTCACCAAGACTTACGGTGTGCCTTACACCAGCGCCTTCATCCCGGCCGATGCCTACACTTCGTACGCCAGCTTCTCGGCGCTGCGTCCGCAGAACCTGATCGGACCGCCGAACCCGCTGGCCGGCACCACGTTCAGTTTTTCCCCGGACACCAACACCCGGGTCTGGGGCACTAACCTGACGGCCGACTGGAAGCTGTCGGATTCGATGGCACTCAAGTCGATTACCGCCTATCGCGAGTTTGATAGCCGTTGGTCGGAAGACAACGACGTGTCGCCGCTGTCGGGTTCGCTGGGAGCCGAGCACATGACCAACCACTCGTTCAGCCAGGAACTGCGCTTGAGCGGTAACGTGGCGTCGGTCGATTACACCTTGGGTGGCTATTACTTCGATCAGACCACCACCTATTCCACGCATCAGTTCCTGCCGTATGCGCTGCCGGGCTTTGAGTTCTATGGCAAGGACCCGGTCGAGGCCAGCACCTATGCAGCCTTCCTGAACACGGCTTGGCACATCACCGATGCGCTGAACCTGAACACCGGTGTGCGCTACAGCAAGGAAAAGAAGGACTACAAGTACAGCCGTCTGCCGGTCGGTGGTTCGCTGACCTTGGGTCTGGACGCGCTCAACAACTACGTGGGCAAGTACGAAGGCTCGAACTTCGACTACCGCGTGAACCTGGACTACCGCTGGAACGAGCAGTTGATGACCTATGCCAGCGTGTCGACAGGCTTCAAGGGCGGCGGCACCAACGCACGTCCCTTTGGTCCGCTGCAGGTGGTGCCTTTCAACAAGGAAACCCTGACCGCTTACGAGCTGGGTGCCAAGTCCGACTTCTTCGATCGCCGTCTGCGTGTCAACGCGTCAGTGTTCATGAACAAGTTCAAGGACATTCAGCTGACTCTGTTGAGCTGCCCGTCGCTGGTACCGGTGTCGCCTTGCGCGGCCACCTTCAACGCCGGTTCGGCTGATATCAAGGGCTGGGAAGTGGAAGTCGAAGCCACGCCGATCGACGGCCTGACTTTCGATGCGAGCTTCAGCGACTTGAGCTTCAAGTACACGTCGCTGGCAGCCAACACCGGCCTGACGGTCGGTCAGGAAGCCCCGGGCAACATCAAGAGCAAGTGGAGCATCGGTGGCCAGTACGAAATCCTGCTGCCCAGCGGCTCAACCCTCAGCCCGCGCGTGGACTACTCGTTCAACGGTGGCTTCAACACCAACGCCGTGTTTGCAGCCAGCAACCGGGTGGCTGGCTATCACCTGACCAACGCACGGCTGACCTTCAAGACGGCCGACACGCGGTGGGAAGCTGCACTGATCGGCACCAACCTGCTGGATGAGAAGTACTACATCTCCAACTTCGACCTGCTGTCGAGTTCGGGATCGCAGTACGGCCTGATCGCAGCGCCGCGTGAGTTCTCGATCCAGGTGAAGAAGAAGTTCTGATCCGCTACGGCGGCTGACTGAACAGAAGAGGGGCGGCTTAGGCTGCCCCTTTTTTTTGCGCCGTCGATTTATACCGGGCGCATACTCATTGAAATTTCATCAACAGGGCGGGGGCCTATGAACAAGCAGAAATCCGGTCAGGACTTGGCGTTGGAGCGTCGGCAATTCTTGGGTGGGCTGGCCTTGAGTGCCGGCGGCATGGCGCTCTTGGGCGCAGGTGCGGCAACCGCCGCAGAGCCGGCAGGCCCGGGCCGGGCACCGGTTGCAGTCGACACCGGTGTGTCGCAACCGGCGCCGTTGGCACAGGTCGCCGGCAAGACCGCTTACATCACGGGTGGCAATACGGGCATCGGTTTAGGGATAGCCCGCGCGCTGGCCAATGCCGGCATGAATGTGGTCATGGGCTACATCCAGGAAGATCAGGTGGCGCCGGCGCTCAAGCTGTTCAAGGCCGGGCAGAACGTCACTGCGATGCGCCATGACGTGACCGACCGCGACGGCTGGGTCAAGCTGCTCGCTGACATCAACGCCAAGTACGGCAATCTGCATCTGCTGGTCAACAACGCCGGCATCAAGACGCTGCGCAAAGCCAGCGAGGTCGATGCCAAGGGTTGGGATGCGGCAGTGGGCGTAAATTTCACCGGCATCTACAACGGTTGCGCGGTGTGCATCCCGCACTTCAAAGCACATGGTCAGGGTGCGCACATCGTCACCACTTCCTCGATGGGCGGCATGCTGCCGGGTGTGACAGCCGGTGTGTACACCGCCACCAAGTTTGCCGCAGTGGGCATCATGGAAGCCCTGCGCATGGAACTGCTGGACACCACCATCGGCACCTCGGTGTTCTGCCCGGGCGGCGTCAGCACCGACAACATCGTCTCGGCTGATCCTGCTGCAGGCACGGCGCCCTTGATGATGGATCCGCTGGAGGCCGGTGAGCGTGTGCTCAACGGCGTGCGCAACAACGACTTGTTTATCTTCTCTCATCCGGAGTTCAAGCCGGGTATGCAGCAGCGCTTTGATGCCATCCTGGCCTCTGTGCCGCCGGAGTCCTTCCCTGAAGCACGCGCCAAGGCACAGACGCGGGTGCTGACAGCGCCGCCGTATGTGCCGGAGCTTGCGCATCGCAAGCAGCCGCGCAAAACCTACCGGGGTTAAAGGCGCTCAGCCCGCAGGCGGCGGCGCAGGCAGCGCTGTCGCCTGATGGGCGACGTTGGTCCAATAGCCGTCGTTACACACCCACACGCGGATATGCCGCGCATGCTTGGTGACCGGCGGATCATTGGCCACTTGCACGGTGTTGTAATAGCGGCCGGTGACCACCGCGGCTTTGCCGAACAGCCGCACATTGTTTTCGATGATGACCCACTCGATAAAGCGATGACCGGGCCGCGCCATGGCAGTTAGAAACCCGGCCTTGTCGCGCGTGGTTCCACCGCTCTCGATGTGGATGTACTGCTCACCGGTCATCGCATCCAGCGCCACCAGGTCTGCTTCCAGAATGGCGCGGCAGCGTTCGGCTTCCAGGGTCAGCACCGCTCGTATGGCGGCTTCATCTTTGGCACTCATGGCCGCAAGTTTAGCGACCCTGCAAGCCCTTAACGCTATTTTCGATGACCAGAGTGCGACTGATGCGCCCGGGTGCGGCAGGCACCAGCACGCTGTCCATGCCGATGAGATCTGCTTTCAGGCTGCCCGGCGTCAGATCTAAGCGCAGATAGCCGCGTTGACGGCCATCGGCCAGCACGAAGTCCGGCCCGGAGGCAGCCATGCCGGCCAGCATCTGCGCATCCGGTCCGCGCGACGTGATGCCGGTGGTCACCAGCTCACTGGCCACGATGGGTGACTTGCTATCGTTGGCACGCAGTCGTAAATCGGCTGCGACAAAGGCATGGATATCGCCGCCCAGCACCACCGGATTCTGCGCCTTGCTGCTGGCGATAGACTCGAGCAGCCGCTGTCGCGCCGCCGGGTAGCCGTTCCAACTATCGGTCCAATAGCGTTCACGCGGACCCGGGTCTTCATCGCACTGCGCGACCACCACGCCCTGAGCCATCAGGTTCCAGCGGGCGCGTGAATTGACCAGCTGCGCCTGCAGCCATTGCTCCTGGCGCGCGCCCAGCATGGTGCGCTGTGTGTCGGGCAGCGACGGGCATTCATCGGCATAGATGCGATTAGCGCCGCGCGTGCCGGGACGCGGGCAGGGTATGGGCGAGCGGTACTGGCGGCTGTCCAGCATATGAAAGCTGGCCAGATCACCGCAGGCCAGCGAGGCATACATGCGCATGTCCGGGCCGAGGGGAAGGGCGCGGCGCGGCAAGGGCATGTGTTCGTAGTAAGCCTTATAGGCCACGGCGCGACGCGCCAGAAACAATCGCGGATCATCGTCTTCTTCTGAGGTCTCACCGGCATAGTCGTTATCGACTTCATGGTCATCGGTGACCAGCAGCCAAGGGCACTGGGCGTGTGCGGCCTGCAGATTGGCATCGAGCCGGTACAAGGAATGTCGCAGACGATAGTCCGTCAGGCTGTAGCACTCACTGCTGTTGTGCTGGCGTACACGCTCGCCATAGAAGTTGGACTCATAGATGTAATCGCCGACGTGCATGACCAAGTCGGTGTTGCCGTCGGCGATGTGCCGGTAAGCGGTGTAATAGCCTTGTTCGTACTGCTGGCAACTGGCGACCGCAATGCGCAGCTTGGCCGGCATCTGACCGGCGGGCGGCGCTGTCGCACAGCGACCCACGGGGCTTAAGGCATCACCAGCGCGGAACCGGTACCAATACGGCCGTCCCGGCTGCAAGCCCATCACATCCACATGCACGCTGTGCGCCCAATCCGGCTCCGCCCAAGCAGTGCCGCTTTGCACGATATGGGCAAAGGACTCATCGCTGGCGATCTCATAAGTCAGCGCAACGACTTCAGGGGCCATACCGCCATCGGGTGACAGTGGCTCAGGCGCAAGCCGCGTCCACAACACCACCGTGCTGCTGGTCGGGTAACCCGAAGCCACACCCAGCGAAAAAGGATAGCGCTTGAAGCGCGGCGATAAATTTGCAGCGCTTGCACGTGGGCCAGACAAGGCCATGGCAGTGGCTATCCAAAAAGAACCCGCCAAGAGTCGTCTGCGCTGCATGTCTACCTCATTGAGCAAGGCAAGAGGTTAGGGCAAGGCAGTGACAGATTTCTTAAATGTGTGCGCTGTGTCGCGTTGCCCAACACCGGCCGGAATATGACCGGACTATTGGCAAGCCCGCCACTGAGAGGCGCCTGTGCCCACTAGGCTGCATTCACCCCCATCTGGAGCCTCGCCTCACCATGACTCACACACACAACCCCGGCCTCTCCGGCCAACGATCGTTGGCCCTACGCAGTGCAGCGTTGGCGCTGCAAACACTGGCTTTGCTGTCGCTGGCCGCTTGCGGTGGCGCAGACTCGTCTGGCACCACACCGGCAACAACCGATGGCAGCACGGGCCCTGATGTCACCACCGCAGGTCCGCGCCAACCGGCCAACCGCGCGCCCGTCGTCAGCAGCGCCAATGCCGCGCAGACCACAACAGTGGGTGTGACCTACAACTATGACGCCAGCAAAGCAGGCGCCACCTTCACCGACCCCGATGGTGACAAGCTGACTTACGTGCTGGCAATCAGCCCTGCCAACAGCGGACTGACCACGGCCGCTGCGGTGATTTCAGGCACCGCCACCACAGCTGGCAACTACACCGTCACGATCACCGCTAACGATGGCAAGGGCGGGGTGGCCAGCAACGTGTTTACGCTGACCATTGCACCGGCTCCTGTGGTGCGCGCACCGGTGCTGCCTGCTACCGGCTTTTTGTATGCCGATGCCTCTATCAACCTGCCGCGTCAGTTCACGACCGGAGCGGGCAATCCGTCGGCGGCCGACAACACACCAGCGAACAACCTGACTAGCAACGCCGGCGCCACCCTGGGTCGCGTGTTGTTCTATGACAAGCGACTGTCGGTCAACGACACCGTGTCTTGCGGGTCCTGCCATGTGCAGTCGGCAGGCTTTAGTGACCCGCGTCGCTTCAGCGTCGGCTTTCAGGGCGGCCTGACCACGCGCGCGTCGATGAGCCTGGCCAACGCGCGCTATTACCAGAACGGCAAGTTCTTCTGGGACGAGCGCGCCGCCAGTGCTGAAGCCCAAGTGCTGGTTCCCATTCAAAACACCACCGAGATGGGCAACAGCCTGCCGCAACTGGTGGCCAAGCTGAGCGCAGTGCAGTTTTATGGTCCGCTGTTCACGGCCGCCTTTGGTGATCCGGCCATCACCAGCGATCGCATCTCCCGCGCGCTGGCTCAATATGTGCGCGCCATCGTCTCTTATCGCTCGAAGTACGATTCGGCGTTTACCAATGGCGTGGCCAACTTTCCGGCGACACTCACGGCGCAGGAAGAGCAGGGCAGGCAGATCTTTGAAGGTGCGGGTCGTTGCGATACCTGCCATGGCAGCAATGCCCACGTGGCCGACGCAGCACGCAACAACGGCTTGGATGCCACGGTCATCGATGTGGGCGCGGGCAACGGGCGGTTCAAGTCACCCTCGTTGCGCAATATCGCTGTCAGCGCCCCTTACATGCACGACGGCCGCTTTGCGACATTGGCCGAAGTGGTCGATCACTATGACCATGGCGTGCAGGACAGCCCCAACCTGGCGCCGCAGCTGCGCAACCCCGATGGCACGGTGCGCCGCTTGAACCTGACGGCTGCTCAGAAAGCCGCGCTGATCGCCTTCCTGGGCACGCTGACCGACAACGCGCTGCTGACCGACCCGAAGTTCTCGGATCCGTTCCCGCAGTAAGCAAGACTGAACAAGGCTGGATGAGGAGCACCTTCGGCTAAGGCCTGAAGGTGCTCAATTGGCTCCCCGGGTTGGAATCGAACCAACGACCAACGGATTAACAGTCCGACGCTCTACCGCTGAGCTACCGAGGAGTGGCAGGTGATGCCTCTTTGAGAGGCCGCGATTCTTCAAGAACGCGGCCCTCCCGTCAAGCAAACCTCACACGCTTTTTGACGGACCGCGCGTTAAAGCCGTATTCATGCGCTCCAGCGCCTTGGCCAGGTTGTCTTCACTGCAGGCGAAGGACAAACGCAGGTGCCCTGGAGCCCCGAAACCCGAACCCGGCACGCCGGCGACCAGCGCTTCGGCCAGGATGAACTCACAAAACGAGTTGTCGTCCTTGAAGCCATGCTGCTTCATGGCCTCGCGCACATCGGCAAACGCATAAAAGGTGCCGCTACCCGGCAGGCAGCTGATGCCCGGCAGTTGGTTGAGCCCTGCCACAAAATAGTCATGGCGGGTCTTGAACGAGGCATTCATGCGCTGCACTTCGTCTTCCGGGCCATTGAGCGCCGCCACAGCTGCCTTCTGGCTGATGCTCGAGGCGTTGGTGGTCGACTGGCCCTGCACCGTGGCCATGGCGGCGATGATCTCGCGCGGCCCGCCGCAATAGCCTATGCGCCAGCCGGTCATGGCATAGCCCTTGGAGCAACCGTTAATGGTGATGGTGCGCTCGTACAGCCCCGGTACCGCAGTCAGCAGACTGCAGAACGGTTCTTTGCCCCAATAAATCTTTTCGTAGATGTCGTCGGTGGCGATCAGCAGCTTCGGATGGTCTAGCAGCACCTCACCCAGGGCCACCAACTCAGCGCGCGTATAAGCGGCGCCGGTGGGATTGCTGGGCGAGTTGAGCATCACCAGACGGGTCTCGCTGGTGATGGCTGCAGCCAGTTGCCGCGGTGTCATCTTATAGCCGTGATCGGCGGTCGCATCGGGGGTGACCGGATGCGCATCGGCCAGCATGACCATGTCCGGATAAGACACCCAGTAGGGCGCCGGGATGATGACCTCATCACCCGGGTCAAGCACCGCCATGCACAGGTTAAACAGCGTCTGCTTGGCACCGGTGGAGATCAGCACCTGATTGCGCGCATAGCTGATGCCGTTATCGCGCTGGAACTTGGCGATGACCGCATCTTTCAGGTCAGGCGCGCCATCGGCGTTGGTATAGCGCGTGTGACCGGCGCGTATGGCGGCGATGCCGGCCTCACAGATGTGGGCGGGCGTATCGAAGTCCGGCTCACCGACTGACAGGCTGATGACATCTTTGCCTTCGCTGCGCATTTGCGCCGCGCGTGCGGTCATGGCCAAGGTGGGTGAGGGTTTGACGCGGGTGATGCGCCGGGCGATCTGCAGGCTCACGATAGTGCTCTGTCCAAGATGACGTCACAGGGCGCGGTATATTACGGGACAGACATGGATACGACAGCGCAATTTAGGCTTAAAGCCCTCTACGAGCCCGCGGGCGACCAGCCTGCCGCCATCGCCGGACTGGTTGAGGGACTGCGCAGTGGTTTGGCCTCGCAAACGCTGCTGGGTGTGACCGGCTCCGGCAAGACTTACACCATTGCTAATGTCATCCAAGCCATGCAGCGGCCCACGCTGGTCATCGCGCATAACAAGACCCTGGCCGCGCAACTCTATGGCGAGTTCCGGGAGTTCTTCCCTGAGAACGCGGTCGAATATTTCGTGTCGTATTACGACTACTACCAGCCCGAAGCCTATGTGCCGGCCTCTGACACCTTCATCGAAAAAGACTCGGCGGTTAACGAACACATCGAACAGATGCGCCTGTCGGCCACCAAGGCGCTGCTGGAACGCACCGACACCATCATCGTTGCCACGGTGTCATCCATCTATGGCTTGGGCGATCCCAAGGCTTATCTGTCGATGGTCTTGCATCTGACGCGCGGCGATAAACTCGAGCAGCGCGCCATGCTGCGTCGCCTTGCAGAGATGCAATACACGCGCAACGACATGGACCTCACCCAAGGTTGCTATCGTGTGCGCGGCGATGTCATCGACATTTTTCCGGCCGAGTCCGAACGCGATGCGATACGCATCGAACTCTTTGACGATGTCATCGACAGCATTGCGCGCTTTGATCCGTTGACCGGCGAAGTACGCGCCAAGCTGGCCCGCTACACCGTTTATCCGGGCACCCACTTTGTGACGCCACGCGACCGCTTGGTCGGTGCCATCGATGAGATCCGCGAAGACCTGCGCGTTCGACTGGCGCAGCTGTACGAAGCCGACAAGCTGCTTGAAGCCCAGCGCTTGCAACAGCGCACCACCTTCGACCTGGAGATGATCCAGGAGATCGGTTATTGCCAAGGCATCGAAAACTATTCGCGCTATCTGTCGGGCCATTTGCCCGGTGAGCCGCCGCCGTGCCTCTATGACTATCTGCCCGACAATGCGCTGCTCATCGTCGATGAGAGCCACCAGACCATTCCGCAGCTGGGCGCCATGTACAAAGGCGACCGATCACGCAAAGAGACGCTGGTCGAATACGGCTTTCGCTTGCCATCCGCGCTGGATAACCGGCCACTGAAGTTTGAAGAGTGGGAAGCCATCGCACCGCAGATGATCTTTGTCTCGGCCACACCCGGTAAATATGAAGCCGCGCACACCGGGCAGGTGGTCGAACAACTGGTGCGACCCACCGGACTTATCGACCCGGTGGTCGATATCCGCCCGGTCGGCACTCAGGTCGATGATGTGCTGTCCGAGATCAACTTGTGTGTGGCAGCCGGCGAGCGCGCGTTGATCACCACGCTGACCAAGCGCATGGCCGAAGACCTCACCGAATACCTCACCGAACACGGCGTGGCCGTGCGCTATCTGCATTCGGATATCGAGACGGTAGAGCGCACCGAGATCATCCGCGATCTGCGTCTGGGCAAGTTTGACGCCATCGTCGGCATCAACCTGTTGCGCGAAGGCCTCGACATGCCCGAAGTGGCGCTGGTCGCCATACTCGACGCCGACAAAGAAGGCTTTCTGCGTTCTGAAGGCGCTTTGATCCAGACCATCGGCCGCGCCGCGCGCAACCTTAACGGCCGCGCCATCTTGTATGCCGACCGCATCACCGGCTCGATGCAACGTGCTTTAGATGAAACCTCACGTCGTCGCGCCACGCAGATCGCCTACAACCTGCAGCACGGCATCACCCCGCGCGGCGTGACCAAGTCCATCACCGACATCATGGAAGGCGCGCGCCAGGACCCCGAGCCGGCCACTAACGGTAAGAAGCGCAGCAAAGGCAAACCCGCGCAGGGACTGCCTGCCAATGCCAAGCCCGAGCAGATCGCTCGCGAGATCAAACGCCTTGAAGGCGAGATGTTCAAACATGCCCGCAACCTGGAGTTTGAGCAGGCGGCAGGCCTGCGCGATCAAATCGAACAGCTGCGGCAACGTGAACTGGGCCTTGCGCCTTAGGGCCGCGCTAGGTATCGTCAGCGACCCCGAAACCGGGCCCCAGTAGTCGCGTAGCTCAGTGGTAGAGCACTTCCTTGACATGGAAGTGGTCGGTGGTTCGATCCCACTCGCGACTACCATCTTTTTCTTCGTTCATGCGAAGGCACCATGGCCCTGTTGCAACGTCTGCTGAGCACCGTGCTGGCCATCACCTTAGCCGCGCCGGCCTGCGCGGGCGGCGGCCCCTTAGGCATCGATCACCGCGTCAGCCTGGATGAAAGCGGCATCTGGAGCCGCAGTATTCAAAACGGTTTGGTCTACTCGCTGGTGGCCGGCAGCGCGGGCTTAGCCCTGTGGGAAGGCGGCGACACGCGCTTGGGCAAGACCGCTTGGCAGTCTGTCGATGCCTTGGTGGTCAACACCGTCACCGTCACAGCGCTCAAGATGGCTTTCAGCCGTGTACGGCCGGTCGACAGCAACAACCCTGATCTGTGGTTCCAGGGTCACGGCAACGCCAGCTTTCCCAGCGGCGAAGTCTCCACCACCACCGCCATCGTCACGCCCTTCATGCTCGAATATGGCCCTGATCATCCGGCGGTCTATGCGCTGGCCGTGCTGCCGGCCTACGACGCCGTCGCGCGGATCAAAAGCCAAGGGCATTGGCAGACCGATGTGCTGGCCGGTATCGCAGTGGGCGCCGGCATCGGCTATGTGCTGCATCAACGTGACACGCCGTTGACACTGTCCGTGTTACCGCAGGGTTTTCACGTGGGTTTCAACAAGCGCTGGTAAGCGCGTGGACTTGAGAGCGCGTCGATTGACGCCGCGCGCACCGCGCCGCCACACTTGCGCCCAGTTTTTCCGGGGATACCGCTCATGCCTGTCATTACGCTGCCCGATGGTAGCCAACGCGTTTTCGAACACCCGGTCACCGTAGATGCGGTGGCCGCCAGCATCGGTGCGGGATTGCGCAAGGCCGCGCTGGCCGGGCGCGTCAACGGCACGCTGGTCGATACCTCGTTTGAGATCGCCACCGATGCCAACCTGGCCATCGTCACCGAAAAGGACGCTGATGGCTTAGAGGTCATCCGCCACTCCACAGCGCACTTGCTGGCCCATGCGGTCAAAGAGCTCTACCCCGAAGCGCAGGTGACCATCGGCCCGGTCATCGACGACGGCTTCTTTTATGACTTCGCCTACGAGCGGCCGTTCACGCCCGAGGACATCGCCGCCATCGAGCAGCGTATGGCCGAACTGGTCAAGGCCGACCACCGCGTACAGCGTCGGGTGCTGCCGCGCGATGCGGCCATAGCGCATTTTTCGGCCTTGGGCGAGGCCTACAAGGCCGAGATCTTCGCTTCCATCCCTGCCGGTGAAGAGATCGGCCTCTATGGCCAGGGCGGCTGGGAAGACCTGTGCCGCGGTCCGCATGTGCCGTCCACCGGCAAGCTCAAGTCCTTCAAGTTGATGAAGGTCGCCGGTGCCTATTGGCGCGGCGATTCCCGCAACCCCATGCTGCAGCGCATCTACGGCACGGCCTGGGCCGATGCCAAGCAGTTGGCGGACTATCTGCAGCGCCTCGAAGAAGCCGAAAAGCGCGATCACCGCCGCATCGGCCGTGAACTAGACCTGTTCCACCTGCAGGAAGAGGCCCCGGGCGCCGTGTTCTGGCATCCCAAGGGCTGGCAAATCTTC
>CAIVTJ010000371.1 GCA_903908825.1 uncultured Pseudomonadota bacterium | reverse complement strand
CGCTCGAAGCCGTCATGTTGCAACTGCAGCGTGTTGTTGATCTTGCCGGCAATCTTATCGGCCTCATTGCGTGCAGCGATGATCACCGACATGCGACGCAGCGGAGCGATTTGTGCCTTATAGGAACCGGCGCGGGCCGGCAGCAACAGCAATAGCAACGGATACAGCAGATAGCTATAAGAAATTAAAACCACACTAGTCCAAAAAACAAGTTCCATGTCTATTACTGCCTGGCGTCGCCGTGCGGGTGCTCTTCAATTCCGGCCATCAGTTCCCGGAAGCTAGCGCTACCTTTCAGCATTTCATCGAACGGGCCGGCTGCCTCAATGGTTCCGTCGCGTACCAGCACAACGTAGTCTGCGAAGCGGATCGTTGATGCCCTGTGCGCGACCAGCACCACTGTCGTGCTGGTCTTAAGTTGTGCCACCGTAGCCATGATGTCTCGCTCGGTCTCGGAATCGAGCGCGCTTGAGGATTCATCCATGATCAACACCGCAGGGTCGTGGTACAGGGCTCGGGCAATGCCCACTCTTTGCCGCTGACCGCCGCTCAACAGTGCACCGCGCTCACCCACCACAAAGTTATAACCACCCGGCAGTGTGGCGACCAACGACTCCAACTGAGCTAGCTTGCCAGCGCGCGAGACGCGTGCTGCATCCATATGCTCGTGACCGCCAAAGACTATATTGGCGGCCAGCGTGTCATCTGACAGAAAGATGTGCTGCGACACATAGCCTATGCTGCGCTGCCAAGCCAGTACGTTGGCTTCCTCAATTTTGGTCTGGCCAGCCAGCACTGCACCTGTGCTGACCGGCAGCAGCCCTAGCAGCACGTCGAGCAGGGTGCTCTTGCCCGCCCCGGAGGGGCCCACAATTGCCGTTATGCTGTTGGCCGGTAACGTGACGTTGACACCCTGCAAGGCGGACTGTGCGCTTGCCGGATACCGATAAGAAACATCATGAAACACGATGTCTCCTGCGAATGCAGCAGCGTGGTCACCCTGCAGAGTGACAACCGGCAGCGTCTTACGCCATCGGCTTGCAGCGACCAGCGGCGCAAGCGTAAACACCGTGTCCTGGTTACCCCGAATATTGGCGACCGATTTGAATAGGGTTTGGCCAGCCGGCAGCAGCTTGTAACCTGCTGTGGCATAGAGGCTGAGTATGGCGATGATCTTGGTCGGGGGCGCATTGATGGCCAAGAGGTAGATGGCCAGACCGAGCATGGCACAGAAGGCCACGGCTTCCAGAAAGAAGCGCGGTATTTCAGATAAGAGGTTGAGCATGGTCTGCGCGTGCAACCAGTCGCCGGTGACAGCTGCCACCCTTTCGTCGTAAAGCTGTTCGTTGCCGCGCAGCTTAATTTCCTTGATGCCACCCAAGCTCTCGTTGAGCAAGCGCATTTTCTGTTGGGCGGCAACGGCCATGGTTTCGCCATGACGGATCAGGCTTGAACGGATAAGCCAAAATATGATGCCGTAGCCAAGACCGACGATGCTTAGCGCGATCAAGGCGAGCACCGGATCGATGTAGATTAAGGCAACCGCAATGATGAGCACAATCATCGACTGACTGATCAACTGCAGCGTCGGCTGCACCACCATGTAGACCAAACGCGGAATATCACCCGTGATCAAGGCGATGATCTCTGCCGAGTTTCGTCTGCTGAAATTGACATAGGGTTCATGCAGGCAGTTGCTGTAGATGGCCTGCTGCGTCTCTCCACCCAGCTTCATTGAAAAGGCAAATAACTGCTTTGTCATCCAAGCAGAAACTACGTTAGTCAGCACAATGACTGCGATGATGGCCAGCGCGATAAGGATTAAGAATCCGTTTTCAGAGCTTGCACCAGCGTAGGTGTAGAGCCAAGCCAGAAACCCGTTGGTTTGCAACAGCGACTTGCTGGACAGTAAAGCAATGAAGGGTGCCAAAGAGGCAACACCTGCAACCTGCAGTACAGCACTGATGCAAAACAGCAGGACCAAGCCGACATAGCTGCGCGTCTGCGCGGGGCTCATCATGGCGTGCAGTAGTTTCAGCACAGCAATCATGTGGTTCTCCGGCCCGACAGCATACTCAGTGTGACTCGTGCGAAAAGGCGACT
>CAIVTJ010000370.1 GCA_903908825.1 uncultured Pseudomonadota bacterium | reverse complement strand
CGATCTAAGCCCGGCAGCAGCAGCAGCGCAGTGACCGGCTCGGGCACAGACACTTGACCTTGAATCGTGTCGTTGCCGCAGATCATGTTCCACTGCAGCGCCAGCGTCGCCAGCGAGCCCATGCTCGAGACGTCGATGGTGTACAGCAGATAGCCACCCGTGCCCGAGTGTGTGGCATCAAAGCTGGCTGCGGCCACATAGGTGCCGCCGGTGATCAGCGCGGCCTGACCCGTGCGATAGGTATAGCTGGTATGGGTCGAACCATAGGCTTGGTCTGTCGTTTGGATGTTGCTGCGGGTGATGGCATAGAGCCCGCCGGTCGAGGTGTCGACCGCGTAGTTCCAATTGGTACCGGTGTTAGCAAAGGTGTCGCAGGCATAGTTTTGAGCTGCGCCGCAACCGGTGGTGGTGTACGGATGCCAGCCGGTGGTACTCAGAAACAGATCACCATAGACCGTGTCCAACACAGGACCGCCGCTGTTGGTGTAGTTGGTGTTCACCTTGACCGTCAGCGTGGTGCCGACCAGCGAGACATCCATGCCCTGAATGTCGAAGGTGCTGGCGCCGATTAAATCCTGACCTGGTGCAGAGGGCACCTGCCCGCCGTTGTATGAACCGGGCGTACCGCCGTAGTAGGCATCGGTGAAACTGACTGTCTCGGCACTGGCTGCGGCGGCAAAGAGCGCGCCACACAGTAACGAGACGCTCAGCAGAACTCGCTTATTACTTTTGATTTGCATGTCGACACTCCTTGTTTGGATGTCGCCATCATTCGGCCTACACAGCGTGGATGTGTGACCGACTGGACATATGTGTCCAGCAAAACGTGACGCAGTTACTGGTAATCGGCTGCCGAACTGCGTTCTGTCAAACCAAACCGCCTGCTCGGACGGTTTGCTTTACTTAATTGGTGCCGGAGATAGGAATCGAACCTACGACCCCATCATTACGAATGACGTGCTCTACCAACTGAGCTACTCCGGCGTGGCCGCGCATTCTAGGGGAAACAGGCCATCAGAGGCCAGCGTTCGCTACACGATTGCAGCGCCTGCCTTTTGCCGCATAAAGGCCCGATAGTCCGCTGCCTTAAGCCTGTCATCAGTGCCAGGCTGCGGGCATGTCACCCCGTGGCCACACCCTTATCGAACTGCTGGCGGTCCTGTGCATCACGGCAGTGCTGGCCGGCTTGGCCACACCATCGCTGCGTGCGCTGCAGGCACAGACACAGCTGACCACCGCCGTCGACCATCTGCAGGTAGCCCTGCAACTGGCGCGCAGTACCGCACTGATGCGTGCGCAGGCCGTAGTGTGGTGCCTGGCCGATGATCAGGGCGCTTGTCTGCCAGCCGATGTGAGCCGTGGCCAATTTTATGCGCTGCGCGTGGGTGGAGCGGATGGCGAGTTGCTGCGCCGTGAACACCTGGCGCCCGGCCTGCAGCTGCTGGCCACGCGCGCGCAGGTCACCTATTACCCCTTGCCGCGCGCCGGCAGCACCAGCACGTTAACGCTATGCGAGGTTCAGTCCAGGGCCGCAAGCCGCCAACTGATCATCAGTCAGACCGGGCGGGTACGCGCCAGCCCGCTGACCGCGCGCGGCTGCGCCTGAGGGCTACCAACACTCGTTCGCGGGCAACCTGCCGCTGACGCTGCGCTGTTGCCGGTGGTCCAGACGCAGCTCTCCGCAGTCCACGTCACCGGCCAGTTCGCCGACCGGATGCGCCTGTAACGCAAAGCTGCCGGCGGTGATCTGACCGCGCAGCTCAAAGGTGTTGTCTGCCACGGTCTCAGGCAGCGTCACCGTGCATGCGGGGTTGTCATACACGTGTAGCTGCGCAAAGCAGCCGCTCAAGCGCTGCGCCGTCGACAACAGCTCTGAGCGCGCCTCGGCGCGATGCAAACGCAGCTTGTGCTGTTGCCAAGCGGGCACGCCAAAAATAAACGCGGCCGCCGCAGCCATGATCACCAACGCCAGCTCGAGCAGCGTAAAGCCGTGTTGACGCGGATACAGACCAGAAAGACGGGACCTAGGCATAGATCGAGTTTTGACCTAAAGACACTCATTTGTCGACTCGCCGGCGCCAATGACCGCACCCACACTGGGCCTCGAACGCACGAGGATGGACGGTTGATGCACACGGATGTCAGGGGGCCAAGGAAGGCCCGGGGCGCCAGCCTCATCGAGTCACTGCTGGCAGTAGTGGTGCTGGGCTTCGCCACGCTAGCTGCCTTGGCGCTGTTTACCCGCGCCACACACGCCAGCCGCGCGGCGCTGCTCCAGCAACAGGCCATCATCACTGTCGCCGATCTGGCCGAGCAACTGCGGGCCGATGCCGGTGCCGACACCGCAGGCTGGCTGCAGCAGACGGCGCAGCACCCGCCCTTCAGCGGTCAGGTCACGACCGCCTCGGCTAACGGGCTGGATCTGTGGACCCTGCGGCTGCAATGGCCGGACCCGACCGATGGGCAGACCGCCGTCTTTGCCAGCACCATCGCACGGCCGTCTGCGGCAGGCACCCTATGAGCTGCCGGCCGGCCGGCAACTGCAACGGGCGCGGCTACACGCTGATCGAGTTGCTGGTCGCCCTGAGCGTGGGCAGCCTGGCCTTGACCGGCATGTTGCAGGCCTATGCGCTGGGTCGCTCGGGCTACGAACAGGTGCAGACCACTGCCCGGCTGCAGGAACAAGCGCAATACGTGTTCAGCGCGCTGGAGGCCGACCTGCAGATGGCAGGCTATTACGGCCTGGCCGGCGCCAGCGATACGCCCGACACCACCGCAGTCAACGACCGCGCTGCCGGCTGCGGACAGGGACTGGCGCAACAGCTCGCCACGGCAGTCAGCATCAGCGACGGAGCCTATCCGCTGCGCTGCAGTGCCGGGGGTGGCGGTTGGCTGCCCGGCAGCGACGTGCTGACGGTACGGCGCGCCTCGGCCAGCACCAGCCGCGCCGACCCCGGCCGCCTGCAGTTGCTGACGCAAGTGCCCGGCGATGGTCCCTCACGGCTCATCGCCAATGGCCTGGTAGCGGATGATTGCCCGGTAAGCAGCGGACGCTGTGAACTGCGCGACCTGCTGGTGCACGTTTATTACGTCGCGCGCTGCGCCGACGGCAGTGCGGTCGCCGACCGCCTGCCGGCCCTACGGATGAAATCACTGACCCGCGTCGCAGGCGTGGCCACTTTCATAGATACCGAGGTGCTGCCGGGCGTTCAGGACCTGCAGGTGCAGGCCGGCTTTACGAGCGCTCACAACACAGGACTGCGCTATGCCAACGCAGATCAGTTGCCTGCTGATGCGCGACTGCGCGCCGTGCGCCTCAGCCTGACCTTGGTCGCGGCCCGCTCCAACCCCCGCAACCGGCCGCCATTGACCGTCACCCGCACCTTTGCCCTGCGCAATGCGGTCAGCGCATGAGCCGGCTAGCGCGTAACGCCGGCATCGTGCTGCCCCTTGCGCTGCTGTGGCTGCTGTTGTTCAGCCTGTTGCTGGTCGAGAGCCTGCGGGATGCAGCCAGCGAACGCGCCTTAGGCAACAACCTGCAGTGGCAGCGGCTGGCCTTCGATGCCGCAGAGACCGGCTTGCTGAACGCGCAACAACAACTGGCGCAGCGCGGCGTGTCACCGGCGCTCGCGGCCGGGCCGCTGATCAACCCGTCGGGGCAGGCCAGCGTACAGATCGCAGCCCGCGCAGAAGTGGCTTTACCAGCCGGCTACAGCCTCGAGCGATACGTGGCGCGACGCTATGAACTGACCAGCACCGGCCACGGCCCGCGCAACACGCAGGTGCAACTGCTGGCCGGTGTGCTGCGCTTGGAGCCGCGATGAGCCGCGCCCGGGTCATTCTGATGTCGTGCCTGTGGCTGCTCGCAGGCCACGCGTTAGCGGCCGATGACAGCGCCCCGTTGATGACCCTGCGTTACGCCGGCACCCAACTGCAGCCGGCGATCACCGTGCGCAGCAACGGGCTGTCCCTCAACGCCTATGACACCGACAACCGACTGCGCTGGACCTACCGTTTCGCGCAGAGCGGCGGCAGCCCTTGCGAGGGCGAGGCCTATCTGGCAGCGCTGGTACAAGATGAGAACCACGATGGGCTGCTCAATGCAGCGCAGGGTGAGCAGGCCCGCCTGTTTGCCTCGCTGCGTTGGCGTGACGGTGCCGACCCGCGGTCCGCCGTGCTCGCCTTGGACCTCAGCAGCCCCGGACTGCCGCGCCTGCTGTGGCGACAGGACGACCAGACTCTGCGCGGCCTGGCCGAACTGGTCAGCGCCCCCACACCGGCGCGGGTACGCATCGCGCGCAGCAACCAGGACCCGCAGCACTGGGTGGTGCTGCTGGGTGCCGGCCTGCCCCGTGCGGCCAGCGGCAGCAACGCCGCACGCGATGGCAGCCGGCTCTATGCCCTGGATGCGCGCGACGGACGGCTGCTGTGGTCGGCAGCAGCGCGCACGCACAACCTGGCCGATGGCGGTAGTGCAGACCAAGCCTTCACTGGCCTCGCCGCGGCATTGCCCGGCGGCATCGCTGCCTTAGACTTGGACAGCGACGGTTATACCGACCGGCTTTACGTCGGCGACTGGCAGGCGGGCCTCTGGCGTTTTGACCTACACAATGGCCAAAGCGCCGCACAACTGGCTACAGGGGCTGCACTGGCGCAGCTCGCAGACCCGGCCGCCCCACGGGGCCGCGGTTTCATCGCTGCACCGGATGTCTATCGCGTTGCGGGGACCACCGGGCCGCAGCCCGGGCCAGACAGCTTAAACATCGCCCTGGGCTCGGTGGCCACCGGTCAACTGCCCGCCGCGCGACAGGCGCTGTTTGTGTTGCATGATCGCTTCGGGCTTTCCCCGTTAAGCCAAGCGCAGTTCGATGCGCTGCCGGCCCTGCAGGATCGCGACCTGCCACCGTTGGGGCCCGACGGTAGCAGCGGAGTGAGCGCTGACGCTGCCGGCTTCAAGCTGCTGCTGGACGGTGCACAAGTGCTGGCCCGCGGCCTGACATCCGCCGGACTGTTGCTGTTCACGCAAGTCGCCTCATTGCAGCCGCTGACCGGGCTGAATTGCAGCGGTAAGCCACTAAGGGTCAGCCTCAAAGTGGGCGCGCTGGATGCGGTCACCGGACGCAACGTGCGCGACCTGAACCACGACGGGCATATCGACATCGCCGATCGCGCCGTCGCGCTGGCGGGTGGCTGGCCGCTACGCACCGGCCTGGAACCGGCCCCACCAGGCAGTCCCTATAGCGACACTTGCAGGCTCGGGGAGAGTGCCTTCGCCGACTGCCCGCCCCTGCCACCGCCGCGGCGTCTGTACTGGCTGCGCAGCGATGCCGACTGACCCCGCGCGCCTGCGCTTGCTGCAGGGCTATACGCTGGTGGAACTGCTCTGCTGTCTGCTGCTGCTGGCCTTACTCAGTGCCGTGGCCCTGCCCGCCTATCGACAGGCCGGGCAACGCGCCCGTCGCAGTGACGCTCAGCTGGCCTTGTTGCGCATCCATGCGCAACAGGAACGTCGCTACGCGCAGTGGCAGCGCTACAGCGCGGTGCTGGGCAACGATGCAGAGCAGGGCTTGGGTGTGGGCCCAGTCAGCGAAGGCGGCCATTACGCGCTGTCGCTGACGCTCAGCGACCAAGGGCAGCACTATCGCGCTGTGGCGACGCCAACGGTCAGCGGCGCACAACAGGCCGACAGTGCCTGCCAGACGCTGTGGATAGACGACACCGGTGAGCGTGGCGCCAGCAGCACGCGCTGCTGGCCCTAAACCTTAAGCAGAGGGTGCCGTCTTGCGCAGTGCGCGCGGCAGACTGAAGACCACCTGTTCCGGGCGACCCGCCAGCTCCTCGGCCACCTCGCCGCCCCAAGCCTGCAGTTGTGCCACCACCTGGCGCACCAGCAACTCAGGCGCCGAGGCACCGGCTGTCACACCGACCACGCGCACCGTCTCGAACCACTCACGCTTGAGGTTCTGCGCCCCATCGACTTGAAACGAGGGAATGCCGGCGCGCTCGCCGAGTTCACGCAAGCGGTTGGAGTTTGAACTCGCCGCAGAACCGACCACCACCAGCGCGTCGCACTGCAGCAGCAGGTTCTTGACCGCATCCTGACGGTTCTGTGTGGCGTAACAGATGTCTTCAACGCGCGGCGCCTGCAACTGGGCGAAGCGTTTGCGCAAGACCGCGACAATGGCAGTCGTATCGTCGACTGACAGCGTTGTCTGCGTTACGAAAGCCAGCGTCTCGGGCCGTTGCACCTGCAGCCGCTCAGCATCCGCCACGCTTTCGACCAGATAGATGCGCCCGCCATGCGCCGCATCAAAGCGGCCCATGGTGCCTTCAACCTCCGGGTGACCGGCATGCCCGATGAGCACCACATCGCGCGCGTCGCGTGCATAACGGGCCACCTCCAGATGCACCTTGGTGACCAGCGGACAGGTGGCATCGAACACCGCAAAACCACGGCGCGCGGCCTCGGCCTCGACAGCACTGGAGACGCCATGTGCGCTGAAGATCAGCGTGGCGCCATCCGGCACCTCGTGCAGCTCTTCGACGAACACAGCCCCCAAGCCCCGCAATCGTCCGACCACCTGCCGGTTGTGCACGACTTCATGGCGCACGTGAATGGGCTTACCGAACAGCTCTATGGCGCGTTCAACAATCTCGATGGCGCGGTCGACACCCGCACAAAAACCCCGCGGATTGGCCAGTACGATGCGCATCGTTAACCCTTGGCCTCGCGACCGCTCAACAGCGAATCGAGTATCAGCAACCCCGCACCGACACTGATGCAACTGTCGGCCACATTAAAGGCCGGAAAATAATGGCTGTCCCAGTGCACAGCGATGAAGTCGACCACATAACCGAACAACAAGCGGTCGATGACGTTGCCCAAGGCACCGCCCAGCACCAGCGCCAAGCCGGCAGCACTCAGCGCTTGCGTACGTGCATCCAGCCGCCGTAGCCACAGCACAATGCCGGCACTGACGCCGACCGCGAGCGCAGTAAAAAACCAGCGCTGCCAGCCGCCGGCATCGGCCAGCAAGCTAAAGGCCGCACCGGTGTTGCGTGCATAGATGACATCGAGCACGGGCAACAGGGTTACGCTTTCGTGCAACGCAAAGTGAGTCATGATCCAAGTCTTGCTGACTTGATCCAGCGCCACGGCGCCCAACGACACCACCAGCCACACCAAGCCGCTGCGTCGAGCGCCACTCATGCGTACAGCCTCGTCTCCGGCAAGCCCAGCAGGTTACCCGCGCAGCGTGCGCACAGCTCAGGGTGCTGTGCATCGCTGCCCACATCCTCACGCAGATGCCAGCAACGCACACACTTGCGTGCGCTCTCACCCGCCCGCTGCACACGCAGCCACACGCCCTCGATCAGGCCATTACCCGTATCGGCCGGCACTGCGCCCTCGGGCACAGCCCCGGGACTTACCACGTTGACTTGCGCCGCCGAGGTGATGGTCAAGAAGCGCAGCTCATCTCCCAGCGCCGCATAGCGCGCTTGCAACGCAGGCAAACAATAGACATCGAGTTGCGCCTCTAACGGCGCACCGATGCCACCGGCATCACGCAGTTTCTCGAGTTCGCGCTGCACCGCACTGCGCAGTGCAATCAGCGCTTCCCAGTCGATGGTGGTGGCAGGCAAGGCGGCAAACTCGTGCCAAGTGCTGAGAAATACCGACTCGGCCACCGCTGCCGTACCGGGCAGGTGCTGCCAGATCTCTTCGGCGGTGAACGACAAAATGGGCGCCAGCCAACGCGTCATCGCATGGGCAATGTGATACATGGCCGTCTGCGCAGAGCGTCGCGCCGCGCTATCGGCAGGCGTGGTGTACAAACGGTCTTTGATGATGTCGAGATAAAAGCCGCCCATATCCACGACACAGAAGTGATGCACCTTCTGATAGACCACCAGGAACTGATAGTCGCGATACGCGGCTATGACCTCCTGTTGCAACTGCGCGGCACGGCCTATGGCCCAGGCGTCCAGTTGCACCAGCTGATCGAAAGGCAGCGCATGCTGCTGCGGATCGAAGCCATGCAGATTGCCCAGCAAAAAGCGCACCGTGTTGCGCAAGCGACGATAGCTGTCTGAAGTGCGCTTTAAGATTTCATCCGAGCAGGTCATCTCGCTGGTGTAATCGGTCGAAGCCACCCACAGACGCAGCACATCCGCGCCCAGCGTCGAGATGACCTTTTCAGGGGCAACCACGTTGCCCAAGGACTTGGACATCTTGCGGCCCTTGTCATCGACGGTGAAGCCATGGGTCAGCACCGCCTTATAGGGCGCGCGCGCATACAAAGCCTCAGACATCAGCAAGGAGCTGTGGAACCAGCCGCGATGCTGGTCCGAACCCTCGAGATACAACTCAACCGGCGCGGCGATCTCGGGACGCGCATGACCCACGCACTCGAAGCTGGAACCTGAGTCGGCCCACACGTCCATGACATCGGTGACTTTGTCGTACAGCGCGGCATCGGCAGCGCCGATGAGTTCATCGGCTGTCGCATCAAACCACGCTTCCATGCCCTGTTGCTCAACACGCAGCGCCACGGTCTCGATGATCTCTTGTGTACGCGGATGCAGCGCACCGGATTCTTTGTGCACGAACAGCGTGATGGGCACGCCCCAAGTGCGTTGCCGCGAAATGCACCAGTCCGGACGGCCGGCGATCATGCCGCTGATGCGCTGCTCGCCCCAGGCCGGAATCCACTGCACGGTGGCGATGTCACGCAGCGCACCGGCGCGCAGGCCGTTTTGATCCATCGAGATGAACCACTGCGGCGTGGCGCGGAAAATGACCGGCGATTTGTGCCGCCAGCAATGCGGGTAGCTGTGACGAAACGCCTCGTACTTAAGCAGGCGGCCACTGGCCTGCATCAACTCGATGAGCAGCTTGCCGCCCTCTTCGATCTTTTGGCCGCCGACCAGCGGCGTGTCAGCAAAATAGCGACCGTCACCGCCGACCGGGTTGACCACCGGCAATCCATAGTGGCGACCGACGATGAAATCGTCCTGACCGTGCGCCGGCGCTGTATGCACCGCACCGGTACCGGCCTCGAGCGTGACGTGATCACCCAGCACCACCGGCACCTGCTTGGGCAGGAACGGGTGCGCCAACTGCAAGCCTTCCAGCGCAGCGCCCGTGGTGCGAGCCACTTCGCGCACTGCAGTCAAGCCATAGCGCGCCAGGCACACATCGCGCAGTCCTTCGGCCAGCAACAACAATTCAGGGCCCTGTTCACGCTGTACCTCGACCAACACATAGTCCAGGTCAGCGCGCAGCGCCACGGCCTCATTGGCCGGCAGTGTCCACGGCGTGGTGGTCCAGATGACCAAAGACGCTGGCTTAAGCGCTGCGTCGGCCACGCCCACGCGGCGCGCCAGATCGGCGCCATCGACCACGGCAAAGGCCACATCGATGGCCGAAGAGGTCTTGTCCTCGTATTCGACTTCGGCTTCGGCCAATGCCGAACGGCAGTCCAAGCACCAGTGCACGGGCTTGGCACCCTTGTACAAGTGACCGTTGGCAATGACCTTGCCCAAGGCGCGTATCTGCTGCGCCTCGAAGCTGGCATCCATGGTCAGGTAGGGTCGTTGCCAGTCACCGAACACGCCCAAACGCTG
>CAIVTJ010000369.1 GCA_903908825.1 uncultured Pseudomonadota bacterium | reverse complement strand
GGTTGTAGGCGATTTTGTTATAGCCGAAGTTCTTGTAGCAACGTTTGGCAGAATCATTTGTGACGCTGTCCGGCATGTAGTCACTGTTCATGCTGCCGGAATCATCCAGCACAAAATACAAATTGGGCGGTACCACTTTGCTCAGGCCCGACACCATGGGTGCTGAGGCCAGACTCACGTCACCCGCCTGCGCCAGTTGGCCCAGCAACAAGCTAAACAGCGTAGCCAGCAACACGCCTATACGTCGAGTGTTCATAGCACCACCATGACTTGGACATACCGAACCGTATTACGCGGACCGAGCACGCGTGTGGTTATGCGGAAATAGAGTTGTGAGGCGCTGGATAAGGGCCGGTTGGTGTAGTCGGAACCACCATGTGTGCTACCGGCTATCGAGTCGCTGCTGACATGCGAGCAGACCATAGGTGTTACACCATCGGCGGCCAGCACCGAGGCGTTATCGCCTTCGGCATTACACAGGCGGTTGATCACATACGAAACCGTATAGCCCGGCGCTACGCCGGCCGGTGTAACCACTAACGCGCGCAGGTTGCAGTTGTTCTCCAGATCCTCATGCAACCAGCCGACATCGTCCAGGGTGTCAGTGGGTGTGTTGCTACCGGTCAGATCGCATTGGTCGCGTGAGGTGGCGTAATAACCTGCGGCTACGTTGTCGAGGAACAGTCCGCCCGCCGTGTTGTGGTCGTTCAACCAGACCAGCGCCGCTTCGGTTGCGGCATCTGCTGAGCCCAGCGAGGCCTGCTTAAAGCCGATGTTGCCGGCGATCAGCGTGGTGGTGTCGGTAGAGCGCAGCAAAGAGATGGAGGCAAAACTGATCAGCAGCAAAGCCACAAGCACCACTATAAGCGCCATACCCCGTTGCGCTGGCCTGACTGAGAGAGGGTGTCGCATTACATGCCGGCCCAGATGATGTTGACCAAAGGAATGACAGTTGTCAGTACCGTGTACCGGTAATAGCGTTCGGCTTCCGAGAGTACGCGCACACGTTGGTTTGCACCGGTGCCCCATAAAACCAATTGCTCTGGTGCGACAAGGCTTGCTTGCTGGGCGCCGCGAGCGACGATAGCCACCCGTACGGCTTTGATGCGGCGGATATTGGCATTAGTCAGGGCTGCTGCATCCCAGGTTCCGGTTGCATCGACCCAGGCGTTTACCGTCTGACTGCCGGTGTCTGCAATGCCATATTGCGCCTGCAGGTCATAGATTTGTCCCGAAAGGCTGGTCACGTTCGCCAGGCTCAGCGCTGCCGGCGGGTTGTACAGGTCGTAACTGACCAGATTGCAGGTGTTGGTGGTGGCCGGTAGGGCGGTGCCATCACTGCACAGCAGTTGCTGTCGCGTTTGCCAGACTGTGCCCAGCGCCACAACCATGTCGCCCACGTCATAAGCCATAGGGCTGGTAAACGTGGTGGCCGGGTCCAATGGGTTATACAGCGCCGTAACTTGAGCATCGTGGTGCAGATACCAAGTGGTGATGTTGTTCTCTGGCGCCACGTTGAGTTGCTGCAAGGTGCAGACCTTGCTGCCATCGTTGCTACCAATCAGATACAGATCGCCGTTAATCAGTCCGGTTGTCGAGTCGACCAGCACTTTGGATGTTGCAGCAGCCATCTTTTCCAGCACAGTGGCCGGTGCAGACCCGGCGCGTGCGTTGCTGCGTATGACGTCGATCATGTCAGGGTTGTTGCCGCCATCGATGATGCGCAAAGGGTGCAGCGGAGCACTGTTGCTGACGGTCGCGCCCCGGTAGGTATTGATGCCAACGTTGCAGATAAAGCCTTGGCTGGTGATCAATCCTGCGCCTGCCATACGCACTTCAGTTTCCAGCTGATACAGGCCGATGGCGGCACTGAGCTGCGCATCATTGCGGCCACTGGTTGTCTGCTGGCGCGCCTGATAGTTGGACAACACCTGCAGCACAGCCAGCCCGGTCAGCAGTGCCAGTGCCGTGGCGACCATCATTTCGACCAGTGAAAATCCGCGCTGGCGCCACATCAGTTGTTGACCGCTAAGGTGGCCGTAGTGCTGTAAGTGCGCTGCGAATCGCTGCCGGGCACCTGCCATTTGATGGTGATGGTCACGATGTTGCCATCGACCGCAATGCTGCGGGTTCCGTTGGGCAGCGCCAATTCAGCGACATTGGCAGCAGATCCTGTGGGTAGAGTTTGTTCGCTCTGGGCATAGCTGGCGAGATTGGCCCGATCGATCCACATGATGCCGAGTTGCTGGCTGGCCAGGTTGGCCGCCAGAGTGCGGTATTCCACCTCGCCAGAGTCGCGCATGGCTGTGCCCAGCGTACGCAGCAAGCCGACGATGGCCACAGCAAACAACACCATCGCGACCAGCACTTCCACTAGCGTGGTGCCTTGCTGTTGTTGACGCATAGGGCGACCCCTCACAGGCATCCCTTGGGACTGCCGAGCGTAGCAGCCGGATCACACAGCCGCGATGAGCCCGAACTGAGCACCTGTAGCCGCAGAGCTTTGATGTTGTCGTTATGCTTATCGGCCTCGTTGTCCGCCGTCAGGTCCAAGGTGTTTATAGGCGTCAGGACGGCGCCCGTTACGTTTTGCGCCAGCACCTGTCCTAAGGGCGTGAAGGTCACCTTGTTGGCGCCGTCTGGTGTGGCCGTCAGAGCCAGTCCTTCCGCGCGTTCACGGTTGCTGGATTGCTGCAGAAATGTGGTGTTGCTGTCTGCTCTGGCCACGGTCCAACCGCCGGTGTCGGTCAAGGTGAGCTCGACTAGCGTATTGAGTTGCACCGCTTGCGAACGCGCTAGCGAAATACCATTTTGCAAAGATTCGGCTGCGGTTTTGAGCCGCGCGTTGACCAGCATGGTGTGAAACGAGGGCACAGCCAGCGACGCCAGGATGGCCGCTATGGCCAGCGTGACCAACAGTTCTATCAGCGTAAAGCCGCGCTCGGCACTCACGGGCAGCTGTCTCCATGTCGCAGGATCCAGCAATTGCCATCACCCCAGCCTCCCACGGTCGTGCGCACGTCGTGCTCGTTGAGGGTGTAAGCAAAGCCCGCCACGGTTCCGTTTCCCTCAGCCTTTAACGAGTAGGTCGTCGCCGTGGTGGTGCAGAAGATGGTGAAATGAGTGGTGCCCACGGGGCAGGGCACGCCCACATAAGTGCGGTTGTCGAGGTAGTACTGTTCAACGGCTATGCGTCCGCTGGCCAGCAGTGCCGTGGCCTCTTCGATGTAGCCGCGGCGCATTGAGTCGCGATAACTCGGCACGGCAAAGCTGGTCAGGATGCCGACGATGGCAATGGCCACAATCAACTCGATGAGCGAGAAGCCCTGCTGAGGTGAATTGGCAATGCTGGCGGTTCGGGCGATCATAGTGTTCCGGCCCTGCGATGGGGGCGGCGGCGGGGTGGTCCGCAAGTCCTCCCAGCAGAGCACTAATACTATATGCGCCTGACAGCGCCTAACATGTGATCTGCGTGGCAGATTGAACGGGCTTATTGCTTTATGAGGCCATAGTGAAACAGCGTGCTTGGCTAACCGCGATGCTGCTGTGCTCGATAGCGCTGGCAGCCAAAGCCGCCAACCCTGATCTGCGGGTAGGCACCACCGGCGATTACCCGCCGTTTAGTTTTATCGACACGCAGACAGGTCAGTACCAAGGTTCTGACATCGATCAGGCAAGGGCCTTGGCCGCCGCCTTGCACCGGCGCCTGGTGTTTGTGCCGACCCGTTGGGGGACGCTGTCTGCTGACCTGAGCGCCGGCCGCTTTGATATCGCCATGGGTGGTGTTTCGGTCAATCCCCAACGCGCCGCGCAGGGTGTGTTTACGGCGGCCTATCTGCACGATGGCAAAACCCCGGTGGTGCGCTGCGATGAGGTGGCGCGTTTCCAGACCCTGGAGCAAGTCAACCGTCCGGACGTGCGGCTGATAGTCAACCCGGGCGGCACCAACGAACGCTTTGCCCATGAGCACTTAAGCCACGCCGATCTGCGCATATTTGCCGACAATCTGACTATTTTCGATGAAATAGTCTTTAAGCGCGCCGATGTCATGGTGACCGATGCCATTGAAGCCCGCTTGCAGCAACGGCTGCGCCCGGGGCTGTGTGCCGTGCATCCAGAACACCCGTTTGACCGCACTGCCAAGGCCTATTGGTTGCCAGCCGGTTCGCCGCTGTTACCGGCCGTGCAGCGCTGGCTGGCTGGCTCTATGCATCGCGGCGAGGCGGGTGGGCGCTTGCAGCATTGGCTGGCTCACGATTGGCGTCCGGCCATCGCGCAGACCGCGGCTTTGCAGCATTTGTTGGCGCTGATCGATGAGCGCTTGTCGCTTATGCCGGAGGTCGCCCGCTACAAGTGGAACAGCGGCGGGGCCATCGAAGATCTGCCCCGTGAGCAGGCGCTATTGCAGTCGGTGCGCGAGCAAGCTGTGCAGCGCGGACTCGATGCCGATGCTGTCACGCAGTTCTTCGCGGCTCAGATTGAGGCCTCCAAAGTGGTGCAGCGTGAATTGTTTGCCGCTTGGCAGGGGGCCGGGCAGGGCAAGTTTGCGCAGGTCGTCGATCTGGCCACACAAATCCGGCCTAGACTCGACCAGCTGAGCCCCAGCTTGCTCGATGCGCTGGCGGCGGTGCGCTTGCCGGTGGCGGCTTCCGCGCTGCCGCCCTTAAGCTTTACCGACAGCAGTCCGGCTGCGGCGGGTGTTTCCGTGGCGCCGTTGGTGCGCTAGTTTTTAGGAGTTATGGGTTTTATGTCGGTGAAATCACAGATTTTCGGGATATTTGTGGGCTTGTTAATCGGCGTGACCGGGGTCACTGCCGGGCAGGCCGCCGAGCCGGCCGGCTACCGCGTCTATGCCACTAACGAGCGCTCCGGCACGGTCAGTGTCATTGATGGAACCTCCGGGACCGTGGTCGCCACCGTGCCGTTGGGCAAGCGTCCGCGCGGGCTGCGCCTGTCTCCGGACGGCCGCTCGCTGTTTGTGGCCTTGAGTGGTTCGCCGGTTGCCGGACCGGGCGTCGATGAGAGCAAGTTGCCGCCGGCCGACAAGAGCGCTGATGGCATCGGTGTGCTGGACTTGCAGACGCTGACGCTGACCCGGGTCATCCGGGGTGTGTCAGACCCCGAGCAGATCGCTCTGAGCGCAGACGGGCGGCAACTGGTGGTCGCCAGCGAGGATAGCGGCCAGGCCATCGTTTTAGACGCTATCAGCGGCAAGCAGTTGGCGGCCCTGCGAGTAGGCAGCGAACCCGAGGGCATTTCGGTCAGCCCTGACGGCCGGCATGTTTATGTGACCTCGGAAGGTGAGCAGCAGGTGGCTGTGATCGACATCGCCACGCGCAAGCTGGCTGCGACCCTCAAAGTCGGCGAAAGACCGCGTTTCACCGCATTTTCGCCGGACGGCAGCCGGGCTTATATCAGTTGTGAGAACGCGGCCACTATTTATGTGGTCGACACCAAGCGCTTGGCGGTCACCGGCCAGATCAAGCTCGAAGGGTTGCTGGTGCGGCCGGTGGGCTCTGTGGTCTCGGCCGACGGCAGCAAGCTCTATGTGGCCGCCGGCCGTAGCGGTTTGGTCGTGGCCATCGACACCACCACGGGCAAGCCGGTGGGTCAGGTGGCTGTGGGCGCGCGCCCCTGGGGCCTTGCGCTCAGCCCTGATGGCAGCACGCTTTACTCGGCTAACGGGTCCAGCAACGACGTGACGGCGGTCGATGTCGCCAGCCTACAGGTCAAGTCCCGCATCGCAGCGGGTGAAAGCCCGTGGGGCGTGGTGATCGGGCCTTGGCCGCTGCCGGCGCGCTGAAGTCAGCTGAACAGGCTGCGCGCCGTGCAGGCGCCCAGCCACACCAGCAGCAGCGAACCCAGCAGGTGGGCGGCCGTGGCGGCCAGACCCAAGGCCAAACGACCTTGCTGGAAAAGCGCCATGATCTCCAGCGAAAAGCTGCTGAATGTCGTCAAACCGCCCATAAAACCAGTGATCGCAAACAGCCGGTAAGCGTCCGGCAAGTCGGCACGCAGTAACAGGGCTGTGGCAATGGCCCCGGCCAAGTAAGCACCCAAACGGTTGGCGCCCAAAGTACCCAGCGGCACGGCCGGGAACACCGGATTCAGGGCCAGCCCCAAGGCATAGCGCAGGCAGGCTCCAAGGCCGGCGCCGATGAAAACGCCTAACAGTGCTGACAGGGTCATGGTGGCGGGTATCATTACCGCCTTGTGCCGCTGCGTAAACGGTTATTGCAGCCTCGGTAGCTCAGTGGATAGAGCACTCGCCTCCTAAGCGAGGGGTCGCAGGTTCAACTCCTGCCCGGGGCACCACCTACACAGGGTTCAATGGCCTGGCCGTCCAGGCGTCCCGG
>CAIVTJ010000368.1 GCA_903908825.1 uncultured Pseudomonadota bacterium | reverse complement strand
TGCTTGCCATCCACGCCGCGTTGTTCGGCACCCGACACAAAACCCGACCGTTGCTTGGCCATCTCTTCGGGCTTTTTCTTACCCATGGCGCGACGCAACAAGTCCGCGCCACCCAGCGTGTAACCGGACAGCACCTGCGCGATCTGCATGACCTGCTCTTGATAGAGGATCACGCCATAGGTGGGCTCGAGCACGCCTTGCAGCAGCGGATGCAGATAGTCGATAGCCGTACCGGCCGGGCTGTGCTTGCGCGTGATGAAATCATCGACCATGCCCGACTGCAGCGGACCCGGACGAAACAGCGCCACCAGCGCCACCACGTCGCCGAAGCGATCCGGGCGCAGTTTACGGATGAGTTCTTTCATGCCACGCGATTCGAGCTGGAACACCGCCGTGGTGCGCCCCGACTTCATCAGCGCATAGGTGGCCGCATCGTCCATGGGCAAGGTATTGATATCGAGCGGCGCTTCAGCGGCGGCCAAGCGCAGCGCGTTGATGCTGTACAGCGCCCTATCGATGATGGTCAGCGTACGCAGACCCAGGAAGTCGAACTTGACCAGGCCGGCGGCCTCGACGTCGTCTTTGTCGAACTGCGTGACCACGCTCTGACTGCCGGCTTCACAAAACAGCGGCGTGAAATCGGTCAGCACAGAGGGTGCGATCACCACGCCACCGGCGTGGGTGCCGGCATTGCGCGTCAGACCTTCCAGCGCCTGCGCCAGATCGATGAGTGCGTGCACTTCTTCATCGCTGTCGTACAGGCGTTTGAGTTCGGGCTCTTTGGTCAGTGCCTGTTCCAGCGTGATGCCGACCTCGAAGGGCACCAGCTTGGCGATGCGATCGACAAAGCCATAGGCATGACCCAGCACGCGCCCCACGTCGCGCACCACGGCTTTGGCGGCCATGGTGCCGTAGGTGATGATCTGCGAGACGCGCTCACGACCATATTTCTGGGACACATAAGCGATGACGCGGTCGCGGCCTTCCATGCAGAAGTCGACGTCAAAGTCGGGCATGGAGACGCGCTCGGGATTCAAGAAGCGCTCGAACAGCAGATCGTGTTCGATGGGGTCCAGGTCGGTGATGCCCAACACATAGGCCACCAGCGAACCGGCACCCGAGCCACGACCGGGACCCACCGGCACGCCGTTCTCGCGCGACCAGCGGATGAAGTCAGCGACGATCAGAAAGTAACCCTCAAAGCCCATGCTGCAGATGACGTCGAGCTCGCGCTGCAAGCGCACGTCATACGATTCGCGACTGGCTTCTTCAGACGCCACCAGCGGCCGCGTCAGCGCGCGCTGTCGCAAGCCCTCCAGCGACGTGCTGCGGATGTACTCTGCGGCCGTCTCACCCGAGGGCACCGGAAATTGCGGCAACCGGCTTTCCCCGAGGCGCAGCGGCAGGCTGCAACGCCGCGCGATGGCCACCGTGTTAGCCACGGCCTCGGGCAGGTCAGCAAACAGCTCGGCCATCTCGGCCGGCGTGCGCAGGTATTGCTCGGGCGTGTACTTGCGCCGGCGCGCAGGGTCCGCCAACTGCGTGCCATCCTGGATGCAGACGCGCGCCTCGTGGGCCTCGAAGTCGCTGGCAGCCAGGAAGCGCACATCATTGGTGGCCACCACCGGCACATCACAGTCTGCGGCCAGCTGCGTGACCGCGCTGATATAGGCGGCCTCACCACTGCGACCGACACGCTGCAACTCAAGGTAATAGCGGTCACCGAACAGCGCCTGCCAAGCCAGCACCTGACGGCGCGCTTCAACGGTGCGGCCACTCATCAGGCTGCGCGCCACATCACCATCCATCGCACCCGATAGCGCGATGAGCCCCGACACAGCCTCGGCGGTCAGCCAGCTGCGTTCGACCAAGGGCGTGTCACGGCGCTGGCCTTCAAGGTAAGCCCGGCTGACCAGGCGCGAAAGATTCAGGTAACCGGCCTCGCTCTGGCACAACAGCGTCAAACGCAGCGGCGCTTCGCGTTCTGTCCCTTCCGCCAGCCACAGATCGACACCGATCAGCGGTTTGATGCCGGCGGCGATAGCGGCGCGATAGAACTTAACCATCGCAAACAGATTGGACTCATCGCTCAGGGCCACCGCAGGCATGCCGGCAGCCGCAACCGCATCCATCAGTTCGGGCACGCGCACGACACTGTCGAGCAACGAGTACTCGGTATGCAGACGCAGATGAACAAAGGTATCGGTCATGAAGAGAGTTATGGCGTTAGCGAACTAACGCGCGCACCGGGGCAAAAGACAGGCGATGGAGGGGTAGCGGCCCGTGCTCACGCAGCGCCGCCAGATGGGCAGCCGTAGGGTAACCCTTGTGCTGCGCCAGTCCATATCCCGGATAGATCAGGTCCAAGCCTTGCAGCAACTGATCGCGTGCGCACTTGGCCAGAATAGAGGCCGCGCTGATGGCCGGCACCGTGGCATCGCCGCGCACCACCGCCCGCGCGCTGTCGCACAGGCCCAGCAGAGGCGGCAGCCGGTTGCCATCGACCAGCACCTGCTGCGGCCGGTAGCCCAGGCCCAGCACGGCGCGGCGCATCGCCAGAAACGTCGCCTGCAGAATATTCAGCGCGTCGATCTCTTCGCTATCGGCCCAGGCCACCGACCAAGCCAGTGCCGAGGCGCGTATCTGACCGGCCAGCTGCTCGCGCGCGGCTTCGGACAATTGTTTGGAATCTCGCAGACCCTGCAACGGACGCTGCGGATCGAGGATGACCGCTGCCGCATACACCGGTCCGGCAAGAGGTCCCCGCCCGGCCTCATCGACACCGGCCACGCCGGGCGGCATCAAGGACCCAAACCGCGGGCACGCAGCAACCCGGCCACCGCCTGCGCGGCCCGCCGCGCGCCGTCCTGGCGCAACTGGATATGAATATCGGCAAACACCTGTTGCTGATGATCCTGCTGCGGCCCGGCTTGCAGCTGCTGCACCAGCGCATCGGCCAGTGCCTCGGGCGTGACCGCCTCTTGAATGAACTCGGGCACCAGCGGTTCGTCGGACAGCAGATTGGGCTGGGAGCAATAGCGAACTTTGACCAAGCCGAGGCCGCGCAGCACCCAAGCGGTCAACGGCGCGACCCGGTAGGCGACCACCATCGGCCGGCGATGCAGCAGCGTTTCGAGCGTGGCGGTACCCGAGGCCACCAACACCGCGTCGGCGGCGGTCAGCGCCAGACGCGACTGCCCGTCCAGCAAGCGTACCTTGGCGCCTTGGCTGGCCACCTGCTGCGCGAATACCGCCCCTACAGCAGCGCTGGCCATGGGCGCGATGAACAGCGGCTGCGCTTCAGGCGCAGCACGCCCGGCCAGCAAGCGTGCCGCACCGGCAAAGACGTCGCCCAAACGGCTGACCTCACCGAGTCGGCTGCCGGGCAACAGCGCGACCACACAAGCAGCCTCGGGCAAGCCCAGTTGAGCCCGCGCCGCAGCGCGATCGACCTGCAATGGGATCTGATCGGCCAGCGGATGGCCGACGAACTCGGCGTGTACCGCATGGCGGGCATAAAAGGCCGCCTCGAAAGGCAGCAGGCATAAGACCAGATCGACGGCCGCCGCGATGCCGTTGACCCGCCCCTGGCGCCAGGCCCAGACCTGAGGACTGACGTACTGCACGGTGGGCAACCCACGCTGTTTGAGACGCCGCGCCAGCCCCAGATTGAACTCGGGTGCATCGATGCCGATGAACACATCGGGTGGCTCGTCGGCAAAGGCCTGCAGCAAACGCCGGCGCAAGCGCCACAGCCGCGGCAAATGCCGCAGGATTTCGGCCAGCCCCATCACCGACAACTCTTCGCAATGCGCCAGTACGCTGCAGCCGGCAGCGATCATGCGCGGGCCGGCCACACCGGTAAAACGGGCATCGGGGTACAACTCGCGCAGCGCTGTGATCAGCGCCGCACCGAGCAGATCGCCGGAGGCCTCACCCGCCACCAGCGCCACGCGCAGTGGCCTGGACATGGCTAGCGCACCAAGCTGCGCGTCGCGGTGCCGATGAAGTCGACGAATATGCGCAGCTCTTCGTGCTCGGCAGCCATGGCCTGCAACTGCACGAGGGCATCTTCCAAGCGCAGATCGCTGCGATACAGCACCCGATAAGCCAGCTTGATGTTGCGGATCTGCTCGGCACTGAAGCCGCGTCGCTTGAGGCCTTCAGAGTTGATGGTGCGCGGCTCGGCCGGATGCCCCGCAGCCAGCACATAAGGCGGCACATCACGCGTGACCGCGGTGTTGTTACCGATGAAGGCATGCGCGCCGATCTTGGAAAACTGATGCGCGCCGGCATAGCCGCTCATGATGACCCAGTCGCCCAGCTCAACATGACCGCCGAGCATGACCAGGTTGGACAACACGATATGGTTGCCCAACGTGCAGTCGTGGCCGACGTGCGTATAGGCCAGCAGCATGTTGTCGTTGCCCAGCCTGGTGACGCCGTTGCCCGTCACCGTGCCGCGATTGACCGTGCAATATTCACGGAACACGTTGCGGTCGCCGATTTCCAGGCGCGTTGGCTCACCTTTGTATTTTTTGTCTTGCGGCGCATCGCCCAGCGAGGCGAACTGGAACACGCGATTGTCGGCACCCAGCGTCGTGGGACCGTTGACCACCGCATGCGGACCTATCCAGCAACGCGGCCCTATGACGACGTTATCGCCGATGACGGCAAACGGCCCGACTTCCACGTCGTCCGCCAGTTGTGCTGTAGGCGAGATAACCGCGCGCGCGTCGATACGTGCCATGGTGACTTAAGCCCCTTCAAAAGGCGTGGCGTTGTCGGCATCGGGGAACAGCATCATCTCGGCGCAGCTGACTTCTTCATCGTCCACATAGGCGGCCGTCGACAACTTCCAGATGCCCTTCATGTTGCGTTCGACCACTGCGGTCAGGATGAGCTGATCACCCGGCAACACCGGCCGGCGAAAGCGCGCCTTGTCGATGCCGGCAAAATAAAAGCGCGTGTTGGCGTTGGGCACTTTACGCAGCGTGGCATAGGTGAGGATGCCGGCGGTCTGCGCCAAAGCCTCGAGGATCAGCACACCGGGCATAACCGGCCGCTCCGGAAAGTGCCCGGTGAAATGCGGTTCGTTAAACGTGACGTTCTTGATGGCGCGGATGTTCTCGCCGCGATTGCACACCAGCACCCTATCGACCAACAAGAACGGATAGCGGTGCGGCAGGTACTTGAGGATGGCGTGAATATCCATGAAAGGCGTGTCAGTCATTGCTGTCTTCCTGTTGTGGTGCCGCGGCAATGCCTGCCGCAGCCTCCAGCGCGGCCAAGCGCGCAGCCATAGAATCGATACGTTTGAGCCGGCCGACGATGCGCCGCCAGTGGCGCACTTCTTCGACCGGGATGACGCTGGAATACATGCCAGGCTTATCCAGCGACCGGGTGATCATGCCAAAGCCGGTGATGATGATGTCATCACCGATGCTGATATGTCCGGTGATGCCGGTGCCACCGCCGATCATGCAGCGCTCACCGATGCGGGTACTACCGGCGATGCCCACACAGGCAGCCACCGCCGTGTGGGCGCCAATGACCACGTTGTGCGCAATCTGTATCTGGTTGTCGAGTTTGACGCCGTCGGCGATCAGCGTATCGCCCAACGCACCGCGGTCGATGGTGGTGTTGGCGCCGATCTCAACGTCCTGTCCCACCCGCACGGTGCCGACCTGCGGCACTTTGACCCAGGCGGCGCCATCGCGGGCATAGCCGAAGCCATCCGAGCCCAGCACCGCACCCGGATGCACCACGCAGCGCTCACCCAGCACGACCCCGGAACACACCGTGACCCGCGCCACCAGGCGCACATCGGCGGCCAGCTGCGCGCCCGTGCCCAGCTGGCTATAAGGACCGACAAAACAGCGTGCGCCCACGCTGACACCGTCTTCGATGAGCGCAAACGCCGCCACATGCGCCGTGGGGTGCACCTGCGCGCCGGGGTGGACCTGCGCCGTTGCATGGATGCCCGGCTCGGCCGCAGGCCAAGGGTGCAACTGGCTGGCAATGCGCGCATAGGTCGCATGGGGGTTAGCGCAGACCAGCGCGGGCACCGGTGCATCGCCGGCCAGTCGGGCATCGAGGATGACCGCCGCAATGCGCGTCTCGCGCAGGGCTTGGCGGTAGGCGGCGCTGGCCACAAAGCCCAGCACCGGTTCGTCTGAGTCGAGACGCCCGACCGCTGAGATGCAGAGGTCGGGATCGCCGCGCAACTCGCAGCCGTAGCGGACCGCGAGTTCGCCTAGCGACACTGCCATGATGGAGCCTGTGATGGCGTCCGTTGGCGGCGTGCTTACTTAGCCGGCTTGGACGCGGCCGGAGCCGGCGCCTTACGGCCAGTCAACGAGCTCAGGATGGCCGGGGTGATGTCCAGCGAATTGGCGAAGTAGATGACGCCGTCGGCCAGCACCAGATCAAAGCCCTGGGCCTTGCTGTAGGCCTGCACTTCTTCGACCAGCACGCGCTGCAGCTTGGTCATCTCTTCGTTGCGACGGGCATTGAAGTCGTCCTGGATTTCCTGCTGCTTGCGGGTGAAATCGCGGGCGCCGTCACGCAGTTCCTTTTCAGCCTGGGTGCGCTGCGACTCGCTCATGGTGGCCGCATCTTTCTGCAGCTTCTCTTCCTTGCCCTTGAGCATACCCTGAGTGCGCTGCAGGTCAGCCTCGCGGGGCTTGAACTCGTTTTGAATGGCTTCCAGTGCAACCTTGGCCTGCGGCGACTCGGCCATCAGGCGCTGGTAATTGATGACGCCCACCTTCATTTCGGCAAATGCAGGGGCCGAAACCAAGGCCGCACTGAGCACGAGCCCGCCAACCAGAGACTTGAGAATACGATTCACGCTGGACACCCTCCGTTAATCTCGACCCGGCGATCAGAATGCCTGACCGACCGAAAACTGGAACTGTTCTTTCTCGTCCTTGTAGAGGACGTTGTTGCCTTCGGATGCATTCAGGGGCAGCGCATAGCTGAACCGGAAAATACCCAGCGGCGCCAACCACTGCACGGCCAAGCCCGTGGAGCGCCGCAAGTTAGCATATTTGAAGCCGTAGGTTACAGGCGTCACGCCGTCGACACCGTAGAACTTGGTGTTGGTATTGGTCGAGAACACGTTGCCAATGTCGTAGAACAGGCTGACTCTGGCGCTGCTCTGCCACTTTTCGGGCATAGGCAGAATGAGCTCGGCCCGGCCCATAACCATCATGTTGCCGCCATAAGGATTGCCGTAGTTGTCCTTGGGTCCGAGGCGACTTTCGCGGTAGCCGCGCACAGTGTCCGGGCCGCCGGCATAGAACTGACGGAACGGCGGCAACGCCGTGGTGCCCCCAAAGCTGTCGCCGTAAGCGCCGCGCAACTGCAGCGCACCGACCCAGCGATGATAGATGGGCACGTATTGCACCAGGTCGTAGTTGCCGACCCAATACTGCACCGAACTGCCCGGCACGCTGGAGGACACAGACACCGACTGGCGCATGCCGCGATCAGCGAACAGACCGCGGTTAAGCGAGTTGAGGTACCAGCCAGCGGTCATTTCGATGGTGGTGAACTTGGTGCCATAAAACTCAAAAATGCCGCCCTGCTGATCGACCGCACTGCTGGCATAGGGCCTGCCATTGCTCTGCACCCATTCGCGTGCCTGTAGCGCACTACCTGACGAGGTGGTTAACAACTGCGCATTTTGCAGCGTGGCACCGACGCGCAAGCCTTGGAACTCGGTGATGGGGTAACCATATTCGAGGCCCAGCGCGAGCGTCTTGGACGAAAAGTCTGAAGACGCCGACACGAACTGCGTGACATCGCTATAGCGCAGGCTGACCGTGCGCGAGAGGTTGTCGATGCTGGTGTAGGGGTTGGTGCTGGAGAAGCTGTAAACCTTGCTATAGCGACCGGTGTTGAGTTCGACCGCCACGCGTTTGCCGGTACCCAGGAAGTTGCTGTCGGCATAGCTGCCGTTGAGCATGAACGAGTACGAAGCCGAGTAGCCAATGCCACCGGACAGCTGCGCGCTGGGGCCTTCTTTGATGGTGTATTTGACATCGACCAAGTCGTCAGAGCCGTCAACCTTGGTCTTTTCAAACTCAACTTTCTCGATGTACGAGAGCTGTTGCATACGCTGCTTGGATCGCTCTAACGCGAGGTTAGACAGCCAGGCACCTTCGAGCTGGCGCATTTCGCGGCGCAGCACCAGATCGTTGGTACGGGTGATGCCGGCGAACTCGATGTGTCGCACATAGACACGCTTGCCCGGATCGACCAGAAAGGTCATGGACACTTGCTTGGTTGCGTCGTCCAGGCGCGGCACCGGGTCGACCTTGGCAAAGGCGAAGCCCTCCTCGCCCAAGCGGTTCTGCAACAGCTCTTGGGTGGCGGCGATGAGTCGCTGCGAATAGATTTGGCCCGGTTGCACCAGCACCAGCTTGCGCATCTCGGCTTCGGGAACGATGGTGTTACCGGCCAGCTTGGCCTCGGAGATCTTGTAGACCTCACCTTCACTCACGTTGACCGTGATGAACATGTCGTCTTTTTCAGGGGCAATAGCCACCTGCGCCGACTCGACCTGGAAGTTGGCGTAGCCACGATCCTGGTACCAGGACTTGACCTTCTCGAGATCGCCTTGCAGAGACTCGCGCGAATAGCGGTCGTTTTGCTTGTACCAACTGTTCCACTGCGGCGTTTTGAGTTCCAGCGTGCCCAGGATGGCCTTTTCTTCGAAGCTGGTGTTACCGACGATGCTGATCTGACGGATCTTGGCGCGCGAGCCTTCCTTGATGTCGATCTTGATGCGCACACGGTTGTCGGGCTGATCTTCGACGGTGGCATTGATGCGCACGCCGTATTTGCCGCGACTGTAGTACTGGTCGGTCAAGTATTGCTTGACGTCTTCGAGCACCGAACGGTCAAAGGTCTTGCCGGTCGCCAAGCCCACATTACGTAACGACTTGGTCAGCTCTTCGGTCTTGATGTCCTTGTTGCCCTTGAGCTCAAAACTCTCGATGGACGGACGCTCACGCACAGCGATGACCAGCGTACTGCCATCACGACGGATTTCGACGTCGCGAAAAAAGCCAGTGGCATAGAGGGCTTTGAGTGCTTCACGCAGGCGCTGCGGCCCGAGGTCATCACCGATATTGACTGGCAGGTAGTTATAGACGGTGCCTTCTGAGACACGCTGCAGACCTTCCAGGCGGATATCGCCAACGGTGAACCGGGCGTTATCGCCCTGAACCACCTGCGACCGGGCACAGGGAAGATATGCGCACAACACCAGCGATGCGAGGATCGCGCCGGACTTCATTACATGACCGCCGTGGAGTAAGGGGGCATCAGCCAAAGTGCCGAACGTAGTCGTTAAACCACGCGACGCCCATGAGTAGAACCAATAATACTATGCCTAGCTGCTGACCCAAGGCCTGTATGCGCTCGGGCAGCGGGCTGCCACGAATCCAGTCGGCCAGCTGATAGACCACCTGTCCGCCATCCAGGATGGGAATAGGCAGCAGGTTTAAGAAACCCAGGCTCAAGCTGATCATCACCAGAAAGCTCAAAAACGCCGGCAGCCCGGCTTTGGCCGAATCACCGGCATATTCGGCGATGGTCAGCGGCCCGCTGAGGTTCTTGAACGACACTTCGCCACGCAGCATCCGCCAGAACAAGCGCGCCTGCAGCACCGTCATGTCCCAAGCCTCAGTGGTGCCGCGCGCCAGTGCCGGCAAGGGCCCCAGATTGATGTGCTGCAACATGGACTCGGGGTAAGCGCCACCAGCCGCCGGGGCGACGTGGATGCGGCCGATGCGCCGGCCGTTGACCTCATCGCTGGCAACCTGCACCCGGGTGCTGGCCTCTGTGCCATGCCGCAGATAACGCAGCACGATGTCCTGCCCACCCAGCAGTTCGATGTGCTGGCGCAGTTCGCGGAAGTCGCCGATGACACTGTCGTTGATAGCCAGAATGGTGTCGCCGCTGAGCAAACCGGCCAAGGCCGCCGGCCCCTTGGGCTCGACGAGACCCAGCACGGCGGGGATAGGCGGCTGCCAGAACGCAAAGCCCAGTGTGGCCAGCAGGCGGTCGGGCTCGGTCAACTGCCGGCGCAGGTCGGCGTTGTCAACCGCCAGCAGCAACTGCCGCGTTGCGCCCTGCCCGTCGCTGACCACCAGCGTCACGCGGCCGGCACCGGTCAAGCCCTCCAGCAAGCCCATCATGACGTCGCGCTGCCCCGCCACTGTGCGACCGGCCACGGCCTGAACGACATCGCCGCTGTGCAAGCCTGCGAGCGCGGCGGGCGTTTCAACCTGCACATCACCCACCACCGCGCGCACCTCGGTGATGCCGCTGAACCAGAACAGGCCGGCCAGCAGCAGGATGGCAAACACAAAGTTAGCTGCCGGACCGGCCAGCAACACCAGGATGCGCTGCCACACCGGCCGGCGGGTGAAGGCGCGATGCAACTGCGCGGCGTCGACCTCGCCTTCACGCTCGTCGAGCAACTTGACGTAGCCACCCAGTGGGATGGCCGCCAGCACATATTCGGTCTGGTCAGCGCCTGCCACCCACTTGAACAGCGGCCGGCCGAAACCGATGGAAAACTTGAGTACCTTGAAACCCAGACGCCGGGCCACCCAGTAGTGGCCGAACTCGTGGACCGCCACCAACAGGCAGATGGCGACGATGAAGGCCAACAGGTGTTGCCAGGAAAGATTCATAGACTCGCGCCGTGGGTGACATTCATCAATCGCAGGACCTCGGCATGAGCGCAGGCACGCGCCAGACGATCGGCCTCAAAGACAGTAGCCAGATCGATGGCCGAAACAGTTGCGACCCTATCGAGGGTCGTTGCAATGACCGCCGCAATGTCCAGAAAGTTCAACCGCCTGTCGAGAAAGGCCTGCACGGCGACCTCGTTGGCCGCGTTCAGGATAGTAGGTGCTGTCTGGCCGATCCGGGCCACCTCGATCGCCAAGCGTAGACACGCAAAGCGCTGTGTATCGGGCTGCAGAAAATCGAGCCGTCCCAGTTTGATGAAATCGAGTGATTGTACACCGGCCTCGCAGCGCTGCGGCCATGCCAATGCATGGGCGATGGGCGTGCGCATATCGGGCGAACCCAGCTGCGCCAGCACCGAGCCGTCCAGGTACTCGACCATCGAATGGATGACGCTCTGCGGATGGATGACGATATCGATACGGTCCGGTGGTAAACCAAACAGCAGACAGGCTTCGATGAGTTCCAGCCCTTTGTTCATCAGGGTGGCTGAATCGACCGATATCTTGCGGCCCATGACCCAGTTGGGGTGGGCACAGGCCTGCTCCGGCGTCACCGCGGAAAGGTCGGCCGGCCCGTTTAAAAAAGGACCGCCGGAGGCCGTCAGCAGCAGGCGGCGCACACCGGCCGGCGCCAGCCCCACCACGAAACCTGGCGGCAGGCACTGGAAGATCGCATTGTGTTCGCTGTCGATGGGCAACAAGCTGGCGCCATGCTGCTGCACAGCCTCTAGCAGCAGCGGACCGGCCATGACCAGCGATTCTTTATTGGCCAGCAACAGGCGTTTGCCGGCCCGTGCGGCCGCCAGCGTTGAAGGCAGTCCGGCGGCACCGACCACGGCAGCCATCACATAGTCGACCTCTGGCAGCGCGGCCAGCGTCTCCAGGGCCTGCGGACCGGCCAGCACTTGTGTGGCCACGCCAGCGGCAGCCAGGCGCCGCGACAACAAGGCCGCCGCAGCGACATCGGTCAGCGCCGCATAGTCCGGACGCCAGTGCTGGCACTGCGCAAACAGCGCCTCGACATTGCGTCCCGCCGCCAGAGCCACCACCCGGAACTGCTGCGGGTGGCGCGCCAGCACATCGAGGGTGTTTTGACCGATGCTGCCGGTGGAGCCGAGCACCGCGACGCCGATCAAGTGCCAGCTCCTAACAAGCTGGCACCCAGCATCAGCAGCGGCGCGGCCGCCAGCAGGCTGTCGATACGATCGAGCATGCCGCCGTGGCCCGGCAGCAGACGGCCGCTATCCTTAAGGCCGGCATGGCGCTTGAACAGGCTCTCGATCAGATCACCGACGATAGAGAAACAGCCGACCACCAGGCATAGGGCAGCAAACGGCAGCCGCGGCATCGTCAATAAGGGTGCGGCCCAGGCGGCCAGCAGACACACCAGCAACAGACCGCCTAGCGCGCCCTCCCAGGTCTTACCCGGCGACACCTGCGGCGCCAGCTTGTGCCGCCCTATCCAACGGCCGGCAAAATAGGCCCCGGTATCGGCCGCCCAAACCAGAAACAGCGCGGCCAGCAGCCAGCGCAAGCCCTGCGGCCAGTCCAAGCGCAGGCGCAGCAGTGCCACACCGGCCGGCACCAGCGTGAACCAGCCGGCCACCACCCCGCCCGCCAAACTGGCGTGGCGCTGCGGTGCCCACGCCACCCAACACGCGGCGATCAGCCACCACAAGGCGGCCAGGCCCAGCAAGCACTGCAAGGCGAGCGGCGTGGCAGTGGCCCACCAGGCCAGGGCCAGGCAGGCGCCGGTGGCCAGCACATAGGCCCAGCGGGTCAGCGGCGCGGTCAAACGCAACAAAGCCGTCCACTCCCAGGCGGCATCGAGAATAACCAACACCACCAACACGGCGCTGACCCAGGCAGGCGCCCACAACAGCAAAGACAGCAGCAGACCGCCGAAGACGACAGCCGTCAGGATACGCAGGCCGGTCATGAAGAGCGGGCGAGCTGCTCGCCGGTCCGGCCAAAGCGACGGCTGCGGCTGGCGAAATAGGCCAACGCCGCCTCAAAGCCGGCGACATCGAAGTCCGGCCACAGTTGATCAGTGAAGTACAACTCGCTGTAGGCCAGGTTCCAAAGCAAAAAATTGCTGATGCGCTGCTCGCCACCGGTGCGGATGAAAAGATCGGGGTCAGGCAGACCCGCCAGCTGCAAACCCGCGGACAGCATCTGTTCGTCGATGTCCTGCGGTTGCAACTGACCCGCTGCGCAACGGGCGGCCAGCTGGCGCGCGGCCGATACGATGTCCCAGCGTCCGCCATAACTGATAGCAATCTGCAGGTGCAGGCCCGTGTTGGCGGCGGTGAGCGACTGGGAACCGGCCATGCTGGCCTGCAGCGGCGCTGACAAAGTGCTGACATCACCGATGAAGCGCAGCCGCACCTGATTGCTGTGCAGTTCGGCGACTTCGCGCTCCAGCGCACTGAGAAACAGCCCCATCAGGCTGCTGACTTCCTCGTCAGGTCGCGCCCAGTTCTCGCTGCTGAAGGCGAACAGCGTCAGCGCCTCAATGCCGCGTTGGGCGCACTGCTCTATGCACAGTCGCACCGGCCCGATGCCGGCCTTGTGTCCGGCCGCACGCGGCAGCAGACGCTGACGCGCCCACCGGCCGTTGCCGTCCATGACGATGGCGACATGCCGCGGCTGCGTCATGCGCGTCAGACCTGCAGGATCTCTTTTTCCTTGCCGGCCACGAGTTGGTCGATCTCACCGGTAAAGCGATCGGTGAGCTTTTGAATGTCGTCCTGCACGCGACGTTCATCGTCCTGCGAGATGAGCTTGGCTTTGAGTGCCTCTTTGACATCAGAGAGCACGTCGCGGCGCACGTTGCGCACCGACACCTTGCCGGCCTCAGCATCCTGACGCACCACTTTGAGGATGTCGCGACGACGCTCTTCGGTCAGCGGCGGCAGCGGCACGCGAATAACACTGCCGGCGGTCATCGGCGTCAGATGCAGGTCGGACTTGTGTATGGCCTTTTCGACCGCGCTGACGGTGTTCTTGTCCCAAGGCGTGATGACGATGGTGCGTGCGTCTTCGATGGCGATATTGGCCACCTGTGACAGCGGCGTCTCACTGCCGTAGAAATCGATTTTGAGGTTTTCGACCAGACTCGGATGAGCGCGCCCGGTGCGCAGCTTTTTCAGGTCGCCTTGAAAAGTTTGAATGCACTTCTGCATGCGCTGCAGAGCGTCTTTCTTGATGTCTTCGAGCATGGCTGAAGCCTCCGGTGAATTAGTCGCAGGTGACCAGCGTGCCGAGATCTTCGCCGCGCACGATACGCGGCAGATCGCCGGTATTGCCGAGGTTGAAGACACGCAGGGGCAAACGGTTGTCGCGACACATGACAATAGCCGTAGCATCCATGACCGACAGTCTATCGTCCAGCACCCTATCGAAGCTCAGGCGCGTGTAACGCTGCGCAGCAGGGTTGCGCACCGGGTCATCGGAGTACACACCATCGACCTTGGTCGCTTTGATGAGCAACTCTGCACCGATCTCGATGGCACGCAGACTGGCTGCGGTATCGGTGGTAAAGAACGGATTACCCGTACCCGCAGCGAAAATGACCACGCGGCCTTTCTCCATGTGCCGTACAGCACGCCGGCGGATGAAATCTTCGGCCACTTCGTTGATACGGATGGCCGACATGACCCGCGCATGCGTACCGATGGATTCGAGCGCGTCCTGCATGGCCAGCGCGTTCATGACCGTGGCCAGCATGCCCATTTGATCGGCAGTCACACGGTCCATGCCGGCGCGCGCAAGACCTGCGCCGCGAAAGATATTGCCGCCGCCGATGACCACGGACACCTGCACGCCCATGGCGCAGACTTCCTGCAGCTCCAGGGCCACGCGCCGCAGCATCAACGGATCGATGCCGTACTCGGCCTCACCCAACAGCGCTTCACCGGACAACTTGACCAGGATGCGCTTGTAAGTGGAAGTCGTCATGGTCGTCATACTCCTAAAAAAAACCCCGCCTGCGCGGGGTTTGATGTCTGGCAGCGGCACTCAGTGGCCGCTACTTCCTTTGGCTTGTGCCATGACTTCTGCGACGAAGTCATCTTGCTTCTTTTCGATACCAGCACCGACTTCCAAGCGCTCGAAGCGAGTGATCTTTGCTTGGGCCCCAGCCAGCAGCTTTTCAACCGAGAGCTTGTCGTCCTTGACGAAGGGCTGACCCAGCAAGGTGATCTCGTTGAGCCACTTGTTGAGGCCACCCTCGACGATCTTGACCAGGACAGCCTCAGGCTTGCCCTTGTTCTTCTCGTCGTTCTGCGACATATCGATGCGGATAGCACGTTCTTTGGCAACGTCTTCTGCGGGCACATCGGCTGCAGACAGATAGCGCGGGCTGCTGGCGGCCACGTGCATGGCCAGATCGCGAGCCAGCGCAGCATCGCCACCCTCGAGCGCAACCAGCGTGCCGATGCGCGTGCCGTGCAGGTAGCTGCCCAGCTGACCGGCGGATTCGACGCGCACAAAGCGACGCACGCTGATGTTCTCGCCGATCTTGGCGATGAGCGTACGGCGCAGCGAGTCGATGGTTTCGCCGCCTGTCGCCGGCACGGCCAGTAAGGCTTCGACATCCGCCGGGTTGGCGGCCAGCGCCTGCTGCGAAACAACCGCAGCAAAGCCGGTGAAGTCGTCGCCGCGAGCCACGAAGTCGGTCTCGCAGTTGATCTCAACCATGACAGCGGCCTTGCCATCGGCCGAAACGGCCGTGGAAATGACGCCCTCAGCGGCAATGCGCGAGGCCTTTTTGTCGGCCTTGGCCAGACCCTGCTTGCGCATCAGTTCGGCAGCAGCGTCCAAGTCACCATTGGTTTCAACCAGTGCACGCTTGCATTCCATCATGCCGGCGCCGGTGCGCTCGCGCAGTTGACGAACCGATTCAGCGGTAACACTCATGATCAACGACCTCCACGACGCGGCACACCACTGGTGGGTGCAACAGGCCGGCGACGCAGGGCGCCGGCATCTTTGGCTGCAGGCGCCTTGACGTCTGCACCCGGCTCATCCAACTCGGCTTCGGTGATCAGCGGCTCAGCGCCCGGCTCGGGGATTTCGCTGACGTCAGAGACCACGCCGCGGTGACGCACGGTGGCCTGCGGACGGCCACGGCCACCCTGACCACGCGGCGCGCGGCGCTGCGGGTTACCGTCGGCGTCAAGCTCGACAAACTCGTCTTCGTTGACGGTCAGCTGCGGCACAGCAGCCTTGCCTTCGAGCACGGCATCGGCGATGCCGGCGGCGTACAGGTGGATGGCGCGCATGGCGTCATCATTGCCGGGGATGACGTAATCAACGCCATCGGGCGAGCAGTTGGTATCGACCACAGCCAGCACCGGGATACCCAGACGGGCAGCCTCTTGCAGCGCGATCTTCTCGTGACCCACGTCGATCACGAACAGCGCATCGGGCAAAGAGCCCATGTGCTTGATGCCGCCGAGGCTCTTCTCGAGCTTGGCCATTTCACGGCGCATCTGCAGCGCTTCTTTCTTGGCGCGCTTGTCGAGGGCGCCGGTGTTGCTCAGCTCGGTGATATCCATCAGGCGCTTGATCGACTGCCGGATGGTCTTGAAATTGGTGAGCATGCCGCCAGGCCAACGCTGGTTGACGAAGGGCATGTTGCAGCGCGCCGCTTCTTTCTGCACGGCATCGCGCGCCGAGCGCTTGGTGCCCACGAACAGTACGGTGCCGCCATCAGACACGATGCCGCGTGCAAACGCAGCGGCCTCAGCAAACAGGGGCTGAGACTTTTCGAGGTTGATGATGTGAATGCGATTGCGCTCGCCGAAGATGTACTGAGCCATCTTGGGGTTCCAGAAACGGGTCTGATGTCCGAAATGGACGCCCGCTTCCAGCATCTGACGCATGGAAATAGCCATTGTGTAGTCTCCTGACGTTCGGGTTGGGGCCTGACGCGCATCCCTGGCGGCAATTTCCCGGACTCTAGTCCTGAAGAAACACCCGGCCACCAGTGACGATGCGCGCTTGGATTGGTTTGCCAAAAAAGGCCGCGCTTTATACCATGAAGTGATCGCGCAAACAACGCCTTAGACTGGGCGCGACCCACCACCACCAGGACACCATGCACATCACCATCAAGTCGAGCCTGGAACAGCAGCAGATGCGCGTCGCCGGACGTTTGGCCGCCGACGTACTCGATATGATCGGCGAATACGTCGTCCCCGGGGTGACCACCGAAGAGCTGGACCAGCGCTGTCACGATTTCATCGTGCAGGTGCAACAGGCCACGCCGGCCAACCTGGGCTATCGCGGCTTTCCCAAGACCGTCTGCACCTCGGTCAACCATGTGGTCTGCCACGGCATACCCAACGACAAGAAGCTCAAGAACGGCGACATCGTCAACATCGATGTGACGGTCATCCGCGATGGCTTTCATGGCGACACCAGTCGCATGTATTACGCCGGCAAGCCGCCGGTGCAGGCCGAGCGCTTGTCGACTGTGTGCTTTGAGGCCATGTGGGCCGGCATCCGGACGGTGCGCCCGGGCACACGCCTCGGCGATATCGGTCATGCCATCCAGATGCTTGTAGAGGCCAACGATTATTCAGTCGTGCGGGAATACTGCGGGCACGGCATAGGCCGCGTTTACCACGAAGATCCGCAAGTCCTGCACTACGGCGAGGCGGGAACAGGCGTAACCTTGCAGCAGGGCATGACCTTCACCATCGAACCGATGATCAATGCCGGGCGGCGCCATGTGCGCCTGTTGCCCGATGGCTGGACGGTCGTGACCAAGGACCACTCTTTGTCCGCGCAATGGGAGCACACGGTACTGGTTACCGCTGACGGCTTCGAAGTGCTGACCTTGGGTAGCAAAGATCGCATCTGAACGGGCCGGGTCTAGTCAAACATGGTTTCAATGCAGCAGGCCGCTCTCGACGAGGATGACGGCCGCGAGACTCCCGCCACCTTAGATTGGGCATTGCTGGAGCAGTTGCCGGCCCAATTAGCGGCCCAGGACTATTCGGCTGACGCTTTCCGGGCCGCCGTGCGCACAGCGCAGGAAGAACTGCGGCAGTTGTTCTCTGAAGATGCCTCGGTCGAGGCACTGGTGAGGGCCAGGGCACGCTTTATCGATGTGCTGCTGCAACAGGCTTGGCAACGGCAGCTCGATGCCAGTTTGGCCGGACAGATTTCGCTGCTGGCCGTAGGCGGCTATGGACGCGGTGAACTGCACCCGGCGTCCGACGTCGACCTGCTGATCCTGGTACCGGTGGCACCGCCGCTGACCGATGCCGGTCGCGGGCAGATCGAACAACTCATCGCGTTTCTGTGGGACATCGGCTTGGAAGTCGGCCACAGCGTGCGCAACCCCGAGCAATGCGCCGAAGAGAGCGCGGCCGACGTCGGCGTAATGACCACCTTGATAGAGGCTCGCTGGCTGGCCGGCTCGACCACCCTGCCGCAGCTGATGCAAGAGGCGTTGACCCCCGACCACGTGTGGCCGGCGCGCGATTTCTTTGAGGCCAAGGTGCGTGAGCAACAGGAGCGCCACGCCAAGGCCAACGACACCGCTTACAACCTTGAGCCTAACGTCAAGAATGGTCCGGGCGGCCTGCGCGACCTGCAGACCATCGCCTGGGTGGCCAAGCGCCATTTCGGCGTCAATTCGCTGGACGAGCTGGTCACTCAGGGTTATCTGTCGCCCGGTGAACTGCGCAAGCTCAAACAAGCGCAGTCCTTCCTGTGGAAAGTGCGCTTTGGCCTGCACACGCTCACCGGCCGCCACGAAGACCGTCTGTTATTTGATCACCAGATCAGGTTGGCGCAGATCTTCGGCTATGAAGATGCCTCATACACGCTGGCGGTCGAGCAGCTCATGCAGCGCTATTACCGCACCGTACTGGATGTCAGCTTTCTCAACGAGCTGCTGCTGCAGTTGTTCCGTGATGCCATCCTGTCGGACAACAGCCCGCCGCAACCACTGAACCCGCGCTTTCAAATCCGCAATGACTACCTCGATGCGGTTAATGCCGACATCTTTGCGCGCGCCCCCTCTGCACTGCTCGAACTGTTCGTGCTGCTGCAACAGAATCCGCAGATCCGCGGCGTTCGCGCTTCGACCATGCGCGCTGTGGCCCGCCACCTGTGGCTGATCGACGAAGAGTTCCGCCAGAACCCGCGCCATCACCGGCTGTTTCTCGAGATCCTGCGCGCCCCGGTCGGGGTCACGCACGAACTGCGGCGCATGAACACCTATGGCGTGCTGGGCCGCTATATCCCCGCCTTCGGCCGCATCGTCGGCCGCATGCAGTACGACTTGTTCCATGCCTACACCGTCGATGCGCATACCTTGTTCGTCGTCAGCAACCTGCGTCGACTGGCCATGCCCAAGTACGATCATGAGTTGCCGTTGCTGTCAGGTCTGATGCAAAACCTGCCCAAGCAGGAGATCGCTTATCTGGCCGCGTTGTTTCATGACATCGCCAAAGGCCGCGGCGGTGATCACTCCGATCTGGGCTCGGTGGATGCCGAAGCCTTTTGTCTCGAGCAAGGTCTGTCCCGCTACGACGCGCGCCTGGTGGCCTGGCTGGTACGCAACCATTTGCAGCTCTCGCTGACCGCGCAAAAGAAAGACATCGGCGATCCGCAGGTCGTCAACGCCTTTGCGCGCCTGGTGGGCGACGAGACCCACCTCGAATATTTATATGTGCTGACCTGCGCCGATGTGCGCGGCACCAACCCCAGGCTGTGGAACTCGTGGAAGGCTTCGCTGTTCCAGGAATTTTATGAGCGGGTGCGGGCCGCGCTGCGCCGCGGCTTGGAAAGCCCTATCGATCAGGAGCAACTGCTGCGCGAGAACCAGGAAGGCGCCCGCTTGTTATTGGCCGCACAAGGCGTCGCCAGCAGCGGTATCGAACGCACTTGGGCGCGTTTGTCGCAGGCCTATTTCCTGCGTCATTCACCCGAAGAGATCGCCTGGCACACACGCCTGCTGGCCAGCCGCGACCCTGCCTCAGACGATGCGCTGGTGGCCGTCGATCCGCATAGCGAACGCGGCACCACCGCCGTCTTGATCTATGCACCGCATCGCCGTCACAGCTTTGCGCGGGCTACGGCAGTGCTTGATCAACTCGGACTGACCATTGTCGATGCGCGCATCACGCCGACCGAAAATAGCTTCAGCCTGGACCTCTATCACGTGCTGGAAGAAAACGGCGCGCCCATCGACGACCCGGAACGCCTCAGCGAGATCGAGGACATGCTGTGGCGCTCGTTGCAGCGTCCTGAAGAGTCGCCGCTGGCGGTGTCGCGCCGTGCGCCGCGGCAAGTCCGCATGTTCAACACACCCACCACCATCACCATCAGCACAGACGAAAACAACGCCCGCTCGGTGCTGGAACTGATCGCAGGCGATAGACCCGGTCTGTTGTGCGACGTCGGCAAAGTGCTGTGGGAAGAACGCGTCGATCTGCTGGGCGCGCGCATCAGCACCGTCGGCGAACGCGCCGAAGACGTGTTTTACGTGACCGACCTGTCACAGCAACCGCTGACCGGCCCCGATGCCGAACGCCTGCGACAGAAGCTGGTGACCGCCTTGCGTCGCGCGCCCTAAGCCCCGCTCCTGCATGAACCCGTCGCTGCAACAACTGGTGGCCTATCCGTTCGAACGGCTGGCCGTCCTGAAGGCCGGCCTGACCCCGCCTGCCCAACTGCCGCACATCGCGTTATCTATCGGCGAGCCCAAGCATGCACCGCCGGCGTTCGTCGTCGATGCGCTGCGCCGGCATATCGCCGATATCGGCGGTTATCCGGCGACCCGAGGTCTGCCGGAAACGCGTGCGGCCGCTGCACGTTGGCTGGAGCGGCGCTTTGTACTGCCGCCGGGCAGCGTTGATGCCGAGCACTCGGTGCTGCCGGTCAATGGCACGCGCGAAGCGCTATTTGCCTTTGTACAGGCCATGGTCGACCCGGCTGGCGCACCGCTGGTGGTGATGCCCAACCCCTGCTATCAGATCTATGAAGGCGCAGCGCTGCTGGCTGGCGCTCAGCCCTATTACCTGGACACCACAGCGGCCAACGGCTATCTGCCCGACTTGGACAGCGTCCCGGCGGACGTGTGGCAACGCTGTCAGGTGCTGTTTCTGTGCAGCCCGGGCAACCCAGCCGGTGCGGTGATGTCCAGCGCCTACCTGCAACAGGCTTTAAACCTGGCCGAGCGCTACGACTTCATCATCGCGGCCGATGAGTGTTACGCCGACATCTTTGATGATGAGCAGCAGCCACCCACCTCGTTGCTACGCGCGGCGCACGACATGGGCAACAGCCACTTTGCCCGGTGCATGGTGTTCCATTCCTTGTCCAAACGCTGCAGCGTACCGGGCTTGCGATCGGGCTTCGTCGCCGGTGATGCGCGTTTAATGGCGCAGTTTCTGCTGTATCGCACCTATCACGGCTGCGCGATGTCGATCCCGGTGCAGCAGGCCAGCATTAGCGCTTGGAACGATGACGACTATGTACTGGGCAACCGCGCCTTGTACCGCGAGAAGTTCGACCGCGTGCTGCCCATCCTGGCGCCGGTGCTGCCTGTCGAACGGCCTGCCGGCGGCTTTTATCTGTGGCAACAGATCGATGGCGATGACTGCCAGTTCACGGCCGGCCTGTACGCACAACAAAACGTCACCGTAGTGCCCGGCAGTTATCTGGCTCGCGCTGGCGCAGCAGGTAATCCCGGTGCAGGCCGCATCCGCATCTCGCTGGTGGCCAGCGTCGCGGATTGCGTCGCTGCAGCGCAGCGCATCGCCGATTTCGTCCGGCAGCGCTAGCCGCCCGCTGCAGCCGGCTTGCCTTGCCGGCGGCTTGGCCGCACGATTGCCGCCCCCCGTTTTGTACCCCGGAAGCCCCCTATGAGCGACACCCTGCGCCTGACCATCGAGGCCGCTTTCGAGCGCCGCGCCGACCTCACCCCCAGCAGCACCGAGCCGTCTGTGCGCGCCGCCATCGAAGAGTGCATCGGCCTGCTCGACACGGGCACTGCGCGCATCGCGCAACAGGTCGGTGACAGCTGGCAAGTCAACGAATGGCTGAAAAAAGCGGTGCTGCTGAGCTTTCGCATCAACGACAACCAGACCATAGAGGCCGGCGCAGTGCGCTGGTATGACAAGGTCGCGCTGAAGTTTGCCGATCAGGACAGCGCGCAGCTACGGGCTGGCGGTGTGCGCGTCGTACCCGGCGCCTTTGCACGGCGCGGCGCCTATATCGCGCCCAACGTTGTGCTGATGCCCTCTTACGTCAACATCGGCGCCTATGTGGATAGCGGCACCATGGTCGACACCTGGGCCACTGTGGGCTCGTGCGCGCAGATCGGTCGCAACGTGCACCTGTCAGGCGGGGTGGGTATCGGTGGTGTGTTGGAACCGCTGCAGGCCTCGCCCACCATCATCGAAGACGACTGCTTCATCGGTGCGCGCTCGGAAGTAGTTGAAGGAGTGATTATCGGCCGCGGTTCAGTGCTGGCCATGGGCGTGTTCATCAGCCAGAGCACGCGCATCTATGACCGCGAGACCGGTCAGGTCAGCTATGGTCGCGTGCCGCCGGGTTCAGTGGTGGTGCCGGGCAGTCTGCCTTCAGCCGATGGCCGGTATAGCCTGGCCTGCGCCGTCATCGTCAAAAAAGTCGACGAAAAAACCCGCAGCAAAACCTCGATAAACGAGCTGCTGCGGCTGATCGACTAGCCAAAACGACCGGTGATGTAATCCTCGGTCAGCTTGTGCCGGGGATTGGTAAAGATCCGGTCGGTCTCACCGACCTCTATCAGGTCACCGAGATGAAAGTAAGCCGTGCGCTGCGACACGCGTGCGGCCTGCTGCATCGAGTGGGTGACGATTGCAATGGCATAGCTGGCGCGCAGCTCATCGATCAGGTCTTCGATGCGCGCGGTGGCGATGGGGTCCAAGGCCGAGCAAGGCTCGTCCATCAGGATGACCTCGGGGTTCACCGCGATGGTGCGCGCTATGCACAAGCGCTGCTGCTGACCACCGGACAAGCTGGTGCCGGGGGCACCCAGACGATCTTTGACTTCATCCCACAGACCGGCGCGCTTGAGGCTGGTCTGCACGATTTCATCGAGTTCGATGCGATCAGCGGCCAAGCCGTGGATGCGCGGCCCATAGGCCACGTTCTCATAAATAGACTTAGGGAACGGGTTGGGCTTCTGAAACACCATGCCGATACGCGCCCGCAGTTGCACCACGTCCTGACGCCGATCATAAATGTCCTGACCTTCCAGCTTGATCGAACCCGCCACGCGGGCCTGCTCGATGGTGTCATTCATGCGGTTAAAGCAGCGCAGGAAAGTGGACTTACCGCAGCCTGACGGACCGATCATAGCCAGCACCTGATTGCGGGCGATGTCGATGCTGACATCCTTGATGGCGCGCTTTTCGCCGTAGAACACATCGACATTGCGCGCACAAATCAACGGATCATCGACCGTTATCCGGCCGACGGTTTTGGTCTCTGGCGTAGCACTGGCCTCGGGCACAGGGTGAGCGGCCTTGGCGGCAGGACTGTCAGTGGCAGCGTTCATGGGCAACGGACCTCGATAAGAAATGGCAGGTGTCGCTTACCAGCGACGCTCAAAGCGATTGCGCAGCACCACAGCTGTGGCATTCATCACCACCAGGAAAACCAGCAGCACGATGATGGCGGCAGAGGTGCGCTCGATGAAGGCGCGTTCGGGACTGTCGGACCACAGAAACACCTGCACCGGCAGCACCGTGGCCGGTGCAGTCAGCGAATGCGGCACATCGACGATGAAAGCCACCATGCCGATCATCAGCAAGGGTGCGGTCTCACCGAGCGCACGCGCCATGCCGATGATGGTGCCGGTGAGCATGCCGGGCATGGCCAGCGGCAACACATGATGCATCACCATCTGCAGCTTGGACGCCCCCATGCCTAAGGCCGCTTCACGAATGGATGGCGGCACCGCTTTGATGGCGGCGCGCGAGGCGATGATGATGGTCGGCAGCGTCAACAGCGCCAGCACCAGACCACCCACCAAGGGTGCTGAGCGCGGCATACCGAAGATATTGAGGAACATCGCCAGACCCAAAAGACCGAACACGATCGACGGCACCGCAGCCAGGTTGTTGATGTTGACCTCGATCAAGTCAGTCCAGCGCGTGCGACGGGCGAACTCTTCAAGGTAGATGGCCGTGGCCACGGCAATGGGGAAGGACAGCAACAGGGTGACGCCCAGCGTGTAGAGGCTGCCCACGAAAGCGCCCCACACACCGGCCTGCTCGGGTTCGCGCGAGTCACCGTTGCTGAAGAAGCCGCGATTGAAGTCCAGCGACAACACGCCGTCGTGTTTCAAGGCATCGATCCACTGCACTTGCTGATCAGAGAGCGCCCGGTCCGCCTCATCAAGATCGCGGCTGATCCGACCCTTGAGCAACTGATCGACCTTGTCATCGGCCAGAAAGCGCAGCGTCTCGTGCTTGCCCATCAGACTGTGATCGGCGGTCAACCGCGCCTGCAACACGTTGGCGGCAGAACTGCTGACCAGATCTGACAGTTGCCGCGTGGCGGTACGGCCTTCCACGTCCGGAAAACGCTGTTTGAGCGCGGCACGCACCAGCGCCGGATAATCGGCCACGGCCAAGGTATCGGCATCGGCCGTACCCTCCGGGTCGATGACCGCCGGGTCATAAAACACTTCGAGCGTCAGATTAGTTTGGCGAAACGCTGACCAGCCCTGCGAGAACACCGAGGTGAACAACACCACGACGAACAGCAGACCCAGCAACACCGCACCCAAACCATAGGCGCGAAACCGTCGCTCTGCCCACTGCCGCCGGCGCAGGCTCTTTTCGACCAGCGCGCGGGTTTCAGCAACCGACTTACTCATATTGCTCCCGGTATTTGCGCACCACCTTCAGGGCCACCACGTTCAGGGCCAAGGTGACCAGGAACAACACCAAGCCCAGCGCAAAGGCCGCGAGTGTCTTGGGACTGTCGAACTCCTGATCGCCGGTGAGCAGGGTGACGATCTGCACGGTGACCGTGGTCACGGCTTCCAGAGGATTAGCGGTCAGGTTGGCAGCCAGTCCGGCGGCCATCACCACAATCATGGTCTCGCCTATGGCCCGGGAGATGGCCAACAACACGCCACCGACGATACCGGGCAAGGCCGCCCGTAACACCACCTGGCGGATGGTCTCAGAGCGAGTGGCACCCAGTGCATAAGCGCCATCACGCAAGGACTGCGGCACGGCCGAGATCATGTCGTCAGACAGCGACGAGATGAACGGGATGATCATGACGCCCATCACCAACCCGGCCGCCAGCGCGCTTTCTGACGCCACACTGAGGCCAACCACCTCACCCAAGTTGCGCAGCGCAGGGCCCACGGTCAGGGCCGCAAAAAACCCATAGACCACGGTGGGTATGCCGGCCAGCACTTCCAACACCGGCTTGACCACAGAGCGGAAACGGCGGTCGGCATATTCCGCGAGATAGATAGCCGAAAACAGTCCGACAGGTACCGCGATCAGCATGGCGATACCGGAGATCATTGCCGTACCCAGAAATAAGGGCACAGCACCGAAGGCCCCTGAAGAGCCGGCTTGATCGGCACGCAGCGCGGTCTGCGGACTCCAGCTGAGTCCTAATAAAAACTCGTGTACCGACACCACATGAAAAAACCGCAGCGACTCATAGACCACCGACAACACGATGCCGATGGTCACAAACACCGCGATGGTCGAGCAGCCGAGCAACAGCCACTCGAAGATGCGCTCGACGGCGTTGCGCGCGCGCAGCGTCGGGCTGATCTGCCGGTGGGCAAAACCCAGACCGGCGATAGCGATCACCAGCACCAGACCCGACAAGGCCAGGTTGGCGATGCTCTGCATCTGGCGGTATTCGGCGGCAGCGGCCAGCACTTGCGGACGCACGCCTTCCAAGGTGATCTGTCCGGATACAACGTTGCGGATTTCATTGATCAGCAAGCCGCGCTGGCCGGCATCGAGTGCCTGCCAATCACCCGGAAAATGCGCCGAAATCAGCCCGGTGATGACTGTGTTCTGGAACAGCAGCCACAGACCCATGACCAGCAGCGCCGGCAGACCGCACCACAGCGCGGTGAGCATGCCGTAGTAATAAGGCAGCGAATGCAGATTGCGTATGCCCCGCCCGCCGCCAACCAGCGACAGGGAGCGCCGCTCACCCAGCCAGAATGCCAGCAGTACCAGTACAGCGAGCAACAGCAACAGTATGGAGTGAGTCATGAGAGGCAAACGCGATAAGAGAGGTGTCTGACTTGCCGTCAGGCCACCGGCACACAGCCGGTGGCCTGCAGTGCAGGCTTACTTGCCGAGAACGGCCTTGCGTACCTTGACCTGCTCAGCGGCCGGCAGCGGCACCAGACCCTTGCCGGCCAGATAGCCATCGGCACCCATAGCGCGGGGGCTGAGATATTCGGCCAGGAATTCGTTGATGCCGGGGATCACGCCGATATGCGCCTTCTTGACGTAGAAGAACAAGGGACGCGACACCGGATAGCGACCCGAAGCAATGTTCTCGAACGTGGGCGGGACACCGTCGATGACCGAGCCCTGGATCTGCGAGATGTTGGCATCGAGGAAGCTGTAGCCGAATACACCCAGTGCCTTGGGATTGGCACCCAGCTTCTGCACGATCAGGTTGTCGTTTTCGCCGGCTTCGATGTAGGCGCCATCTTCACGCACTGACTGGCACACCTTCTTGAAGCGGGCCTCGTCGGTATCCTTTAGCGCCTTGATGTTGGCAAAGGTCGAGCAACCGGCGTCCATCACCAGCTCGGCAAAAGCATCACGGGTGCCTGATGTGGGTGGCGGTCCCAGCACTTCGATCTTGTCGGCGGGCAGGGACTTGTTGACCTGATTCCAAGTCTTATAGGGGTTGGCGATGAGGCTCTGCGTGTTGTCCGGATCGGGTACGGTCTTAGCCAGGGCCAGATACAGATCGCGCCGGGTCAACTTGAACAGCGGGCTCTTCTTGGAATTGGCGATGGTGATGCCGTCAAAGCCGATCTTGACTTCGATGATGTCTTTGACGCCGGCTTTGGTGCAGGCATCGACTTCAGAGGGCTTGATGGCGCGCGAGGCGTTGGCGATGTCGGGGAACTGGGCGCCCACACCGTCGCAGAACAACTTGATGCCGCCGCCGGTGCCGGAGCTCTCGACCTTGGGCGTCTTGAACTTGCCGCCCTTGCCGAATTGCTCGGCCACCGTGGTGGTAAAGGGGTACACCGTGGATGAACCGACGATGGAGATGTAGTCGCGACCCGCCTGAGCGTAAGCCGCAGATCCGACGGCCGCAGCCACGACGAGCGATGAAGTCAGAAAACGCTTTATGAACACTGGGAACCTCCGAGGGGACAAGAGTGCAATCACGTTCCGCCAAGCTCCCAGACGGGAACGCCTGAGTTTATGTACTTTATGTGTCTGCATTATTGCGTAAGTCGCAACGACAACTGACACTGGCAACTACGTAGTGCGCATGGCTTGATTGTACCGGCCTTTGGCCCGTATAACCGCCCGTCACGCTGCCGTCAGCCCACCTCTTACCCACCCGGACACCACGTTGCAGAAGCCAGACACGCTCGCCCTGACCCAGGACCTTATTTCACGCCCGTCCGTGACCCCGGCAGATCATGGCTGCCAGGATCTGATGATCCGGCGTTTGACCGCGGCGGGCTTCACGGTCGAAAAAATGAACCATGGCAACGTGGAAAACTTCTGGGCCACGCGCGGGACAACTGCGCCGGTGCTGTGCTTTGCCGGCCACACCGACGTGGTGCCCACCGGTCCGCTGGAAGAATGGCGCACCGACCCGTTCAAGCCCGTGGTCATCGACGGCATTTTATATGGCCGGGGCGCGGCCGACATGAAGAGCGGCCTGGCCGCCATGGTGACGGCTTGCGAGCAGTTCGTGCACGAACAGCCAGACCATCTGGGTTCGATCGCGTTTCTGATCACCAGTGACGAGGAAGGGCCGTCGGTCGATGGCACCAAGCGTGTGGTGGAAACCCTGCGCCAGCGCGGCCAGCGCATCGACTGGTGCATCGTAGGAGAGCCGTCCAGTGAGCACTGCGCGGGCGACACCATCAAGATCGGGCGGCGCGGCTCCTTCAGCGGCCGTCTGACCGTGCACGGCGTGCAAGGTCACATCGCCTATCCGCACCTGGCTCTGAATCCGGTGCACAGCTTGGCTCCGGCCTTGGCCGAACTGACCGCACGCACCTGGGATCAGGGCAACGAGCACTTCCAGCCCACCAGCTTTCAGATCTCCAATATCAACGCGGGGACCGGTGCACCCAACGTCATACCGGGTGAACTGAAGGCCCGGTTCAACCTGCGCTACAACCCGGTGCAGACGCAGCAGCAGCTGCGCGCAACCGTCGAAGAGATACTCGACCGGCATCAGGTGCGCTACACCATAGACTGGTATGTGTCAGGCGAACCCTTCTACACGCCGCCGGGACCGCTATCGGCAGCGGTTACAGCTGCGGTGGGCGCGACCATCGGCCGTGAGCCGGTGATGAGCACCGGCGGTGGCACCTCAGACGGCCGGTTTATTGCCACGCTGGGCACCCAAGTGGTTGAACTGGGCGTCACCAATGCGTCGATCCACAAGGTCAATGAATCGGTGGCAGTGGCCGAGATCGAAGCCCTGCACCACATGTACGTGGGCGTGTTGCGGCACCTGCTGGGTAAACCCGCCAGCGCTTGAGCGACGCTGCCTAAGCGGCCAGGACGGGCCGCCGCGCCCAGTTCAGCCAGACACCGCCGGCACCCAGACCGGCGGCCCAGATCAGCACCCACGCCGGCATGGCCAAGCCCAGAAAGGTCCAATCGACCTTGGCGCATTCACCCGAACCGGTGAGCACCTTGCGCAGCACGTCGGTCAGCGGAAACACATCGAGCATGTAGTCCAGCGAGGCCCCGCAGGCCGCCACTGTACCTGCCGGTTGATGTTGGATGTACAGATGGCGCGAGGCGATGCCGATAGCCACCAGCGCCGCCACTGCGACCAACACCGCAGCGCAGCGCTGCAAGCGCCACTGCGCATCCAGCGGCAAGGCCGCTAACAGAAAAGCCAAGCCCAAACCCGCCAGCGCCACGCGCTGAAAGATGCACAAGGGGCACGGCACCAGTCCCATGAACTGCTGCGAATAGAGGGCGAAGCCAACCAGCGCGAAACAACACAGCGCGGCCACTGCATTGCTGCTGTGCCGCCAATCACGGACCACGGCCAAGCCCCCTGCACTCATGGCTGACTGCCTTTGGCGCGCAATTCGCGCTCAACGTCCTCGAGGCTGGTGTGGCGCACATCTTTGCCGTGCACCATGTAGATGACGTATTCGCAGATGTTCTGCGCGTGGTCCCCGATGCGCTCTAGCGAACGCACCACCCACATGACATCCAGCACCCGGCGGATGGTGCGCGGATCTTCCATCATGAACGTGATGCACTGCCTGTGGATGGCTTCGTATTCTTCATCGACCAGACGATCCTGGCGTGCGACGCGCAAGGCGCTTTCGGCATCGAGGCGTGCAAAGGCATCGAGGGCATCGTGCACCATCTCGGAGACGATGCGACCCAGATGCTTAATCTCGCGGTATTTGTTTTCGGGGCGTTCCATAGACGCGAGGCGTGAGGCGATGAGCCCGATTTTTTCGCCCTCGTCACCGATGCGCTCAAGGTCGGTGATCGCCTTGATGATGGCCACCACCACGCGCAGATCACCGGCCGCCGGTGCCCGCGTCGCCAGAATGCGACTGCACTCTTCATCGATAGAGACTTCCATGCCGTTGACCTTGAGGTCATCGAGCGCAACGGACTCGCCCAGCGAACTGTCGCCCTCGTACAGCGAAGTGAGCGCCTTGGCTAACTGCGCTTCAACAAAGCCGCCCATGGCCAGTGCCCGACCCCGCAGATGCTCCAGATCTTCATTGAAGCGTCGCGAGATGTGATGCGAGAGGTCTGCAGTTTCCATGGCGATCCTTGCTCAAACAGGCGGACAGTCAGCGTGCTGCGTCGATAGTACTCTGACGTCCACCCTGCCACACACGCCGTGCAGGGAAATAACAACTGAATGTACTGCCCACGCCCTCTTCGCTTTCGATGTGCAAACGCGCGCCATGATGTTCCAGCGCGTGCTTGACGATGGCCAGACCCAGACCGGTGCCGCCGGTGGTGCGCGCACGCCCGGCATCCACGCGGTAAAAGCGCTCGGTCAGGCGCGGAATATGTTCTGCCGGTATACCCATGCCGGTATCGGTGACCGACAAATGCGCTTCACCCTGTGCATCGACCCACCAGCGGATGCTGACCTGGCCGTCATCGGGTGTGTACTTGACGGCGTTCTCTACCAGGTTGGCAAACACCGAATGCACCTCGGCCTCGTCGCCCAGCAAACCGGCCGGCGATTCGATGGACAGCAAAACCTGCGGATGCCGGGGCCGCGCGGTCACGTCCTTGTTGAGCATGGCCAGCAGGCCGGCCACATCGATGGTGTCATAGGCTGCCTCGGCATCACCCGCATCCAAACGCGACAACTCCAGCAGATCGCGCACGATGGCATTCATACGATCGGACTGGCGACGCATCTCGCCCAAGGGCCCTTGCAGCATCGGATCGATATCGGTGTCCTGCACCAGCGTCTCGAGATAACCGGTGATGACCGTCAACGGTGAGCGCAGTTCATGTGAGGCATTGGCGACAAAGTCTTTGCGCATGGATTCCAACGCCACCTGCCGGCTGACGTCACGCACCAGCAGCAAGCGCTGCTGCCGGCCGTAAGGCACCACCTGAAACGACAGCGCGAGTCCGTCGCGATTAGCGTGCGGTACTTCCAGCGGCGCAGAGAAATCGGCCTTGTCGAGAAACTGCACAAAGCGCGGGTCACGCACCAGATTACTGATGCGCAGACCGATATCCACGCGCCTGCGCAGACTCAGCAGGCGCATCGCCATGCGGTTGAACCAGACGATTTCATTGTTGGCGTTGAGCACGATGACGCCATCGGGCATCGCAGCGGTCGAATGCCGCAACTCACGAAACACATCCAGCAGACGTTGCTTGTGAAAGCGCTTACGCCGGTGCAGGCGCACCACCTGCGTGATGACCTGCCCCCAGATGCCACCGGCATTGGGCGGTTCGCGCAGGTTGCGGGCGCGCAGCCAGTAATCGAGACGGTAAAGGTTAAACAGCTGCCAGGTCAGCGCGATGCTGAGCATGACCAGCAGACCGGCGATGACCGAGCCCAGCATCAGACCCAGCAGCACACCCAGCGCAGCAAGCCCCGCCACGCGTGCCAGCGTGTATGCCCAGGCCTGCGCGACGGGATTCATCTGGACTTAGGACTCCTTGGCAGAGAACCGGTAACCGGAACCGCGGACTGTCTGTACCAGATGATCAAAACCATACTCTTCGAGGGCTTTACGCAAGCGGCGGATGTGTACATCGATGGTGCGCTCTTCGACATACACGTTGCCGCCCCAGATGCGATCGAGCAACTGCTCGCGGCTGTAGACGCGCTCGGGATGACTCATGAAGAACTCGAGCATGCGGTATTCGGTCGGGCCCAAAGCCACGGTGCGGTCACCGGCGCTGACACGGTGACTGGCCTTGTCTAACTGCAGGCCGCCCAGCTCGATGTGCTCATCGGTCGAGGTGGTGCTGGTGCGACGCAACACCGCCTGTATCCGCGCCAGCAGTTCGCGGGGCGAAAACGGCTTGGTCACATAGTCGTCAGCGCCACCTTCCAGCCCGGCGACTTTGTCGGCCTCGGCGGCGCGAGCGGTCAACATGATGACCGGCAGATCGCGCGTCTCGCGATCACGCTTGATCAAGCGCGTCAGTTCCAAGCCGCTCATATCGGGC
>CAIVTJ010000367.1 GCA_903908825.1 uncultured Pseudomonadota bacterium | reverse complement strand
TCTGCCCGCGACAACCCGTTCTTCACTGTGCTTTCAGACGGGCAATACATATACCCCAAGACAATCGTAAAAAATGTCATCAATGGCGCAGACGGTGTGGTGGATTTCTTCGACGGTTTGCAGAGCTGCTGGGTGAAGTTTGACTTTGGTAGCCGCGCTTTGCGAAAAATTACAATCCACTACGGGAGCGTCAACGGCATAGCCAACTTCGCGTTGGCCGGGGTTAACGACAGCGTGACTGGCTGGGATCGCAGCAACGAGCCGTGGGGCATGGTCTTGTGCGATTCGTACGGAGGCACTTCGACTACCAAGTTTTATGGTGGTGGCCCATACCGCGATGCACTGGCGCGCCTTGGTATATCAGATGCGCTGGTCAACAGTTTAGGCGGCAGCGGCTTTGCGCCGACAGCCACTCAGACAGCTGAATCAAACTGCGGGCGCGCGCGTTCGGCAGACATGAGTCAATTTCAGAACCCGGATATTTTCCTGTGCGCTCTGGGCATTAACGACAATGTGAACTATGTCGGCGACGGCCTGTATGCAACAGCGGCGGCCGCGCAGGCAGGGTTTGCTGCGGCGGTTAACAGCACGCTCAACAACATCCGCAACAACAGCCCAAACTCCGTAATGGTTGTTCTAGCCCCGTGGTTTCCGCCGGCAAGCAACGCCAATTTCACTAACGTCAACATCGGCGCGGGTTGGAAGCTCAAGCGCGACATTATGTTGGCGAAATTGCAGACGCTGTCTGGCCCGTGGATCTGGGTCGATCCGTTCCTCGATCACGTCATCACCTCATCCGGCTACACCTATGGACCGCGCGGAACGTACAACGCGGGCGCTGCGTCTGGACCCAATCCATCTGGCGCTAACTGGTGGACGGGAACGGGTAAGACATCGGCGACCGCTGGCAATGGCAACGGCGACATCTACACGACCGACGGCACGCACCCTGACGCCGGCAACGGTTGCGATTACCTGGCGTCACGCCTTGCCGGCGCGCTTCGTCAAGCCATTCTGGCGCTGTGAGAACTGCATCCATGAAGTTCTACATGCCCATCGAGAAGGTCGAAGAGCAGGCCGATGGCACCTTGATGGTGTCGGGCATTGCCTCGACCGAATCCACCGACAGCGACGGCGAGGTCATACAGGCCGAGGCTATCAAGGCCGCTCTGCCTGACTTCTTCCGCTACGGCACCGGTGCGCTTCGCGAGATGCACCAGTCCATTGCGGCCGGCACGGTCGATGAGGCCGAAGTAGACAAGGGCGTTACCTACATCACCGCAACCGTGGTTGATCCGGTGGCTGTGACCAAGGTGAAGGCCGGTGTCTACAAGGGTTTCAGCGTGGGCGGCAAGGTCACCGGCCGCGACCCTAACGACCGCAACATCATCACGGGCTTAAAGCTGGTCGAGGTGTCGCTTGTCGATCGCCCGGCCAACCCCGATGCAGTCATCAGCGTATGGAAGGCCGAAGCCTCCGAGGACCAAAGCATGAACAAGACCGATGCGCTCGCAGACGCCGACAAGGCCGCTGTTTCGCAGATCGCAGAGCTTCTGAACAAGGGCACCATTTCACCGTCCGTGCTGCTCAAAGCCGCTCAGGCTGCACTTGAGCCAGCGCCAGCTCCTCGCGAGAAGCTGGCCGGTGATTCTCTGAAGAAGGGCATGAGCGGCGTGGCTTCTTTTGCGCAGCTGCTGCAGCAAGCCGCGTGGATGGCACAAGACAGCGCATGGGAAGCCGAGATGGAAGGCGACGCGTCGGCCCTGCCCGCGATGCTGCGCGCGTGGCTCACCGATGGCGTGCACATTTTCGCCGCTATGAGCGCCGAAGAGACCGCAGAGCTGATTGCAGCGATCACGCCCCCGCCTGCGCCGCTGGTGCAGGTCATCGAGGCCGCAGCTTCAACGGGTGACCTGAACAAGGCCGGCGCAAAGTTCAGCGCCAGCTCAAAGGCAGCGCTGGCAGACATCCACAAGGCCATGCAGGAATGCTGCGCCAAGATGGACGGGCTGGGCTACGCGGACAAGGACGACGATGTCGAGGACGCTGCGCAGTCTGGCGATGCGGATAAGGCTGAGAGCGCCGAATCCCTCACCGGCGCGGCTGCCTCCGACCTGTTCAAGGCCGAACTGGCCAAGCGCGACGACATGCTCGCGGCAATGCAGGCGCGACTGGAAACGCTCGAAGCGCAACCTGCGCCGGGCAAAGCCTTTTTGAAGGCCGTCGCCCTGGACAAGCAGCATGACGTAAATCACGACTCAAACATCGGCAAGGCGGCAGTCGACGAGTTGCCCCCCAACGCCACGCCTCAGCAGCGTGCGCACCACGAACTGAAGAAGGTTTTTGCTACTGGCGGCGTGCCTTTCATGGCGCGCTAACCCCTCCACCACAACCCGCTTTTTAAACCCCTAGAGGCCCGCTATGTGCGGGCCTTTTGCGTTTTTGGAGATCAAGAAAATGAGCACGACCCAAAACACCATCGACCTGATGAAGGGCGCACTGGCCGCCGCCGATGACGCACTCTCGAAGACCGTCAGCACTGGAACCGGCCTTGTCGCCTACGACCTGCAGGCACCGGCCAAGAACCTCTACCCGGTTAACACACCCATCCGCAACATCATCCCGCGCGTGAGCGGCGGCACCGGTCTGGCCACCAACTGGCGTCAGGTCAGCGCGATTACCGGCTCGGGCTTTGACGGCAGCGGCTGGGTGCCGGAAGGCCAGCGCTCCGGTCGCATGAGCTACACTACCGCCAACAAGGCCGCGACCTACGTCACCCTCGGTGAGGAAGATCAGGTCACCTTCGAGGCTGTGTCTGCCGCTCGCACGTTCGAGGACATTCAGGCCACCGCCACCATGCGCATGATGCAGAAGCTCTTTCTCAAGGAAGAGTCGGCACTGCTGGGTGGTAACACCTCGCTGGCGCTGGGCACCACGCCGACCCCGACGCTGTCGGCTGCTGGTAGTGGCGCCACGTTGCCGGCTGCCACTTACAGCGTGATCTGCGTCGCGTTGACCTATGAAGGTTTCCGCAACTCCTCGCTGGCTGGTGGCGTGGCCACGTCGCTGTCGATCACTGGTGCTGACGGCCAGACCTACACCCTGAACGGCGGCAGCGCGCAGAAGTCGTCCGCTGGCTCGCAGGCCGTGACGCTGGGCCAGACCCTGTCTTGCTCGGTTGCCGCAGTTCGCGGTGCTGTGGCCTATGCCTGGTTCATCGGCGCTTCGGGTTCGGAAAAGCTCGAAAAGATCACCACGATCAACTCGACGACCTTCAGCGCCGCTCTGGTCGGTACCTATCAGGCCGCCTCGGCCCTGACGGCTGCCGACTACAGCCGCAACACCACGGTTCCGGCGTTTGACGGCCTGCTGACTAACGCCTTTATCAGCAGCAACGGTGCCTACTTCAACAGTCTGGCCACCGGCACGGCTGGCACCGGCACGTCGTTGACCTCGTCGAATCGTGGTTCGATCGTTGAGATCGACACCATGCTGCAGGCGATGTGGGACAACTACCAGGTCAGCCCCACGGCGTTCTTCGTCAACTCGCAGGAGCTGAAGAACATCACCACCAAGGTGCTGACCAACGGCAGCGGCCCGTTGTTGCAGTACTTCGCGGACCCGAGTGTCGGCGCTCGCGTCGTGGCTGCGGGCGGCGGGATTGAGTTCTATTACAACCCCTTCTGCATGGGGTCGGGCATCAAGATTCCGATCATGATTCACCCGAACGTGCCGGCCGGCACCATTGTGGCCTATTGCGACAACCTGCCCGCGCAGTACCTGTCGAACAATGTGCCCAACGTGGCCGAGGTGAAGACCCGCGTCGATTACTACCAGATCGACTGGCCGCTGCGCACTCGCGCCCGTGAGTTCGGCGTTTACACCGAGCAGGTGCTCGCTGTGTATGCCCCGTTCACTCTGGGCGTGATTACCAACATCGCCAACGGCTAAGGCGACAAGGTGGGGCGGCGGCGCAAGCCGTCGCCCTTGCTCTGTGCGTGGATTTTCTTTCAGGACATACCCATGAAACTCAAGCTCCCTGACAACTTTGGCGGCATCACTGTGGATGGCGTCGAGGTCCCGCTCAAGCCCAACAAGAAAGGCGTGATTGATGCCGAAGAGGGCATTGCGCAGCTGCTGCTCACGCATGGCGCTGTGCCGGTGGATGGCGTCGATTCGGTCGAGGCCTGATTAGACCGTGGCCGCTTTCACGACGCTTGCCGACACCAAGCTGTGGCTGGGTGTCACCAGTTCCACTGATGACACCTTGCTCACCAACCTGATTGTCGCAGCGTCCGCTTTTATCGAAACGTGGGTCAGCCGCACGCTGGGGCAGGCCACGTATACCGCAGAAACCTATGACGGGCCCGGCGGCGTGCGCTTGGCGCTGCGCAATTACCCGGTGCTGAGCATTTCGGCCCTCTCCATCGATGGCATCAGCATTCCGCAGTCGACCTCGCCCGCCGCAAACGGCTGGGTTCTATCTAGCAGCAAGGCGGGAGTGGTGCTGCGCGGGTATACCTTCTCTGAAGGCGTGGAAAACGTCTTGGTTACCTATTCAGCCGGCTATGCCACAACGCCCCCGGATGTTGCCCAGGCGTGCAAGGAGCTGGTCGGCTTGCGCTACAAGGAGCGCGACCGCATTGGCTTTGTGTCCAAGGCGATCTCGGGTGAGGTTGTGACCTATAGCCAGAAGGACATGAGTGAGGGCATTAAGACCCTGCTCAACAGTTACCGCGAAGTGCGGCCGATATGATTTCTGGCGTTCTTGTCGGCGGCGACAAGATCGTTGCACGCATCGAGTCGATTTCTGACCGATTGGATGCAGAGCTTCGCAAAGGCGTTGCCCGAGCGGCGTTGCTGGTACAGGTGCAGATCGTTAAAGCCAAGCTGCAGGGCCAAGTGCTGGGCGTGCGCACTGGCAGGCTGCAGCGCTCGATTAACGCAAGCCCGGTGCAGGTAGACGGCGGCACGCTGTTTGCCACGGTTGGCACAAATGTCAGCTACGGAAAGCTCTGGGAGTACGGCTTTGCGCGCAAGGTCGGTGCTGGCGCTCGCGGCGGCCCCCATGGGTTGTCAGCGCTGGCGCTGGCCGCTTATCAGGCCAAGCATCCGCCGGGCGTGAAGCAATACGCAGCGCGCTCGTTTTTGCGCACTGCCTTGAATGACATGCAGCCGAAGATCCGTGAAGAGTTCACGGCGGCAGCGAAAAGGGCGGCCAAGCTATGAACCGGGAAGCCATCTGCGCAGCGCTGTTCACCAAGGTCGCCTCAGCCGCAACCTTCGTGCTTGCGTCGCGTCGCTTTAAGCACTGGCAGGACGTTCCGCTGGGCGATCAGCCGGCGTTGTTTCTGTCCCAAAGCCAAGAGGTCCTAGCTCAGGCGCTGGGCTTGGACCCGGTATCCACGCTGTTCTTCGATGTGCACCTATACGCGCGCACCGCGGACCCCGGCACCGTGCCAGGGCAGATATTGAACCCGCTGATTGATGCAGTCGTGGCCACGCTTGCAACGCCCGACAACCCGATGACGCGCAAGCTCACCCTCGGCGGGCTCGTGCAGCATTGCTGGATCGAAGGCGCAATTAAGATCGACGAGGGCGTTTTGGGTGACCAAGGCGTCTGCATTATCCCCGTGGCTATCAAGGCCATCTAACAGCCCGCACCCTTTTTGACCCCATCCAAAACCCTGCCATCGAGCGGGGTTTTTTTGTTTTGCAAGGAGAGAAACCATGATTGTATTTGGCACCGGCACGCTCTACGGCATCCCGCTGACTGACCAGACGGGTACCGCCATCACCAACCCCACGCCCATCCAGTTCGGTACGTTGCAGGAGGTGTCAGTCGATATCAGCTTCGACGAAAAGACCCTCTATGGCGCTTACCAGTTCCCCGTGGCGTTTGGTCGCGGCAAGGGCAAGGTTTCTGCAAAGGCTAAGGCTGCGGACTTTAGCGCGCAGGCGCTGGGCTCGTTGTTCTTCGGCGCGACGCCTTCGGCCGGCATCCGCTCGGTGGTGGACAACGTGGCCGGTACCGTACCTGCGGTCAGCGCTTACACCATCACCCCGACCGTGCCCAGTTCCGGTACGTGGGCGACTGACCTGGGCGTGCGTTATTCAAGCACTGGTATATCGCTGACACGCGTGGCCTCTGCGCCGACGGTCGGCCAGTACACCGTGGCTGCTGGTGTCTACACGTTTGCTGCAGCTGATGCCTCAGCGGCAGTGCTCATCAGCTACGAGTACACCGCAACCAGCACCACTCAATACACCATCGCCATAGCTAACCAGCTGATGGGTCAGGCGCCATCGTTCCAAGCGCAACTGTCGTTGCCCTATAACGGCAAACAGATGGTCCTGAAGATGAACAACTGCGTGGCCAGCAAGCTCTCGTTGCCCGTGAAGAACGAGGACTTCTCGATGCAGGAGTTCGACTGGACAGCCTTGGCTGATGCCTCGGGCAACATCGGCGTGTTGTCGCTGCGATGAAAACTGTCACCGTCGTATTGGGCGACTTGGAGCTGCAGCTGGCTCCCACCCCGTTGGCGCGATTGGCCAAGGCCTCGGCGTTTCTGGGCGGCACCGGCAGCGACGAGGCCGGCGTCGAGGGCTTGTGCGAGGCCATCTTCTGGGGGCTTCGCCGGGCTAAGTGCGAGGTCACCCTTGAGTGGGTCATCGAGAACGTCGACGCGTTGAATCAGGGGACGGTGATTGAGGCCTTCCTCGAAGTCAACGGCCTGAAGGCGAAGGAGCCGGGTGTGGGGGAAGCGCAGGCGGGTCAGTCCTAGACGACTTGCCCGCGATCTTTGCGCACGTCTGCCAGTGCATGGGCTGGACGTGGGACTACGTGGAAGAAACCCTCGATGTCCCACGTCTGGCCGCGCTCACGGCGTACTGGCGCGAGCATCCGCCCACACACGTGCTTCTGGCCGCACGGTACGCGTACAAAGCGCCGAACGAGCCCACCCGTAGCGTCAACACTGATGGCGATATCGCAAGCCTTGTACAGGCCTTTGGAGGGGTTCGGCCGTGAGTGACAACGTCGCAGAAGTCAAAATCTCAGCTGATGCCAGCGGCGCACAATCTGGCATGCGCCAGGCATCGGCCTCGGTGCGCGAAGGCGTCGATCAGATCAAGGGTCACCTGAAGGGCCTATCTGACGCGTTTGGCAAGGTCAATGTGGCCATGGCCTCGATCGGCGCTGTGCTGGCTGGCGGCGCGGCGTTTAAGGCGGCGATCAATGAGACCGTCAACCTGACCAAGGAATCAAACGCCTTGGGTAAGCAGTTCGGCATCTCGGCCAGCGAGGCCTCGGTGCTGAAGCTGGCGCTGGGCGATGTGTATGTCTCGCAAGAAGCCATGCAGTCGGCTGGTAACAAGATCACCCAGACGCTACGCACTAACGAGAAGGCTTTTGCTGCGCTGGGCGTGGCAACCCGCGACAGCACGGGCCATCTGCGCGGCACCTTCGAGGTCATGCAGGACGTCAACACGCGCTTGCTGCAGTTCAAGGAAGGCACCGATCGCAACATCGAGGGCCAGAAGATCTACGGCCGGCAATGGGCAGAGATCAGCGGCACCCTGAAGCTCACGCAGCAAGCGATGGATGAGGCGCGCGAGAAAGCCACAGCGCTCTATCTGGTTGTCGGTCAAGAGAGCGTAGACGCCACCAAGCGATACCGCGCTGCCATGAACGATGTCGATGATGTGTTCAGCGCTGTCAAGAAATCCATCGGTGATGCGCTGCTGCCGGTGCTTTCTGACCTTGGGGAGTGGCTGCGCGATGTGGGCCCCAAGGCGGTGCTGGTCATTCGCGGCGCAATGATTGGCCTTGGGACTGTGTTCTACACCTTCAAAATGATTGTGCAGGATGCAATGGACGCGGTTGCCACCGTTATCCAAAACACGGTCACCCGGTTTGCGTCTTTTGGTGATGCCGCTGAGCGTGCGCTGCATTTTGACGGCCAAGGCGCATTGGCAGCATGGCGCGAAGGCACCCGGCAGATCGAGGAAAACTCCAGCGAGTTTGGCAAGCGCATTGTGGGCCGATTGACCGAGACCCGCGAGAAGGTGACAGATCTGTTTGGGCGGATGATGAACCCGGAGACTGCGACGGCTGCGCCCAAGGCTGGTGCGGCTTCTGCCGGTGGAGAAAAGACCGGCGGATTGGAGGCGCTCATTAAGGCTACCGAGGCGCGCACAAAATACTTGCAGCAACTCATCCGTCAGTCGCTTGCTGATTCAGCCCAAATGCTGAGTGAACAGCACTCTATCGAATCAGACGACATCCAGCAGCGCGAAACGCTGCGCATGATCGATCTGGATAATGCTCGCGAGGCTTTGCGCGCGCGCGCGGCGGCCGGTGACATCACCCGTGCCCAAGAGCTGCAGGCTGAACGCAACTTGGAGCAAGATCGGCACGAGATCGAGAGGGAAGCTTTATCGGAGCGCGAGCAGCTGGCGCGCGCAGATGTGGTCACGCACAACCGCGTGGCCAATGAGATCGAGCTGGAAGAGTTACAGCATCAAAAGCGCATGGCGGAGATTGATCGCACATCTCGCGCCGAGACCCAGCGCAGTTGGCGCGAGGCCTGGGGCAACGTCCAGCAGGGCTTTCAGCAGGTGCTGTCTAGTTTTTTTCGAGGTGGGCTTACGCTCAAGGACATGTTCCGTGGGTTAGCCGCCTCCATTGTCGGATCGTTCGCGGACATGGCCGCCAAAAACATTGCCACGATGCTCGCGCAGGCGGCGGCCGGTAAGTCGATCCGCCTCGGTGAGATTGCAGGCAACGCCAAGGCGGCCGCTGCCGGCGCGTACAAGGCAATCGTCGGCATTCCTTACGTCGGCCCCTTTCTTGCGCCAGCGGCCGCTGTAGCAGCATTTGCAGGCGTCATGGCCTTTGCAAGCGCAGAGGGTGGCTACGACATCCCGGCCGGCGTGAACCCACTAGTGCAAACGCACGCACGCGAAATGATCCTGCCGGCCAAACAAGCTGATGTGATCCGCGATATGGCGGACAACGGCACCAGCGGCGGCGGGCACACGTTCAACATCACTATTCCGGCCATCGATGGCGCATCGACCAAATCATGGCTTCGCAACGGCGGCGACCGCCAGATTGCTGACGCCCTGCGCCGTCACCTGAAGGTCTGACCATGAGTTCACTGGTATTCCCCACCGGCTTTCTGGGTCTGCAACTGGTTAAACGGCGCACCCCGCAGTGGAACACTCAAGTGCAAGAATCGGTCAGCGGCAAAGAGTCGCGCCTTAATAAGCGATCTTCACCTCTGATGATTTACGAGCTGGCCTTTGAGCTGCTGCGCGATGACTTGGCCGTGTCAGATATGCGCAAGCTGGTCGGCTTTTACAATGCCGTGCAAGGCTCGTTCGATACGTTCCTGTATCAGGACCCATATTGGAACAGCGTCACGGCGCACAGCTTTGGCACCGGTGACGGTGCAACCAAAGTGTTCCAGCTCACGGCTACGTTTAAAGATTCGACCGGCTACGGCTGGCCCGAGGTCATCCAGAACCTGAACGGCACCCCGTCGATCTACAACAACGGCACGCTGCAGACGGTCACGACCAATTACACGATCTCGTCAACGGGCGTGGTGACGTACGTGACCGCCCCCGGCGCTGGCGTGGCGTTGACCTGGACGGGCGGCTGGTATTACCGCTGTCGATTCATGGACGACACGCTGGACCTGAGCGAAATCCTATCCAAGTGGTGGGCGCTCAAGAAGCTGCAATTCCGGAGTGTGCGCCTGTGAAGTCGGCTGGCACCAATACGCTGGCTGCGCTCTCATCGGGTCAGTTCTATAAGGCCGAGCTGTACGACATCGCCCTGACCTCGGGCGCGACGTTGCGCTTCACCAGCTACGACCTGCCGTTGTCGCTGGGCGCCACCGCGTACCCATCCAACCTGATTGTGCGCCGGGGATCCATTTCGCAGCGCGTCGGGCTTGAGTCGCAGTCGCTGGACCTTGAGCTGGCCCCCCAAGCTGACGCCGTATCGGCCCCCACTGTTGGCGGCTTGCCGTTCCTGCAGGCCGTGCGGCAGGGTTTTTTTGATGGGGCGCGCGTGACCATGCAAAAGGTGTTTATGGCGGTGCCGGCCTCTGGCCTTCCCGTCAACACCAACGGTGAAGCAGTCGTGTGGTTTGTGGGCACTGTGGCGGACGCCAACGCTGGCCGGCAAATGGCGCGGCTGACGGTGGAATCAGACCTCGCGCGCCTGAACATCCAGATGCCGCGCAACGTGTTGCAGCCCGGCTGTGTGCATAGCCTGTTCGATGGCGGCTGTACCTTGGTCAAGGCCACGTGGACCCAGTCCGGCACTGTGAGCGCCACCGGTCCCAACACGTCCGGCGGCTTTACCACGGGCCTCACGCAGGCCACGGACTTCTACAGTCTAGGCGTCATCACCTTCACCTCGGGCGCGAACTCCGGGCTGTCGCGCACCGTGCGCAGTCACTCGAACACCAGCGGCGCATTGGTGCTGGTCTCGCCCTTTCCGTCAGCGCCAGCAACGGGCGACACATTTACCATCGTGCCAGGCTGCGACAAGCAGCAAGCCACGTGCAGCGGAAAGTTCTCCAACCTCGTGCACTTTCGCGGGTTCCCTTACGTCCCTGTGCCCGAGACCCTGTATGACGGCGGCAGCGTGACCGCGCCGGCCCCGCAGATCGGCGGCCAAGGCACACCGGGCTACGGCTCGTACTGGCCAGCTAATCTGTATGACGGCGGGTATATCCCATGACGCCCGCGCAACGCGCTGCTGTCGTGCTTGAGGCTCGTTCGTGGCTTGGCACCCCCTATGTGCACACCGGCCGCATCAAGGGCGTAGGCGTGGACTGCGCGCAACTGCTGATTGCAGTCTTTGCCGCAGCCGGTGTCATCGATGAGTTCGACCCCGGCCATTACACCCATGACTGGTACATGAACCGGTCCGAAGAACTGTACCTCGGCCACCTGATGCGCTTTGCGGTACGCACTGAGGACCCGCAGCCGGGCGATATCGCGGTGTATGCGTTCGGCAAATGCGTGAGCCACGGCGGCATTCTTGTTGAGGACGGGTACATGGTGCACGCGTTTCGACCACATGGCCGTGTGGACCTGATGGAACTGCGAGCGCTGGAAGATCGGTTTCGCGGCTATTGGACGGTGAAGTCATGAGCGGATTGTTTGGGAAGAAAGGCCAGAACACCGCTGAAAAACGACTGAATGCGATTCAGATCTCGCGCAGCGCCTACGGCAACCCAATTCCGCTGGTGTACGGCAAGACCCGCATCAGCGGATCGCTCATTTGGTACGGCAACTTCCTCGCCACCCCACACACGCAAAGCCAGGGCGGCAAGGGCGGCGGCGGCGGCTCGTCGACCTCGTACACCTACAGTGCCGCTCTGGCCATGCTGCTGTGCGAAGGCCCGATCTCGTCGATCGCAACCGCGTATGTCGACAAGGGCACTGATTCGAGCATTGCCAATCAGAACCTGACGCTTTTCACCGGGTCCAGTGGACAAGCAACTTGGTCCTATTTGACAACGAACTTTAGCTCGCAGGCCATCGGCTACGACATGACCGCTTATGTGGCGTCTGGCTCGTACCAGATGGGCGGGTCTGCGGCGCTGCCTAACCTTTCGTTCGAGCCGGTCGCGCTGCTCTCGAATGCCACATATGGCGGCGATGCCGCGCCTGCTGCGCTGCTGGCCGACTACTGCACCGATGCCAACCATGGCG
>CAIVTJ010000366.1 GCA_903908825.1 uncultured Pseudomonadota bacterium | reverse complement strand
ATCAGCACCTCATCGAGCATCTTCTTGGCGTCACCGAAGAGCATGCGGTTGTTGTCGCGCAGGAACAGCGGATTGTCGACACCGGCATAACCGGAAGCCATAGACCGCTTCATGACGATAGAGGTCTTGGCTTTCCACACCTGCAGCACGGGCATGCCGGCGATGGGACTGGTGGGATCATCTTCGGCTGCCGGGTTGACGATGTCGTTAGCCCCTATGACCATCGCGACATCGGTGCTGGCGAAGTCATCATTGATTTCGTCCATCTCGAGCACGATGTCGTAGGGCACCTTGGCCTCGGCCAACAACACGTTCATGTGTCCGGGCATGCGTCCGGCCACAGGGTGTATGCCAAAGCGTACGTTGACCCCTTTGCCGCGCAGCAATTTGGTTATTTCAAAGACCGTATGCTGAGCCTGCGCCACAGCCATCCCGTAACCGGGCACGATGATGACCTGCTTGGCATTGCGCAGCAGTTCAGCAGTCTCTGTCGCCGTGATTGAAACCACTTCGCCCTGCTGCTCACCGGCCGTTGCAACACTGCCCTTGGCCGGCGCCCCGCCGCCAAAACCACCGGCGATAACACTGATGAAGTTGCGGTTCATCGCCCGGCACATGATGTAAGACAGGATGGCGCCCGAAGAGCCCACCAGTGCGCCGATCACGATGAGCAGATCGTTGGCCAGCATAAAGCCGGTGGCTGCTGCGGCCCAGCCGGAATAGCTGTTGAGCATAGACACCACGACCGGCATGTCAGCGCCGCCTATCGACATCACCATATGGATGCCGAACAGCAGCGCGATAACGGTCATGACCAGCAGAGGCATCAGGCCACTGTCGACACTGCCCGCAGCGACAAACAGGACGCCACACCAGATGACGGCCAGCAGAGCAATGAGGTTCAGCCAGTGCCTCGCAGGCAGCAGCAGCGGTTTGCCGCTGATTTTTCCGGAGAGCTTACCGAAGGCGATAACAGAGCCGGAAAAGGTCAGCGCACCGATGAAAATACCCACATAAATCTCGACCACATGTATGGACTTCTCGGCACCCTCAACGACCGTAGAGGTATCGATGTAACTGGCAAAGCCGACCAAGCAAGCCGCCAAGCCCACCAGGCTGTGCATCAAGGCCACCAGCTCGGGCATCTGCGTCATCTGCACTTTGCGCGCCGCGTACAAACCGATGGAACCGCCTAAAGCCAGCGCCGCCAGTATCCAGGGCAAGCCGATTGCAAGGTCTACGCGCGGACCGAATACTGTGGCGAGTACCGCGATCAGCATGCCGACCATGCCAAACACGTTGCCGCGCCGGGCTGTCTCGGGATGCGAGAGACCACCAAGACTCAGGATGAATAAAATGGCTGAACCCAGATAGGCCGCCGTTGCGAGGTTGTAAGACATCTGTGCAACCACTCTATTTGCGGAACATCGCGAGCATGCGACGGGTGACGGCAAAGCCGCCGAACGTATTGACTGCCGTCAGCACCAGCGCAGCCACTGCCAAGCCCAGGATCAAATGACCCGGCCGCGCGGGGTCATTGCCGGCTAAGGGCGGTGCAACCTGAATCAGCGCACCTACCGCGATAATGCTGGAGATGGCGTTGGTGACACTCATCAGTGGTGTATGCAGCGAAGGCGTGACGTTCCATACCACCATGTAGCCGATGAAACAGGCGAGCACGAACACTGTGAAGTGTCCGAGAAACGCAGCCGGCGCATAGGCACCGATCAGCCAGAACAGCGCCACACCGACCGCTGACACCACCAGCAGGCTGCGCGCGGACATAGGCTCTGCGCCAGCGCCATGCCCATGCGCGGGTTTTTTGACCGGCATGGCCGCAGCAGGTTTGGGCGCTGCTGGCGGGGCAACCTTTAAAGGCGGCGCAGGCCAGGTGATGACGCCGTCCTTAATGACTGTCAGGCCGCGGATCGCCTCATCGTCCATGTTGACGTTGAGCGTGCCATCTTTGGTCTTGCACAGTTCTTCGGTAAGGCGCAGCAGGTTGTTGGAGTAAAGCGTCGAAGACTGGCTCGCCAGACGACTCACCAGATCGGTATAGCCGACGATGGTCACTCCATGACGGACTACGGCTTCGCCCGGCACGGTCAACTCGCAGTTACCGCCCTGCTCGGCCGCCATGTCGACGATGACACTGCCCGGCTTCATGCTCTGCACCATCTCTGCGGTGATCAGCCGGGGTGCCGGCTTGCCGGGGATGAGTGCAGTGGTGACGATGATGTCGACCTCGCGGGCCTGCTGGGCGTACATGGCACGCTGTGCAGCCTGAAAGCCTTCGCTCATGACCTTGGCATAGCCGCCACCGCCCGAACCTTCCTCTTCGTACTCCACTTTGACGAACTCGCCGCCGAGTGAGACAACTTGGTCTGCGACCTCGGCGCGGGTGTCGTTAGCGCGCACGATGGCACCCAAACTTGCCGCAGCGCCTATGGCCGCAAGACCGGCGACACCAGCCCCGGCTATGAAGACTTTGGCCGGAGCAATCTTGCCGGCGGCCGTCATCTGGCCGTTGAAGGGCCGCCCGAAAGCATGGGCTGCTTCGATGATGGCCCGATAACCACTGACGCCGGCCATGGAGGTGAGCGCATCCATCTTCTGCGCACGCGATAACTGCCGAGGCAGCGCATCGATGGCCAGCACAGTGACCTTGCGCCCCGCCAGTTGTTGCATCAGCTCCGGGTTCTGCGCGGGCCAGACAAAACCTATGAACGTCGTACCCTCGCGCAACTGCCCGACCTCGGCTACGGTCGGCGGGCGGACTTTGAACACCACATCAGCCGATGCATAAAGGTCGGCAGCAGACGAGGCCACGCTGGCACCGGCGGCCTGATAGGCTTGGTCGGAAAAGTTGGCGGCTGCGCCGGCGCCCTGCTCGATATACACTGCAAAGCCGAGCTTGAGCAGCTTGGTCACCACGTCTGGCACTGTGGCTACTCGCTTCTCGCCAGCAAAAGTCTCGCGGGGTACGCCGATCGTAAGGGTCATGGCAGCCTCATCAAAAGCTCGAGCCACTATTGGCTCGGACAATGAGTATAACTACCGTGATGCTTAACGGACTTAAATCCGATTCGTATCGGATTTTTTGACGGCCCTCTGGCCAGTTCCGCCGACGACCAACGGCCCGTAGCCGCTGACAGTTGCCCTGCATAACCCTGAGCATGCCCGGCCACACCCCCTTATTAAAGATTTGTTAAAGATAATATTAAACTCGTCACTTTCACCGGCACGTGAGATTTTCATCACACCGAACCGGTTGGTCCATCCCCTACCCTGCCCGGGCATGGACAAGCATCACCGTTCCCACACGCAAGAACTGGCGCTCATCATTGAGCACCGGATGATCGACACGCTATTCCAGCCTGTGTTTGATGCACGCGGCGAGCGCATTCAGGGTCATGAGGCTTTATCACGCGGCCCTGCAGGTTCTGCGCTGCGCGGGCCCTTAGACCTGCTGGCCGCAGCACAGGTCGAGGGCAGCAGTATCGCGCTCGATCTGCTGATGATCGACCTGGCCATAGAGCGCTTTGGCGCCAGCGGTGCTCCCGGTCTGCTTTTTATCAACGTGCTACCGAAGACGTTGCTGGGCTGTGGAAACCTTGCAGGCCGCATAGCCAGGGCGGTTGCCCAAGCCGGCCTGCGCGCACGCGATCTGGTCGTTGAAGTCACTGAACATGGCTTGGCGGACGATGCCAAACAAATTCAGGCTAGCGTTCTACCCTTGCGCCGGTTGGGTTGCGGTATCGCAATCGATGACCTGGGCGCGGGCTCGTCGGGCCTTAAGATTTGGTCCGAGCTGCGTCCAGACTACGTCAAGCTGGACAGCTATTTTACGGCAAAGATCGAGCGCGACAGCCTGGTCGCCGAAATGATGCGCTCGATGCTCAGCATGGCCCATGTGATGGGCAGCCGCGTCGTCGCGGAAGGCGTCGAGACCCAGCGACAGCTCGAACTGCT
>CAIVTJ010000365.1 GCA_903908825.1 uncultured Pseudomonadota bacterium | reverse complement strand
TGCGGGCGGCAAAGCGCGGTGCGATAGTCAGGCTCATGTGCCCGCCTTGTCTGCCGCGGCAGCCAACAAGGCAGTGACCCGCGCCGGCAATTCATGCGCTGCAGCGCTGATGGTGCCTGCGCCCATCATCGCCACCACATCACCCGGCCGCAGCAAACCTTGCAGTGCTGCGGCAATGTCGCCCACTTGCGCGACGAACACCGGCTCGACCTTGCCGCGACTGCGCACGGCACGGCAGATGGCACGGCCGTCAGCGCCTTCGATGGGCGACTCGCCTGCGGCATAGACCTCGGTGACCAGCAGCGCATCAGCCGTGGCCAGCACCTGCGCAAAGTCATCCAGCAGATCGCGGGTGCGGGTGTAACGGTGCGGCTGAAACACCAGCACGATGCGGCGGCCGGCCCAAGCCTGACGCAGGGCATCGAGTGTGGCGGCCAACTCTGTGGGGTGATGACCATAGTCATCGATGACCGGCACGCGTGCATCGCCCAGCAGGATGTCACCGACCCATTGCAGGCGGCGGTCTATGCCTTGGAAGGTTGCCAAGGCTTGCCGTATGGCCGCATCGCCTATGGCCAACTCGGTGGCCACAGCAATGGCCGCCAGCGCATTGAGTACGTTATGCAGTCCGGGCAGGTTGATGGTGACCGGCAAGGCCGCGGCAGGCGCAGGCCGCTGCACGGTGAAATGCGAGCGCGGCCCATCGCGCCGCCAATCGACCGCACGGACATCGGCGTCGGCAGCGAAACCATAGGTCAAGATGGGCCGTCCCACCTGCGGTAACAGGCTGCGCAGATGCACATCATCGATGCACAACACAGCCAGACCATAAAAAGGCAGGTTCTGCAGGAAATCGATAAAGCTCTGCCGCAAACGACCGAAGTCACCGCCGTGCGTGCCCAGGTGATCGTTGTCGATGTTGGTGACGATGGCGATCATCGGTTGCAGGTGCAGGAATGACGCATCGCTCTCATCGGCCTCGGCAACCAGATAACGGCCGGCACCCAGACGCGCGTTAGTACCGGCGCTCTTGAGACGGCCGCCGATAACAAAGGTCGGATCTTCGCCGCCTTCAGCCAGCACGCTGGCGACCAGACTGGTGGTGGTGGTCTTGCCATGCGTACCGGCCACCGCGATGGCATGACGGAAGCGCATCAACTCGCCCAGCATCTGGGCGCGCGGCACCACCGGAATGCGCCGCTCTAAGGCAGCGGCCACTTCGGGGTTGGCATGGCTGATGGCCGTGGACACCACGACCACATCGGCGCCCTCGATATTGGCTGCGGCATGACCGATGGTGACCGTGGCGCCCAACTGCTGCAGCCGCGCGGTGACCTCATTGGCACGCGCATCGGAACCCTGCACGCGATAACCCAGGTTGAGCATCACTTCGGCAATGCCGCCCATGCCACTGCCGCCGATACCGACGAAATGGATGGCGTGGATGCGCCGCATACCGTCACCCATGCGGCGATTCATGCGGCCTCCGCGACATGTGCGAGACAACGCGCCAGCAATTGCGCGGCTGCATCGGGGCGGGCCAGCGCACGCGCGCGCTCAGCACGCAGCAACAGGCTGACACGATCAAGCCCCAACTGCTGCAAGGCGGCGGCCAGACGCGGCGCATCGAGCTGCGCATCGGCAATGCACAGCGCTGCACCAGCATCCACCAGCACTTGTGCGTTACGCGTCTGATGATCATCAACTGCATGCGGATACGGCACGAGTACGGCGGGCAATCCGGCAGCGGCCAGTTCCGAGACGGTCAACGCGCCGGCGCGGCAGATGACCACATCGGCCCAGGCATAAGCGCCAGCCATGTCATCGACAAACGCTGTCACTTCCGCAGCAAGGCCTGCGGCTGCATACGCGGCTTGCGCAGCGGCCAAGCCACGTTCACCGGCTTGATGGCGCACCTGGCACACGAAGCCCTCACGCTGCAGCAGCGCCAGCGCCGGTGCCACCGTGGTATTGAGGCGCATCGCACCCAAGCTGCCGCCGACCACCAACACCCGCAGCGTGTCGACGCGATGGGCCCAACGCAGCGCAGGCCCAGGCATACCGCTGATATCCAGCCGCACCGGATTGCCGATCTGCCGCACCGCCACGTTGCTGGCGAAGGCGCCGGGGAAGGCCGTCAACACTTCATCTGCAAAACGCGCCAGACAGCGATTGGTAAAACCGGCGACGGCGTTCTGTTCATGGATCAGCAGCGGCCTGCGGCACAGCCAGGCAGCCAGTCCACCCGGCCCGGTGACAAAGCCACCCAGACCCACAACAACGGCCGGACGCAGACGCCACATGATGCGCAAGGCCTGCCACAGCGCCAGCGTTAAACGCAGCGGTGCCAGCAGCAGGGTCAACACACTCTTGCCGCGCAGACCACCGATGCTGAGCCATTCGATGGCGATGCCTTCGGCCGGTACCACGCGCGCTTCCAGTCCACGCCGAGTCCCCAGCCACACCACCGGCTGCGAGCCGCTGCGCAGCAGGCGCGCCAAGGCCAAGGCTGGAAACACATGGCCACCGGTTCCACCGGCCATGATCAACACGGGACGGGTCAGGGTCTGCGTCGTGTTCATGATGCTGAACCCGTTGCCGCGCGGCGCCGCGCGCCCGGCGCAGGACTGCGCTGCTCGGACGCCGTTTCATGGTGCACGCGCAGCACCAGACCGAACCACACCAGCGTCATCAACAGACTGCTGCGGCCATAACTCATGAATGGCAGCGTCAAACCCTTGGTGGGCAGCACGCCGGTATTGACGCCGATGTTGATCAGCGCCTGCACACCCAGCCAGATACCAAAGCCGGCGGCCACGTACGAGGGAAACTTCAGGCCCTCCGCTGCGGCATTGCGCGCGATCTGCAGGACGCGCCAGGTGAGCGCCATGAACAAAGCCAGTGTCAGCACCACGCCGACCAGACCCAGCTCTTCGGCCAGCACAGCAAACAAAAAGTCAGTGTGCGCTTCGGGCAGATAAAACAGCTTTTGCACACTGGCGCCCAAACCCACGCCGAACCAATCACCGCGACCGATAGCGATCAGCGACTGCACCAGCTGATAGCCCTTGTCTTGCGGATCTGCCCACGGATCGAGAAAACCAACGACGCGTGCCATGCGATACGGCGCCAACCACACTGCCAAGGCCCCAAGCACACTGACCACCGACAACAACAAGGCCATCCAAGGCCACGGTGCACCGGCCAGGAACAACAGCGCCAAGCCCGTCATCACCAGCACGACGCCCGCGCCCATGTCGTGCTGCAACAGCAACAGGCCGGCAAATACCAACAACACCAGCAAGGCTTTACCCAAGGCTTTGACATCGGTGCGGATCAAGGCCTCGCGCCGTACCGCGAAATCGGCCACGAACAGCAGCACTGCCATACGCGCAAACTCTGAAACCTGAAAAGACACTTTCCAGATGTGCAACCAACGCCGTGCGCCCTTGGCCTTGTAGCCAATGCCTGGAATCAGCACCAGCAACAACAAAAGCCCCGCAAACAACATCAGTGGGCCACTGGCGCGTTGCCACCTGTCCAGTGGTATGAACAACATGACGGCGCAGAGCGCACAGCCCGCCGTCGCCGTGATCAACTGATTTTGCAGGAACGCGAAGGGATGATCGGCGGCTTGACTGCTGGCCAGGCTCACCGAGGCCGAGCCCACCATCACCATACCCAAGAGCAACAGGCAGGCCACCAGCGTCAGTGCGATGTAATCGACATGCACGCGCGGTTCGGGCAAGGACAACAGCGCCGGCGGCGGTGTGTAAGCGGCCGTGCTCATGCTGCCAACCCCCGCACGGCATCGGCAAATACAGCACCGCGGTGGGTGTAGTCCCGGAACATATCGAGACTGGCACAGGCCGGCGACAACAACACCGTGTCACCGGGCTGCGCAAGTTCTGCCGCGGCGCTGACCGCCGCTTGCAAGGAATCACAACGCTGTATCGGACAGCAGCCTTGCAAGGCCAACGACAAGGCCGGCGCATCACGGCCGATCAACACGACGGCGCGCACCTTGCCCGCCAGCGCAGCGCGCAAGGGCGCGAAGTCCTGCTGCTTGCCATCACCACCGGCGATCAGCACCAAGGGTCCGGCAAAGCCGGCAACCGCTGCCAACGTCGCACCGACGTTGGTGCCCTTGGAATCGTTGACGTAACGCACGCCGGCAATGTCAGCCACGTGTTGCGCACGGTGCGGCAAGCCATCGAACTGCTGCAATTCAGCAAGACAGGCGGCCTCGGGTAAACCCAGCGCTTCAGCGAGGGCCAGGGCAGCCAGCGCGTTGGCGGCGTTGTGCAAGCCTGCGATACGCAGCTGATCGACAGCCAGCAACGCGCGCTCACGACGCGCCAGCCACCAGCCGCCGTCGCGCTGCACCAAACCATAGTCAGCCGCCAGTGCGCCCTGCAGCGAAAAGCCCAGCGTCTGCTTGGCCGAACCGCTCATCTGCATGACCAGGGCGTCGTCGAGGTTGACCACTGCGGTGTCGCAGTGCGCGAAGATGCGCGCCTTAGCCAAGGCATAAGCCTGCAGGTCAGCGTAGCGATCGAGGTGGTCGGGCGTGACGTTGAGCACCGCCGCCGCAGCCAGCTGCAGCGAGTAGGTGGTCTCCAGTTGATAGCTGGACAACTCGAGCACATAGAGGTCGGCATCGGCGCCGTCGAGTAGATCGAGCGCCGGCGGTCCGAGGTTGCCACCGGCACGCACCTTAAGACCGGCACGCTGTGCCATGCGCGCCAGCAGGGTGGTCACCGTGCTCTTGCCGTTGGTGCCGGTAATGCCGACAACACGCCCGGTCTGCGCGCGCGCAAACAATTCGATGTCGCCGATAACGGCCAGACCCAATTCGCGGGCGCGCGTGAAAAACGCACCCTGCACGCCGAGGCCGGGTGAGACCACCACGCAATCAGCGTCGTCGAGCAGCGTGACATCCAATCCGCCTGTGCGCAGTGGCATGTCGGCTTGCAGGGCCTGCAAGGCAGCCAGTGCCGGCGGTTGGTCACGCGTGTCGGTGCCGCTGACGCGCCAGCCACGCGACAGCAAATGCCGTGCGGCTGACAAACCCGTGTTGCCCAGTCCGACGATGACGGCATGGCCACTCATCAACGCACCTTCAGGGTCGCAAGACCCACGAGCACCAGCAACAGGCTGATGATCCAGAAGCGCACGATGACCTTGGGCTCGGCCCAACCCTTGAGTTCAAAGTGGTGATGGATGGGCGCCATGCGGAACAGACGCTTGCCGCGCAACTTGTAAGAGGCCACCTGCAGGATCACCGAAGCGGTTTCGATCACGAAGATGCCGCCCATGATCAGCACCACCAACTCCTGGCGCACGATCACAGCCATCAAACCCAGCGCAGCGCCCAACGCCAAGGCACCGATGTCACCCATGAACACCTGTGCCGGATACGCGTTGAACCATAGAAAACCCAGACCCGAACCTACGATCGCGCCGGCCAGGATCAGCACTTCACCGGCACCGGGTATGGCAGGTATGGCCAGATAGTTGGCGAAGATCACATTGCCACTGGCGTAGGCAAAGATGCCCAGAGCACCAGACACCATGGCCGCCGGCATGATGGCCAGACCATCCAGACCATCGGTGAGGTTCACCGCATTGCTCATACCGACGATCATCAAATAGCTGAGCGTGACGAAACCCACACCGCTCAGCGGTAAAGCAAAGCCCTTGAGGAAGGGCAGGAACAAGGTGGTCTCGCCCGGCACACGCGCGGTGTAATAGAGCAGCAGTGCAGCGGCCAAGCCGGCGATCGATTGCAGCAGGTATTTCCAGCGCGCCGGTAAGCCACGCGAATTGCCCACTACCAGCTTGAGATAGTCGTCAAGAAAGCCGATAAGCCCGAACGCAATGGTGGTGCCGAGGATGATCCAGATATAGCGGTTGGACAGATCAGCCCACAACAACGTCGCCACACTGATGGCGACTAAAATCAGCGCACCGCCCATGGTCGGTGTGCCCTTCTTGGACAGATGCGATTGCGGCCCGTCTTCGCGCACGACCTGCCCGATCTGCCCGGCTGACAAGCCACGGATCATCGCCGGGCCCACGGCCAGCGAGATCAACAGCGCCGAAGCCACCGACAGGATGCCGCGCAGGGTCAGATAAGAAAAAACATTAAAGGCGCTGTAATGCGCCGCGAGTTGCTTGGCCAACCAGTACAGCATGGCTCAGTGCTCCGTGTGCTGTGCTTGGCCGGTCAGCGCGGCAACCACGCGCTCCAGCCGGTTGAAACGCGAGCCCTTGACCAACAGGCAGACGCTGGCGGTCAACTCGGCATCGACCACGCGCGACATCGTTTCGACATCCGGGAACCAGGACGCGCCACCACCGAAGGCCTCGACCGTGAACTGACTGAGCGGACCGGTGGCATAGACGCGTTGCACGCCGTGCTGACGCGCATAGGTGCCGATCTGCACATGACTGTCACGCGCCTGCTCGCCAAGTTCGCCCATATCACCCAGCACCAGCCAAGCCGGTCCACCCAACTGTGTGATCACATCGATGCCGGCGCGAACCGAACTGGGGTTGGCGTTATATGAATCGTCGATCAGACGCGCGCCATGGCGGCTGATGCGTGGCTGCAAGCGTCCGGCCACCGGCTGCATCTGCTGCAAACCGGCAGCCACGTCTGCCAACGGCGCGCCGGCACTACAGGCGGCAGCGGCAGCAGCCAGCGCATTGAGCACGTTATGGCGACCCCCGACCTGCAACTGCACGGCCTGTTCGCCGTGCGGCGTCTGCAGCGTAAAGCGCTGCGCAAAGCCACCGGTGCTGCTGACATCGTGCAGATCGACTGCGCGGTAATCGGCCTTTGCGTTGATACCGAAGCTGACGACTTTGGCAGCAGTCATGCCGCACCACAGGCTGAAATAAGCGTCATCGGCATTGAGCACGGCCGTGCCGGTTGCCGGCAGACCGGCCACCATCTCGCCTTCAGCACGGGCCACGCCATCCAAGTCACCGAAACCTTCGAGGTGTTCGGCACCGGCATTGGTGATGACGCCGACCTGCGGCTGCACCAGTTGCAGCAGTTCGGCCACATCACCGGCGCGATTGGCCCCGATCTCAATCACCGCCGTTACGTCATCGCCGGTCAATCGCAGCAGCGTCAGCGGCACACCGATGTGATTATTGAAATTGCCGCGAGTCGCCAGGCAAGGCGCACGCTGACCGAGGATGGCGGCAGTCATCTCTTTGGTCGTGGTCTTGCCATTGCTGCCGGCGATGCCGACCACACAGCCGCCAAACGCAGCGCGCCACTGCTGCGCAGCGGCCGTCAATGCCGCTTGGCCATCGACCACTTGTATCAAGGGCAGAGAAGGCACAGAGACTTCACGATCAACGACTGCCGCAACCGCACCCGCCGCAGCCGCCGCGGCGACAAAATCGTTGCCATCAAAACGAGGTCCGCGCAGCGCCAGATACAGGTCACCGGGCTGCAGCTTGCGGGTGTCGGTGCAGACGGCAGCAAAGCTGCGATCGGCGCCCGTCAGCACGCCACCACAGGCTTGCGCAAAGTAAGCCAAGCTGCGCTTCATGCCGCCCGCCGCAAGCGCAAAGCCGCGCGTACGCTGTCGGCATCATCGCAAGGCCTGCGCTCTGTGCCGACGATCTGCACCGTCTCATGACCTTTGCCGGCCACCAGCACCAGATCGTTGGCAGCGCATTCCTGCACGGCGGTGGCGATGGCGGTCACGCGGTCGTGGATGACCCGCACCTTGTGAGCGGCGATACCAGCCAGGATATCCGTGGTAATCGCGGCCGGCGATTCAGTACGCGGGTTGTCATCGGTGACGATGAGGCAATCGGCAGCTGCAGCAGCGATGCGCCCCATCTGGCTGCGCTTGGCGCGATCACGATCCCCACCGCAACCAAACACGCACCACAAGCGGCCGTGGCAATGCTGGCGCAGCACGCGCAGCACCTTGTCCAAAGCATCCGGGGTGTGGGCGTAATCGACCACGACCAGCGGCTGCGTATCGCCGCCGAAAGACTGCAGACGACCGGGCGGCGCATGCAACTGCGCACAGACCTCGACCACTTGTGCCAGCGTCACACCGTGAGCCAACAGCACGCCGATGACAGCCAGCAGGTTGTCGATGTTGAAAGCGCCCAGCAACGGCGCCTGTACGGTTGACCTACCAAAGCTGCTGCGCAAGTCAAAGCGCACGCCCTGCGTGGTGGCGAAGATATCGCAGGCCTGCAGCCACTCGCAGCCGGCCGGTGCCACAAAATCAGGCTGGCTGGAGGTCGCCACGACCCGCCGCGCCGTCGTCTGCGTCAGCAGCGTTGCGCCGAAGGCATCATCGGCGTTGATCACTGCCAAGGGCAGATCAGCGCGATGGAACAACGTGGCTTTGGCCGCGCCATAGGCCTGCATATTGCCGTGAAAGTCCAAGTGGTCATGGCTGAGGTTGGTAAACACCGCCGCGTCGAAGCGCACTGCCGTCACCCGACCCAGTGCCAGCGCATGCGAAGACACCTCTAAGGCCAGCGACTGCGCACCCTGTGTCTGCAAAGCCGCCAGGGTGCGCTGCAGACTCACGGCATCGGGCGTGGTCAAGTCACCTGCCGAGTGTTGGCCGGCAAAGCTTGTGCCCAGCGTGCCCACATAAGCGGCCGCACGGCCACACAGCGTCCATGCCTGAGCCAGCAACCACGCCACCGTGGTCTTGCCATTGGTGCCGGTCACGCCGGTCACCGGCAGCAACTCGGCCGCTGGCGCAAAGAAACGGGCCGCCAACTCGCTGCTCAACGAGCCCAGCTGCGGCAGGGCCACGCTGACAACGGTATCGGGGCAGACAGGCGGCGACTGGCCTGCAGCAGGCTCCCAGACGATGGCCGCTGCGCCTTGCGCCACAGCCTGGGCGGCAAACTGCAAGCCATGCGCCCTGGCGCCCTGCAGCGCTATAAACACGCTGCCGGCCTGCACGCTGCGGCTATCGAGTGTCAGGTCGCTGATCTCGACATCACGCGCCGGCACAGCCAGACCCTGCAGCAAGCGGGCGAGCCTCACCGGCGCACCAGCGTTTGCGAGACCGACATCGGATCTTCGCGTGTGGCTTCGACATCGTCCGGCGGCACGCCCAACAAACGCAGCGCTCCGCCCATCACCGTCGCAAACACCGGCGCTGCGGTATCACCGCCATGGTGTGTGGCGCCATGCGGCGCATCGATGACCACGACCGTGACCAAGCGCGGATTCGTGGCCGGAGCCATGCCGCAGAACAGCGCGACGTAGTCGTTGATATAGCCGCCGTTAGCTGACTTTTGCGCGGTGCCGGTCTTACCCGACACGCGATAACCGGCGATAGCCGCTGCGCGCGCCGTGCCTTCTTTCGACACCACGGCCTCAAGCAGCGACACCATGGTGCGTGCGGTTTTTTCGCTGATCACACGCTCACCGGTGACCGGCCCGTCGACCCGCAACAGACTCACCGGGCGCGACACACCAAAGCTGGCCAGGCTGGTGTAGGCATGGGCCAACTGCATCGCGGTGACCGAAATGCCATAGCCATAAGACAGAGACGCAATAGCCGGCGGGCGCCACGCCGAGTAATTCGTGAACATGCCCTGCGACTCGCCGATCATGCCGCTGCCTGTCGACTGTCCGTAACCGAACTTGCGCAGAGTGGACCAGATCTGCTGCGGCTCCAGCGTCAGCGCAATGGTGCTCATGCCGACGTTCGATGACTTGGCGAGTATGGTCTCCAAGCTGGCCACGCCCAGCGGATGCTCATCCTCGATGAGCTTGCTGCCCACTTTGATCATTCCGGAACTGATATCGATACGGCTGTTCACGTTATAGCGGCCGGACTCCAGCGCGGCCGACATCACAAACGGCTTCATCGTCGAGCCGGGCTCAAAAATCGCCGTCGCCGCGCGATTGCGGTAGATGGCTTCGATGTACTGCGAACGATCGTTGGGGTTAAAGCCAGGCTGGTTGACCAGCGCCAGCACTTCACCGGTGTTGACGTCCATGACAACGATGGAGCCGGTCTTGGCGTTCTCGTACTGCATCGCAGCCTTGAGTTCGCGATAGGCCAGATACTGGATACGCAAATCGATGCTGAGCATGACGTCGCGGCCTTCGACGGTCTCCACCAAGCTCTCTACGTCAGCAACCTTAGTCGACAAGGCATCCTGCAAGACGCGCTTGCGACCGGGTGAGCCGGCGAGCCAGTTATCAAACTGCTTTTCCAGACCCTCCTGCCCCAGCTCATCGATATCGGTAAAGCCCAACAGATGCCCGGCCACTTCGCCAGCCGGAAAATAGCGCCGGTACTCGCGCGTCATCGTCATACCGGGCAGTCCGATATCGATGACGGCCTGTGCATCGGCGGGGCGCATCTGCCTGGCCAAGGTCAGTTGCTGGCGATCCTGGTTGCTGGAGAGTTGCCGCTCAAGCTCGCCCGGCGGGCGCTTCAGCGCTGCACCCAAGGCTGCCCACTGATCCTGATGATCAGCCAGCAAACGCGGGTTGGCGGTCACTGCATAGACCGGCGCACTGACAGCCAGCGCCTGACCATTGCGGTCGAGAATACGGCCGCGATGCGCCGGCACTGAGACCACACGCATATGCGCCTGATCACCTTTAGACATCAGGAAATCGTTGTTGACCAACTGCAACCAGACGCAGCGTCCGAGCAAACCGGCCGCTGCCAAGGCAAACAAGCTGAACAACACTTGCGAGCGCAAGCTAAACGAGGGCGCCGGTGCCTGTCGCGCAGTCTTCATGGGCGCACCAGCTGCACCTGCTGCACAGGCGGCATCACCATGTGCAACTTGTTGCTCGCAACCTGCTCAACCATGGCGGGCGCCGACCAGGCGCTTTGCTCCAGCAGCAGCTTGCTGGCCTCTTCATCGAGGTTGTCGCGCCGCGCTAATTGCCGCTGCAGCTCGACGAACAACTGACGCGACTGGTGCTTGTACCAGACCACTGCCGCCGACGAGGCCAGCACCGCGAGCCACAGCACCACGGTGAGGACTATCAGTCGCGGACGCGAGAGCCTCATGCCGCCGCCAGTCGTTCGGCAACGCGTAAAATCGCACTGCGTGAACGCGGATTGGCACGCAGTTCGTCATCACCGGCCTTGAGCTTGCGGCCTACCAGCGCGAGCCGGGGCTCGTAACCCGGCGGCAACATCGGCAACTTGGCCAAAGCCGGGTCGGGCTGCGATTCGCGCCGCATGAACTGTTTGACCAAGCGGTCTTCCAGCGAATGAAAGCTGATCACGACCAGACGGCCGCCGGGTGACAGCACTTTCAGGGCGGCGGCCAGCGCGCGCTCTATTTCGCCGAGCTCATCGTTGATGAACATGCGGATGGCCTGAAAACTGCGCGTGGCCGGATTTTTACCCGGCTCGCGCGTGCGCACGGCGCGAGCCACCACAGCCGCCAGTTGCGCCGTGGTCTGCAACGGCGCTTGTTCGCGCGCCATCAGAATGGCACTGGCCACACGACCGGCGAAGCGCTCTTCACCCAGGCGACCGATCACGTCGCGCAGCTCATCGTGACTGACTGTGGCCAGCCACTGCGCCGCGCTGAGGCCCCGCGTGGGGTCCATGCGCATATCGAGCGGACCATCACCCTGAAAGCTGAAGCCGCGCTCGTGCTGATCGATCTGCGCTGACGAGACACCGAGATCGAACAGGATGCCGCACACCGCACGCTGCGGATAATGCGTTTGCAGCAACGATTGCAGTTCGCCGAAGGGGGCATGCACGACGCGCAAACGCGGTTCATCGGCAAAGCGCACAGCTGCCGCGGCGATGGCCTGCGGATCACGGTCGATGGCCAGCACACGACCTTCAGGGCCCAGCGCCGCCAGGATGCGCGCCGTGTGACCGCCACGACCGAAGGTGGCATCGACATATAGCCCGTCGCGCGGCGAACACGCGTCTTCCCCCTCCAGGCCCAGTCCGCGGAGCGCCTCATCAACCAGCACGGGTGTGTGCTCAAACAAGGCTCTCGCTCCCGCCCATCGCCCATCAGAGTGAAAGTGAATCCAGCTCGTTAGCCAGATCGGTGGTGGCTTGCTCGTCGCGCAGCCAGGTGTCGCGCTGCTCGTTCCAACGCTGCTCGTCCCACAGTTCGAGCTTCTTGCCCTGACCGATCAGCATGGCGCCGCGGGTCAGGCCGGCAAACTCGCGCAGTTCGGGGGTCAGGGCGATGCGGCCGTGGCTGTCCAGATCGAGGTCGGTCGCATGCCCGACCATCAGGCGCTGCAGGCGCCGCGACTGCGGATGCAGGCTGGGCAGGTTCATCAGACGCTGCTCGATCTGGCCCCACTCGGCCACGGGGTAGATCAGCAGGCACTGGTCGCGGTCGACGGTGACCACCACCCGGCCCTCGCTGTGCTCGGCCAACAGGGCGCGGTAGCGCGTGGGAATGACCACACGTCCCTTGTCGTCCACCGTGACTTTTGTTGCGCCGCGAAACATGCCAGATAACGGGCTTTCGCCCATCGCTCCCCACTCGATCCCACTGTGTCCCACTCTAGTGAGAGGGGCTGGCGACTGTCAACGGATTTGCCGATTAATTTGTCGTTGGCACAACGACTTACGCGCG
>CAIVTJ010000364.1 GCA_903908825.1 uncultured Pseudomonadota bacterium | reverse complement strand
TGGAAGATATCCGTGATCATCGGTGCAGCCATGCTGGTCAACCTGATGGCTGCAGCCACTGTCGGCGTGATGGTGCCGCTGACGCTGCGTCGACTCAATATCGATCCGGCCTTGTCGGCAGGCGTCATCCTGACCACGTTCACCGACTGCATCGGCTTTGCGACGCTGCTGGGCCTGGGCACTATTTTCCTGACCTGACCCTGCAGGCCGCGCTAAACCGGCCTTTGAAAAAACGCCAGCAACTGTTCGCGCTGCCGCAGCGCATCGGCATAGCCCAGCGCGATGAGTTCGCGCGTGTACACCCCTTCGAACATCAGATAGCTGGCTAATTCGGCGCCGCGCACATCGCTGGCGCCACCCACGCGCAGCAACACGCGCAGCGTGCGCGGCAGGCTGGCCATATGACGCTGCGCAATAACCGCCGGGTCGATACTGGGCACCATCATCAGCGTATCGATATGCCGCGAACCGGCCACGCTGGCCGGCGCCAGACTGACCAGCTGATTAATGCGCCGCAATTGCTCCAGGTCGGCGCTGACTTGATCCATAAACAGGCTGTTGAGCGCATAACCGAGCAACTGCGCCGGCCCGGGCGCAGCCGGCACCGAACCCACCGGTGACACCGGTGGCGGCGAGGATTGCTCTTCCGGCCGCACGCCGATGATCAGCAAACGCGTCGCACCCAGATGGGCTGCAGGACTCAGCGGCGCCATCTGCCGCATCGCACCGTCGCCGTGATACTGGTCGCCCAGCAACTGCGGGGCAAACAGCATGGGCACAGCCAGACTGGCCATCAGGTGATCGAGCGTCAGACTGATGCGTCGGCCTTGATGCTGGCGACGTGTCCACTCTTCCACGCCGGGCACAGCCTCAAAAAACGCGATCGACTCGCCGGTGGCATAACTGGTTGCGCACAGCGCCAGCGCCTGCAGAGAACCGGCCTGCAAGCCGCGCTGCAGACCGCGCCAATCGATGCGCCGGGCCAGCAGTCGCCGCAGCGGCGTATTGTCGAACAGCGCTTTGGGCGGCGGCACCAGCCAGCCACCGGTGACCAGCGAGGCCAGCCAGTGGAGTCCCGAGCCGATCATGGCGCCCGCACTCACCTCGAACACCTGTTCGACCGTGAATCCGGCCCACACCTGTTCGGTCTGGGCGATGGCCTGGCGCCAGCGGCCCGCCTGACTGGCCAGCACAGCTGCCGTGACCGCGCCAGCTGAGGTACCGACGATGACGTGGAACGGATTGGCGCGACCCGGCAGCAACTGCGCCAGCCCTTTAAGCACGCCGACCTGATAGGCCGCGCGCGCGCCACCACCCGTCAGCACCAGACCCGGCCGTTGTGAACGGGGTGACGTCGCCGCGCTCATACCGCTACTATCGATGCAGAAACGGGGCCGACCCGGCCCTTGATGGGGAACACCATGAACTCATGCTCCACCCGTAAGGCCGCTGTGCGCAAGCCAGCGCTGGTTCTTTCGCTGGCCTTGGCAGCGGGACTTTGCTTGAACGTCGCTGCAGTGACCGCCACAGCAGCCGATGCACCCGCCGTTGCCACACCTGCCGTCGGCAGCGTGGCGCCGGCTATCCGCCTGCAGGATCAGACCGGCAAATGGGTCTCGCTGGAAGAGCAACGCGGCAAATGGGTCGTGTTGTATTTCTATCCGAAGGACCAGACGCCCGGTTGCACCACCGAGGCCTGCGAGTTCCGCGACGATGTGTTTGCCTTCCGCAAGGCCGGCGCCGTCGTGCTGGGTGTCAGCGTCGATGATGTCGACTCACACAAAGCCTTCTCGGAAAAGCACGGCCTGCCGTTCTCGTTGCTGGCCGATTCGACCAAGGAAGTGGCCACGCGCTATGGCGTGCTGAGCAACTTCGGTCCGATGGTGATCGCCCGCCGCGACACCTTCCTGATCGACCCGCAGGGACGCATCGTGCGTCACTACGAGAAAGTGAAGCCCGAGGGCCACTCCAAGGAGTTGCTGGCCGAGATCGAAGTGCAGAAAGCCGCGGCCAAGACTAAGGGCTGACAGCTGTAATGCCGGTGCCGCAGCGCCCGCGCGCTGCGGCCTGCCGCGACCCTTACAGGCCGCGCACCACGCGCAGAATCTGCAGCGAGTTGGTGCCACCCTGCACGCCGGACAGATCACCCTTGGTCATGATGATCTGATCACCGACGTCGACCAAGCCGCCTTCTAACAGACGATCAAAGATCGCCTGATACATGCGATCGCCGCTGGCGTTGGTCACATCAAACAGCACCGGGTAGACGCCGCGATAGAGCGTGACGCGACCGCGTGTGGGCTCTTGCCGCGTGAACGCATAGATGGGGATGTCGACGCGGATGCGTGACATCCACAGCGGCGTCAGACCCGACTCGGTCAACGCCACGATGGCCCGCACGCGCATGTGATTGGCGGTGTACATGACCGCCTTGGCGATAGCCTCTTCGGTGTGGGCGAACTCGCCTTCGGTACGCACCGTACCAGGGTTGCCCAACTCATATTTCTCGGCACCCAGAATCACGTCGTTCATGGCCTGCACGGCCTTGACCGGGAACTTGCCCGCGGCGGTTTCAGCCGACAGCATGACCGCGTCGGTGCCATCGAGCACAGCGTTAGCCACGTCGCTGACCTCGGCGCGCGTCGGCACCGGGCTGTTGATCATCGACTC
>CAIVTJ010000363.1 GCA_903908825.1 uncultured Pseudomonadota bacterium | reverse complement strand
GCGCCAGCGACGACAGCTGCAGGATGTTGCGCTCGCGCTTGCGCACAAAGCCTGCGGTGGGCGTTAGCTCTAAGGCCACGCCAGTAAACAAGCGTGAAGCCTCGGCCAACGGCACTTTGCGTTCGCCTTCGGCCGGGTCGTGGATGACCACGCCTGTGCGGCTGGCCTGCTTCAGCACCACAAAGTGCGCCATGCCCCAATGCAATATGGCCGGTGCACGCACCTCGCTCAGCTCTTGTAGTTCGCAGCGCAGGGCGCGCGAACCCAGGCCCATGCGCAGCGCCGTGTCCATCAGGCTTTTGAGCGTGGCGCCCTTGAGCGACATCGAATGCTGTCGGCGCAGCGTAGGCAGGTCGGTGATGTAGCCATGAAAGCCAGCCACCATCGCAAGGCAAGCCAGCCCGCACTCCGCAGACTCGGCCTGCCGTATGAGCGGCAGACGCCGCAGGCCGCTGAAGTTTAAGAACGGCACTTTCACAGCCGCCCCCGCATGGCCAGGATAGGCTCGAACAGCCATTCGGCAAACGAGCGCTCTTCAAGCACGATGTCCGCCGACAGTGCCATGCCGGGCGACAGGTCCATGCTGCGTCCAAAGGCCGGCATCACTTGCTGCGCCAGTTGCACCACCACGCGATATACCGGCTCATCGATGCGCATGGCGGCCTGCACTTCCTGCGGATAGAGCACGGTGGCAGAGACGGCCTGCACAGTGCCCGCCGCAGGGCCAAAGCGCTGGTAGGGGAAGGCGTCATACAACAAGCGCACGGCCTGACCGGGCTTGATGAAGCCGATGGCGCGTGAGGGCACGTACACCTCTGCGACCAGCGCAGCATCAGCGGGCGTCAAGGTCATGAGTGGTTGCGAGGCGATCAGCGGTTGACCCACCACCGCCTGCACGGCCGTGATGCGCCCGGCAGCTTGGGCGCGCAGTTCATAGCCGCGTGCTCCTTCAGCCTGTGCTCGGCGCTGCACGATGCCCGCCAAAGCAGCCTCGAGTTGGCTGCGCTGCTGCTGCACATCAAAGGGCAGCTTGGCGCGCCGCGCCTGCAACTCGGCGATCTGCGCTTGCAGGGTTTGCGCGCGGGCGCTGGCCACATGCACCTCTTGGCGTAGCGCAAGCTCGGCCTCTTGTCTGCGTCCGAACTCCTCGACGGCCATGAGGCCCTGCGGCACCAACGGCCGACCTGCCGCCACGCGCTGCTCGGCCAGCTTTTGGCGCTCGGCTGCCAGCTGTGCGCTGTCTTGCGCTGATGCACGATCGGCTTTGAGTGCCGCAAGATTGGCGACCAAGGCGGCATCATCAAACGGTGCGCCCGATTGCAGGGCCTGAAGCCGGGCGCGCAGCGTGGCCTCTTCGACGGTCAGCGAAGCCAGCACCTGTTCATCGGCACTGTCGCCATCGGCCAGCTGCGTCTCGCGCGAGATGCGCGCCAGCGGCGTGCCCTCGGCCACCACATCACCCTCGGTCACATTTAGCTCGCGCAGCGTGCCGCCCTGTGCCGCCAGCACGCGCACCTCGCCACCCACGGGTTTTAAAATGCCGCGCGCCGTCTCTTTGCGCGCATAGCTGGCCGTGACGAGAAACACTACGGCGGCGGTCACCATGGCCAACAGAAAGAAGCTGATCAGCGGCCACGAGATAGGCATTAAGCCGATGGGCTTGCCCCAGCGCAGTTCATGGTGCGCAGCTACGGCCTCGGCGCGAAATAACACAGACGGTTTGTCGCCCCCACCCCCCCCCCGCGTTAACCACGCGCAGCTCTGGAGGGTTTAACGGCCGCTTGGTGGC
>CAIVTJ010000362.1 GCA_903908825.1 uncultured Pseudomonadota bacterium | reverse complement strand
GCGTCAACATCGAAGACCTGCTGGTCTCGCAGCCCGACAACGGCGAGCAGGCCCTCGAAATCACCGACATGCTGGTGCGCTCCGGCGCCGTAGACGTGGTGGTGGTCGACTCGGTCGCCGCACTCACCCCCAAAGCCGAAATCGAAGGCGAGATGGGCGAAATGCAAATGGGTCTGCACGCGCGGCTCATGTCGCAGGCGCTGCGCAAGCTCACCGGCAACATCAAGCGCTCCAACACCATCGTCATCTTCATCAACCAGATCCGCATGAAGATCGGCGTCATGTTCGGCAGCCCCGAGACCACCACCGGCGGCAACGCGCTCAAGTTCTACGCTTCGGTGCGCCTGGACATCCGTCGCATCGGTGCCATCAAGAACGGTGAAGAAGTCACCGGCAACCAGACCCGCGTCAAGGTCGTCAAGAACAAGGTCGCGCCGCCCTTCCGCGAGGCCGAGTTCGAAATCATGTACGGCCTGGGCATCTCGCGCGAAGGCGAGATCATCGATCTGGGCAGCGAGAACGGCATCATCGAGAAGTCCGGCGCCTGGTACAGCTACAAGGGCGAGCGCATCGGTCAGGGCAAGGAAAACGTGCGCGTCTTCCTCAAAGAGCACCCCGACATGGCCCGCGACATCGAGGCGCAGATCCGCGAAAAGCTGCTGCTGCCCAAGAAGGCCGCCGGTGATGACAAAGAGAAGCTCAACTGAGTTTCGCCCGTAAGCCACGCCGCGCGCTCGATCCGCAGCGCGCGGCCGATGCCGGGGCAGCGCGTTTAGCGGCCATCGCTTTGCTGGCCCGCCGCGAGCACGCGGCAGCCGAGGTGCAGCAAAAGCTGCTCGAGCGCGGCTATGTGCTGGCCGTGTGCCAGCAGGCCATCGCCGAGCTGGTCGCCGACCGCTACCTCGACGACGAACGCTATGCCGCCAGCTATGTGCGCGGCCATGCCGCGCGGGGGCAGGGGCCGCGCCGCATCCGTCAGGACATGGCTGCGGTGGGGCTGTTGCCCGACACCATCGAGGCTGCTCTGGCCGAGGGGCCCGACTGGCACGAGCTGGCCACCCAGACCCGCGTCCGCCGGTTCGGGCCCGAGGCGCCGGCAGACTGGGCCGAGCGCAGCCGCCAGATGCGGTTTTTGCAATACCGAGGCTTTTCAACCGATCATATCCGCAGCGCGCTGGGCAGTTCCGGCGCACACCCCGACCTGGACGACGAAACGGACCTATGACAGCAGCCAGCCCGATGAGCGCCGCCGATGTGCGCCGCGCCTTTCTCGACTACTTCGCCGCCGCCGGTCACACCGTGGTGGCTTCCAGTTCGCTGGTGCCCGGCAACGACCCCACGCTGCTGTTCACCAACGCCGGCATGGTGCAGTTCAAAGACGTGTTCCTAGGGCAGGACCAGCGCCCCTATGTGCGTGCGACCAGCAGTCAGCGCTGCGTGCGCGCCGGCGGCAAGCACAACGACCTCGAGAACGTCGGCTACACCGCCCGTCATCACACCTTCTTCGAGATGCTGGGCAACTTCAGCTTCGGCGATTACTTCAAGGCCCAGGCCATCACGCATGCTTGGACCTTCCTCACCGGCACGCTGGGCATAGACCCCAAGCGGCTGTGGGTCACCGTCTATCAGGACGACGACGAAGCTGCAGACATCTGGCTCAAGCAGGTCGGCATCCCCGCCGATCGCCTGACGCGTCTGGGCGAGAAGTCCAACTTCTGGTCCATGGGTGACACCGGCCCCTGCGGCCCTTGCACCGAGATCTTCTTCGATCACGGCGCGCACATCCCCGGCGGTCCGCCCGGTTCGCCCGACGAAGACGGCGACCGCTATGTCGAGGTCTGGAACCTCGTGTTCATGCAGTACGACCGCTCGGCCGACGGCACAATGACGCCGCTGCCTAAGCCCTCTGTCGACACCGGCATGGGCCTCGAGCGCATCAGCGCCGTCATGCAGGGCGTGCACACCAACTACGACATCGACCTGTTCCAAGGGCTCATCGCGGCGGCTGCCGGCTTGGTCGGCGCCACCGACCTGACCAACCCGTCGCTGCGGGTCATCGCAGATCACATCCGCGCCAGCGCGTTTCTGGTGGCCGACGGCGTGCTGCCCTCCAACGAGGGCCGCGGCTATGTGCTGCGTCGCATCATGCGTCGCGCCATGCGCCACGGGCACAAGTTCGGCGCCGAGCCCACGTTCTTTGCCGGCCTGCTGCCGGCGCTGGTGGCGGCCATGGGCGAGGCCTATCCCGAATTGGTCGAGCGTCAGGCCTTCATCCGCGAAGTGCTGTTCAAAGAAGGCGAGCAGTTCGCGCGCACGCTGGCCAACGGCATGGGCTTGCTCGAGACGGCCATCGCCGCGCTGGGCAGCGGCACGCTGCTGGGCGGCGACACCGCCTTCAAGCTCTACGACACCTATGGCTTCCCGGCCGACCTCACCGCCGACATCTGCCGCGAGCGCGGCCTGTCACTCGATCAGGCCGGCTTTGATGCCGCCATGGAGGCACAGCGTGATCGCGCCCGTGCCGCCAGCCGCTTTGGCGTGGACATGCGGGGCGGCGCCGATCTGGGCACGGTCACCACCTTCAGCGGCTACGAGCGCAGCAACGATCTGGGCGTCATCGCGGCCCTGTTGCACGAGGGCGAGGTGGTCGATCACCTCTCCGAAGGCCAGAGCGGTGAGGTGGTGCTGGCGCAGACCCCGTTTTATGCCGAGTCCGGCGGTCAGGTGGGTGACACGGGTTGGTTGCTATCGCCTGGTGTCCTGTTCGAGGTCAGCGATACGCGCAAGCGCGGCGCGGCCTACAGCCACATCGGCCGCTTGGCGCGCGGCACGCTGCGTCTCGGCGACTCGCTAGAGGCTCAGGTCGATGCCGGCCGTCGCGAACACATCCGTCGCAACCACAGCGCCACGCATCTGCTGCACGCGGCGCTGCGTGAGGTGCTGGGCACCCACGTCACGCAAAAGGGCTCGCTGGTCACCCCCGAGCGCCTGCGCTTTGACTTCGCTCACCATCAGCCGGTCACCGCTGACGAACTGCGCAGCATCGAGCAGCGCGTCAACCAGCAGGTGCGGCTCAATGCCGAGGCGCTGACGCGCACCATGGGCTACGACGACGCAGTCGCCGCCGGCGCCATGGCACTGTTCGGAGAGAAATACGCCGATGAAGTGCGGGTGCTGAGCATCGGCAGTTTTTCCACCGAGTTGTGCGGCGGCACCCACGTGCAGCGCGCCGGTGACATCGGCCTGTTCAAGATCCTCACCGAGGGCGGCGTGGCCGCGGGCGTGCGGCGCATCGAGGCGCTGACCGGTCAGAGCGCCATCGAGCACATCGAGCACACCGACGAGTTGCTGCGGCAGGTGGCCGGGCTGCTGCGCGGCACACGCGATGACGTCGCCGTGCGCGTCCAGGAAACGCTGGACCAGGTGCGCAGCCTCGAAAAGCAGCTGCGCTCGGTCAAAGACAAGCTGGCCTCGGGGCAGGGCACAGACCTGGCGGCCGGCGCCCTGGATGTCGGCGGCGGCGCCAAGCTGGTGGCCACGGTGGTCGACGGCGCCGATGCCACCTCACTGCGCAACGCCGTCGATCAACTCAAAGACAAGCTGAAGTCCGCGGTCATCGTGCTGGCCTCGGTGGCCGCGCCCGACAAGGTGGTGCTGGTGGCCGGGGTCACCGCCGATCTGGTCGGCCGCATCAAGGCCGGCGAGCTGGTGGGCGCTGTGGCGGCGCAGGTCGGCGGCAAGGGCGGCGGCCGGCCCGACTTCGCCCAGGCCGGCGGCACCCAGCCCGAGGCCTTACCGGCCGCGCTGGCGGGTGTGGCGGCGCTGGTGCGCGCCAAGCTGGGCGGCTAGCCCGTGCTCATCCTCACCCGGCGCGAGGGCGAGAGCGTCAAGATCGGTGACGGCATCACCATCACCGTGCTTGACGTCAAAGGCAACCAGGTGCGGCTGGGCATCGAGGCCCCCAAAGACGTGGCGGTGCATCGCGAAGAGATCCACGCGCGCATCCGCCGCGAGGGCTTGGCCAGCGGGTCCGCAGAGCCCAAATAAGCCTGCGGCCTAATCGCTTTACCTTTATCGCGCCAAGCTCGTATGATCCGCCGCTCGTTTTGCGCGTGCGGAGAGATGGCCGAGTGGTCGAAGGCGCACCCCTGCTAAGGGTGTAAGGGTCAAAACCCCTTCGAGGGTTCGAATCCCTCTCTCTCCGCCAATCCATTAATTAAAACAATGGGTTAAGTGATGAATTGTTCTTGGCATACCCAAGAACATGCCCAAAAACGTAAGGTTCGAATTGGCTCGAGCGGCGCCTTTTCAAATGGGTGCCTCCAGCGCAGTTGCGCACTTAGATCTGCTCAAATGACGTGGGCATATGGAATCTAAGCTATAGCTTGGCCTTTACTCGCAGGGTGGCGATATCTCCCTCTAGCTTAAGGACGTGCATCTTCCGGTGGCAGTTCGGGCAAAGCGCTACGGTGTTCTCAACCGTGTCTGCACCACCCTGAGCCAGCCAGACAATATGGTGCGTCTCCAAGTACGGATCACCGTCTGCCCTGGAGAAGGGTGCTTCGCCCCCACAAAGCTCACACAGCCCCTTGGCGCGACGTTTGGCGTTCTCAGCAACAAAGACATCTCTCTCATACCGGACGCCCAAGGCTTGTCTCTGGCCGGGCTGGGTGCGCCCTCGGGAGGCCTTCTCCCGGATCTCAAGGTCACTTAGCCGCCGCGCCACCTTGTGGGCCTTGGCTTCCTGCTGGTCGATCTCCGCTACAGGCAACACGGGAATCTGCCCAGACACTACCCGAAGTGGAAACACCCAAACATTTCTGGGTGAGCCCTCGGAATCCGGCTGGACTTCCTGATACGGAGCGCTGTCCAGACGAACCCGGCCGACGTAGGTGTAGGTCTTGGGGGCATTCCTCTCGAATAGGTGCACGTCCACGTCAGACGAGGGCGACTCCGATAGGGTCTTGTTCTGCCGAGCAACGAGGCTCTGATCTCCCTTACGGCCCTCCCCCGTGTAGTGAAGTACGTCGCCCAGCCAGCGGTCGTTCTAGATTGATTTCGCGTGATCCGAAATCAGTACGAGAGTGCCAG
>CAIVTJ010000361.1 GCA_903908825.1 uncultured Pseudomonadota bacterium | reverse complement strand
CTCGGCGCGTGCAAGCTGGTCAGAAAGATGGGCCGCCTTGCGGCGGGTTGCAGACCTTTTGTTGCTGATACTGCTGGTGATAGGCGGCATTGCTTTGGGTTGGTTCACACCATCCGAGGCTGCGGCTGTGGGTTGCGTGGGGGCGTTTGCCATCTGCCTGTTGCGCCGCCGCTTAACGCTGCCTGCATTAATGCACGCCATGGAGCAGACGCTGCGCACCAGCGGCATGATCTACACCGTCGTGATCGGTGCACTGATCTTCTCGACATTCATTACTGTGACCGGTGTTGCCGATGCATTCGGAAACGGCGTGTTGACACTGGGTGCCGGACCTACCGTCACCATGATGGTGGTGGCGTTGTTCCTGCTATTGGTGGGTTCGGTCTTGGATGGTCTGGGATTGATGCTGCTCACGACGCCCATTCTTTTGCCTGTTGTGGCGCATTTGGGGCTATCACCGATCTGGTTCGGAATCTTTTTAGTGCGCGCCATGGAAATCGGTTTCGTGCATCCGCCGCTGGGCTTGAACCTCTATGTCATCCAAGGTGTGGCCAAAGACATCCCGCTGGGGCGTATCTTCACTGGCGTTATTCCGTTCCTCATTGCAGATCTGTTGCACTTGCTGCTGTTGATCTTGTTCCCGTCTCTGGCGCTGTGGCTTCCCGGGTTGTTGGCTAAATGAGTTCACTCGACGCGCGACTTGATGCCGTGCTGGCAGATCCGCTGACGTCAGTCAGTGCGCCCTTGGCTTATGTCGGCGCGGACGTGCCCATAGACCTACTGTTGGCTACCGGCCGTCCGGCAGTGCATTTGCCTTGGCAATGTGATGCATCCACGCCCTTGGCTGACCAGTGGTTGGAGAGCAGTTTCCCTGGCTGGGCGCGATCGATCCTGCAGCAGTGGGCCCAGGGCCGGTTTGATGCGCTCGACCAAGTGGTGTTCACGCGCGGCAATGATGCTGTGCAGCGCCTGTATTACTACGTGTGTGAGTTACAGCGCCGCGGCCTGCTGGGCGGTCCAGTGCCCCGCATATTTGATATCGCCTATATCGAGCGCGAGTCGAGTCTGCAACACACCATCGGGGCGCTGCATCGCTTGGCAGAGCAGCTGCAGGTGGATGAGGCTGCGCTGCGTGACGGTATGGTGCGAGCCAATGCGTTGCGTCGTCAGATGGAGCAACTTCAGCAGCAGCGTTCCGGACTGGGCCCGCTGTACGAGAAGCTCGGTCGCGTGAGTTTGTTCTCGGATCTGGCGTCGCTATTGGCAGTTGAGGCTTTGCCATCAGCCGCGCCGGTTGCCAAGCGCCTGTTGCTTGCCGGAAGTGTGCCACCGGATCACCGCTTGCATCGCGCGGCCGAGACGCCCCATAGCGCCATCATTGGCGAGATACATGAATGGTCTGCAGCCCGGCTGGGGCCTGTACTCGACACCGATGCCAAAGACCCGTGGCGTGCACTGGCCATCCAGCGTCGCAGCGCCGGTTTGGGTGCCCGGTCATTTGCTGATCCGGCGCAGCGCTTGCTGGCTGCATCGGCGGCAATGCGCGCTGATGCAGTTATTGTTTGGCTCAGTGCCGATGACGAAGGCATTGCCTGGCACGTGCCGGCGCAGCGGGCTGCGTTGCAGGCGGCAGGTTTGCCTGCCTTGTTCCTGACTGCGCGTCAGTGGGATTGCAACGACGGCGCAGCAGCGGAGATTGAGCAATTTGTCAGAGGATTGTGTCCATGAAGCCCTTGCAGGGATTGCGAGTGATTGCCTGGGGTGCGATGGCCGAGCGACCCCTGGCACGCTACCTGGCATCGCTGGGCGCGACAGTGGTTGCCACCGAGCCCCTGTTGCAGACGCTCAGCGGCGCCGACTTTCTTATCGATGACCTGGGCTTGGCCTGCTTGCAGGATCTTGGCTTGAGCAGGGCGCAGATCGAGGCTCAGTTCCCGCAGCTGGTGCACGTGAGTGTGACGGCCTTTGGCAGCTTTGGTCCGCGGGCGCGCTGGCGCGGTGGCGAATTGGTGTCCTCTGCGATGAGCGGCGTGTTGCGTCTGACCGGCGCGCCGGATCGCGCGCCCGTCAAGGAGGCACGTGATGCCTGCACCTTCCACGCTGACATGGCTGCGGCAGCAGGCGCGATGGCCGCGCACTACTCGCGCGGCACCCACGGTGTGGGTCAGCACATTGATGTGTCAGTGCGAGAGGTTGCCTTCAGCCGTTGCGTCAACAGCATCCTCGTCTGGCAGTTTGAACGCCGCAAGCTGCAGCGCGTCGGTGGTGCGCTCAATTACGGCTTGGCTACGGTGCGTTGCATCTGGCCGCTGGCAGACGGCTGGTGCTTCCACTCGTTGATGACTGGACGCTTTGGTGCGCCGGCCAATCAAGCATTGTCGGACTGGATGGACGAACTTGGCGCAGACAATCCGCTGCGCGGTGTGGACTGGTTGGCCTATAACCGCTCGACACTTGATCCGGCGATCCGTGCGGTGTGGGAACGCGCTATCGCAGGCTTTTTCCTTACGCGAACGCGTGAGCAGATCCGCACCGAGGGCCGCCGTCGTGGCATCAATGCGTGTGCGGTGGCTACACCGGGTGATGTGCTTGCCGATCCGCATCTGCAGTCGCGCCAGTTCTGGAATCAGCAAGCCGGAAGAACTGTGCCGTCGCGATTTACGGGCTTCACGCCGGCAGCCACAACAGCGAGACCGGCGCCACGCGCTGCGCTTGCCAACTCCCGCAGCGGCCCGTTGGCCGGTGTGCGCGTACTTGATTTCGCTTGGGCATTGGTCGGCTCGATTACCACGAAGATCCTCGGGGACTTGGGCGCAGAGGTCATCAAGGTAGAGACGCGCACCCGCCCGTGTCTGTCGCGCATCGATGTGCAGGTCAAGGCCTCCAAACCTGGCGACTTTGATGACAAGCCGTGGTTTGCGCACATGAACACGTCAAAGCGTTCGCTGGCCTTGGATATGAAGCGCCCTGAGGCCCGTGAGGTTTTAGAGCCGCTGATCGAGTGGGCAGACGTAGTAGTCGAAAACTTTTCGCCCGGCACCATGGCCAAGCTCGGGCTCGACTACGAGCAACTGGTTAAGCGTAATCCATCGCTGGTGATGGTTTCCGGCAGTGTCTATGGTCAGACCGGTCCGTTGGCCCAAGAGTGGGGTGTCGATGGCACCGGCGCTGCACTGTCCGGTCGCACCTTGCTCACGGGTTGGGCGGATAGAGACCCGGTTATCCCCGGTGCAGTGCCTTACGGTGATGTGATCGTGCCCTACGTCATGGCTGCCGGTGTGGCGGCTGCGTTGCAGCATCGGCGGCAGACCGGACAGGGCTGCCATATCGACGCCTCGATGTATGAAATCTGTGTGCAGCAGATGTTGCCAGCTCTGCTCGAAGAGCAGAGTGGCAGTACACCACAGCGCATGGGTAATGCTGATCCAGCTGTCTTTCATCAGGATGTGTATGCGGTGGCAGGGGAAGATCGCTGGATTGCCATCAGCGCTGTGACGCAGGCGCAGTATCAGCAGCTCTGTGGTTTCGCCGGCGGGACGGATATCGGCGGCTGGACAGCGACGCAGGACGGGCAGCAGCTTGCCGACCTGTTGCAGTCGCAGGGCATTGCTGCCGGTGTTGTGCAGGACATCGAAGACTTGATGGAACACGATCCGGGCTTGCAGGCGCGCGGCGCCTTGGTGCCCATCGAGCATGCGCGTCTGGGTGTGTTCGGCCATGTGCGCTCGCCCATGACCTTCTCGGCTGATGTCATTGCACCGTTCAGGCCTCCTAACATGGGTGAGCACAGCCAGCTCATCGCCCAGCAATTGTCAGGATTAGATGGCAGTCGCATCGAAGCGCTGTCAGCGTCAGGGGTGTTCAAGTGAGCGTGGAAAAGTCCACATCGCGAAAAGATCTGGCTTGCACAGCTGAGGCAACGGCCTACCAGAAGGCCTTCGGCGCGCAACTGCGCGAGCAAGTCGTCGAGCGTGGCGAGCCGTTTGCTGTAGCTCAGGCCGATACGCCTCATGAGCTGTTTCATGCGATGGACATTCCGCTGGTCAGCAACCAGTGGTGGTCAGCCTATATCTCGGCAAAGCGACTCTCGGGTCGTTACTTCACCACCATGGATGAACTGGGTTATCCGGCCAATCGGTGTCGATATTGCTCGCTGGGGCTGGCTTGTAGTCTGGCTAACGATCCTTCAACTGCACCTTGGGGTGGGCTGCCTAAGCCCACCGTTTTGGTGGCGCGTCTGACCTGCGACTGTGTGCAACAAGTCTTTTCGCAGTGGGCGCGCGTATTGGGCACTGAGTTCTTTGCAATGGAAGCGCCAGCCTGGGAGCACAAAGACCCCAACTGGTTCCTGCATTCCCGTGATCAATGGCAGACGGTCTACGAACCCGGCCGGATCGCGTTGATGGTTGATGAAATGCGGCAGCTGGTTGCGCTGCTCGAGGCGCGTACTGGGCGTCGCTTTGATGAACAGCGCTTGGCTCACCTGATGGAGCGCATTAACGAACAAGAGGGCTACATTGCTGAAGCTGCCGAGATGGTCGCCAAGGCGCGCCCCTGCCCGGTGTCGATTGGTGACCAGATGCCCAATACCATGATCCCGCAGTGGCATCGTGGTTCGGATTGGGCGGTGGCCCATGCCAAACGGTTTCGCGATGAAGTCGGCGAGCGCGTGCACCGTGGCATTGGTGTGGCTGCTAATGAGCGACTGCGTTTGATGTGGATAGGTGCCGGACTGTGGCACGACACCGGCTTTTACCAGTCGCTGGAAGAGCGCTTAGGCGCTGTGTTTGTGTGGTCTATGTATATGCCATTTGCGGGTCCCCAGTACATCCGCGATGTACAAGGCAAGCCTTTCGAGGCCTTAGCCAGCCGCATTTGCTCCATGAACGAGGTGTTGCATCTGCCACCCTGGATGAACGGCTGGATGGTTCATGAGGCCTTGCGCTCGGGGATTGATGCGGTTGTGGTCCTGGTGCCGCCTGCCAGCCGCTTGTCGCAATCCGGTACTCAGTTGACATGTCTTGCGCTGCAAGAGGCGGGCATTCCGGTGCTGCAACTGGATGCTGACATGGTCGATGCCAAGCAATGGAGCCGTGACGCCATGGTGAGTCACATGGAGAGCTTCTTGAAATCCCGGGGCTTGGTATGAGTCGCCTGACACTGCTGGTGTGTCTGGCGGGCGTGCTGTTGCTGACGGCGTGTTCACGTACGACGACGCCGGGCGTAACAGAGCTGGTTTATGCCACGCCCTACAGCCCTAATCATCCCTTCAGTCGTGCAGACAAGGAATGGATGGATTTTGTCGAACGGCGTAGCGGCGGTGCACTGCGAATAAGAGCCAGCTGGTCAGGTACGCTGCTGTCGGCAGACCATTCCATGATCGAGTTGCGTCACGGCGTAGCCGACATCGGGCTGATCACCCCCATCTACGTAAAGGGTGGGGTCCATCTGATCCGCACGCAATCCGGATTTTACAGCGGTGCCGATACGGTGCCCAAACAGCTGGCCTTGTATCGCTGCATGGCAGCAGCCAGTCCGCAATATGCGCAGGAGCTGCAGGGTCTGCATGTGCTGGCAGTGCAGGGTGGTGTATTGCCCGGAGTCATCACTCGCACCAAGCCCATCGCGACCTTAGACGACCTGCGCGGCCTACGGCTGCGTGCACCGACCGAGTTGCTCAGTGTGCTGCAAAACCTCGGGGCCGATCCGGTCAGCATGCCCATGGGCGAAGTCTATTCCGCTTTGGCCAAGGGCGTGATCGATGGCGTGGTTGCGCCTGTCGATACCTTTAAGTCGATGCACTTTGCCGAAGTGGCCGGCTATTACACCGCGCTGGCGGTCCCTCGCGGCGCTTATCCGGCCCGCGCCATGAGTCAGCGACGTTGGCTCTTGCTAACCGACGCGCAACGGGCCGTGCTTGATGAGGGCGTGGCTGTCTGGGAAACAGCACTCGCGCGTCAGGCGCAGCGCGGCCAGGAAGATGGTTTTAAGGCGGCGCAGGACGGTCACGTCGTGATGGCCCCCATCGAAGCGACCCAGCAGCAACGTTTTGACCAGTTGTATTTGCGCGATGCGCGACGCAACGCCGAAGGTCTGCAGCGCTTTGGTATTGACGGTCTGGCGGTCTTTGAAGTGGCTCGTGCCAGTCTGCAGGCAGACGGCACGGTCACCTGTCCTAGGGGGAGCTGACATGGCGCAGCCGCTTGCCGGTCTTGTCGTCGCCGACTTTACTCACGTGATGGCTGGCCCCTATGCGACGCATCTGTTGCGTCTGCTGGGCGCGGAGGTCATCAAGATCGAGTCCCCGGGTCGCGGCGATGTGATGCGCTACTACGGTACGGATCGACGCTACGATGGCATGGCGCCAGCCTTCATTGCCGTCAACGCAGGCAAGCAGTCGATTGCGCTAGATCTTAAAAGCGCTGCCGACCTTGAGACCGCACAGCGCATCGTTGCCCGTGCAGATGTACTGGTAGAGAACTTCCGACCCGGCGTCATGCAGCGGCTGGGTTTGGGGCCTGAGTCTGTCTTGGCGCTGAATCCACGGCTGGTCTACTGCTCCGTGTCGGGCTATGGACAGTCCGGGCCGCTGCGCGACTGGCCTGCAATCGACAACATTGTGCAGGCGACCAGCGGCATGATGAGCTTGGGTGGTGGTCCCGACGATCCGCCGAGCCGCGTCGGCTTTCCTGTCGTCGATACGCTCACCGGTCACACTGCAGCGTTTGCCATTCTGGCCGCCCTCTTGCGCCGGCATGCTACCGGCAAGGGTGAATACATAGACGTGGCTATGCTCGATGCCTCAATCGCATTCATGGCCTCTGCCGTGGTTCCTTACACCGTGACCGGCAAGGCGCTCGCCCGTACCGGTAATACCGGTTATAGCGGTCAGCCTACCTCTGCGTTGTTTCGCGCTGGCGATGGCCGGCAGATTTCATTAGGTGTGGTCCAGCAGCATCAGTTCGAGACCTTGGCACAAGTGCTGGGTCAAGCTCAGTGGCTTACAGACGCACGCTATACCTCCCCTGATACGCGCCGGGTTCATACGGTAGAGATACAGGCCGAACTGTCAGCAGCGCTGTCCACACGCACGGCTGCAGAGTGGGAATCAGTGATGAGTGCTGCTGGTATTCCCTGCGGCATGGTGCGCGAGGTGGGCGAAGCAGTGGATATGCCGCACCTGGCAGATCGTGGACTACGTTTGCCACTGCAGATACCGGGATTGTCAGCTGAGCACGCCACTGTATCGGTGCTTAATGCGGGGTTCTGCATGGGCAGTGACGGGCCGGGAGTAGATGTGCCTCCGCCGCGACTCGACGAGCACGGCGCTGCGGTACGCGCTTGGTTAAACCGCAACTAAGCTGGCAAGGGCCTCGTTAAGCCGCCAACACCTGGTGCTGGTAATAGGCCTGCTGGCGATCGTCCAGCAGGGCCTGCAGTTGCTGTGTGGATAGATCCTGCGGATTGAGCCACGCACTGAGGTTTTCGCTGCGCAGATTCACAATCATGCGGTCGTGGCCGGCAGCCTGCACTTCGGGGGGCGGCTCGTCGGTCACGGCCGCGATTGACAGCAGCTCGCTGCCTTTGTCGTCTCGCCAATGTCCGGCCAGGCAGGCGATGCGCATCAGTTGCTCCGGGCGGGGCACAAAGTGCAGCACGACATTTTGACCGTCGCGCTGCACGTTTTCATAGAAAGACTCGACCAGCAGCATGGCGTGGCTGTGCCCGAACTCATTGCGCCAGAACTTCTCGAGATTGTCTCTCCGGGCGTTATAGAGACCGGGGAATTTGCCATCGATAGCCGCAGGCTTGCCTGCTTGCCGTAAGTGATAGCGTGCCAGTCGCACCAGCAAGCGGCCCTGATCTGCGATGACCACAGGTGTGTAGTGCATCGGGAAGATGCGACCATCTAAAGCATGCGGCTGCGTACCGGTTAACAGCGGTAAGCGCGCCAAAGCCTTGGCGAGTTTATCTGTGGCAATGCGCCGCTCATTGAGGGCGATCTTGGTCGACTTGATCGCCAGTTTGCGTGCGGCATCGGCTTGGCGTTTCTTGAGTGCGAACAGTTCGCCCTCGATGCGCATGGCCTCGCGGCTGCGGTAGCTGTCTATCGACTGCTTGATGGCCTGCGCATCGGCATCGCCAGGGTAGTCAAAATTGCGATCGAAGCCGCGCGGTATGCGCACAGCCGCGACGTTCAGTCGCTGGCTGTAGATCGAGGCGATCTGTGGCAGGTCAGGCACGGCACCGAAGTGCCGCTGATAGCTTTGCAGGTCTTGTACGACTTTGGCTGAGTAGCACATGTCATTCAGGGCTTACCCTTGGACAAATACCCTGCAATCGCCGCCAATTGCGCATCACTGGCATCGGCGCGGGTGATGGGCATCATGTTCAGGATGCCCACGCGCGCGGCGCGCTCGACATAGGCTGCAGTCAGGTCGCTGCGTTTTTCCAGTTCAGCCACGGCCGGGTCCACCCGTCGCGCCAACAAGCCTGTGCCCATGCCGAATGAGTTGTGGCACATGGCGCACTTTTCGTTGAACAGGGCCTTGCCATCCAGCGCCGCGGAACCCGGTTGCGCTGCGGCAGCAACGCCCGCCAGCAAAGGCACTGCGCTCATCAGCACTGACTTGATCAGGGTGTGACGGTTCATGTGCGCACCTTTACGTTTGAGCGCCCCGGCCAGATGCCGCTCTTGCCCGGTGCCAGGATGCCGGCCGGGTCCAAGGCATCTTTAACGCGTTCATTAAGACGGCGCAGCGCGTGATTGTTGAAGTCATAGCCATCGGCAACCAGGTCCATGTAATCGATGTGCGCACGGTATTCGCCATAGCCATGCTCGCGCGCATCAGCAATGAGGCTGCGCAGGAAGGGGTCAACGCGCTTCATGAATGCCGGGTCGTCCAAGTTTAGCAGCACGGCATTCACGTTCAGCATATGCCGCTCGCCAAAGGCAAAGCTGGCCTGATAGTCCATGCCATATTCTTTGTAACGGGCGTAGGTACGCTTGAACTGCTCTAAGGCCAGCTTGCCCGACTGCGGCAGCACAGGCGAAAAGCCGATGTGGCCGCCGCGACCGCCAAACCAGTTGGCGCTCTGCATGGGGAATGTGAGCGGCACGCCCATCCAGCCGCCGGCGGTAGGTGTGACGACATCGCCGGGTTTCCAGCTATAGGGCTTGAGGGCCATCGGATTGATGGCCTTGAGCTCCTTTTCGAGGATGTCCATGTTGGCCTGCACGACCGACTCGCGCCCGTACAGACGCACGCTGACGCCCCACCAGCCCAGATCAAAACGCTTTCGGATCGCAGCCACCACCTCGTCTGACAACGATCCGGGCTGGTCAGTCCATTGCTTGCGGGTGGTCAGGATGTTGGCCGCGCGGAACCAGTTGCCGATGGTCGGTGACTGCTGCAGCACGCCTTCGCGCCGCAACGGGCCTAGCGTGTCGATGAGCGGACCTAAGTCCTCCATCTTGTCCATCTCGACATCGAAGCCGCGCACCACCTCGGGCTGCGGCATCAGCCAGATGTTGGCCTTGGTCACGATGCCGAAGTTGGACTGCACGAACAGCTGGTCCCAGGCAGGGCCATAGCCATATTTGTGCAGGTTCCAGCTGGGGGCACCGGTCATGGCACCCATGCCGGTCCGCACCAGGTCGCCGTCAGGCAGCACCACCTCCAGACCGCAGAAGTTGCGCGTGTGCTCGCCATAGGGCGTGTAGCCCAGACCGCGGTCCAGCGCATTACCGATGACCGAACCCCAGCTGTTGCCGGGCACCGACAGCCATAGCGGAATCTTGTGCGTCTGAAGATAGTCATACAAATCGTAAAAGCCCACGCCGGGTTCCAGCAACACCGTGCCGTTTTCGACGTCGACTTCGATCTTTTTCATGCGCGAGAGGTCGATGATGATCGAGCCGGCGCGCACTGGCGCTGAGGTGCCATAACCTAAGTTTTTGCCCCGGCTGATGGTCCAGATGGGCACTTTGTTGGCGGCGGCTACGCGCACCAGCGCCTGCACCTGTTCGGTAGTCGTCGGGGCCACGGCGCCGGCGGGGCGGTGGTTGCGCGCGTCGATGGGGAAGCGGTCGCTGTAGGCGTCGCGGTCTTCCTCGGTCGTGAAGACCGCATCAGCGCCGACGATGCCGGCAAAAGCCTTCAGTGTGCGCGCCAGCGTGGCAGCGTCGGGGGGCGGTGTACGTGCGTCCAAGTCATGCTCCCTGCGTATGGTTATGCAGACTAGGGGGGGCGCCGCATGGGTGTCAACGCAAAGTCCCAAGCCGCGTGTATCCTAAGCCCTTCGGTTCAACACATAACAGTCCGCCACGACGCACCTGCCGCCGTGGCCCTGGGGGGTCCTATGACGACGACAGAACAACGTGGTTTTCCGTTACCCAGTTCAGTGAAAGTGGTGCCGGGCACCGAGGCCGCGCAGGCTGCCTACCCGTACCACATTCAGTTCGCCCCCGAGGATGACCAGAAGTTCTGGTTCTATAACTCGATGCACTTCCCGGAGCCCATGCATGCCTTTGACATGGTGACGGCCGAAGCGGCCTATTGCGCGCTGGGTGCAGCCAACACGCGCGTGCACTGCCTGCCCACCACGCTGGGCATCGATCACCGCATTATCAACGGCCGCGTTTATATCGGCGGCAATGGTGTGACCGACCCGGCTGAGATCGAGCGCCGTACTGGCGAGTTTCAGCAGCGCGCGTTCTATTACTACGAGAACTGGGAGACCCTCTACGCGCAGTGGAAGGTCAAGATGCTCAAGCTCATCGACGATGCACGCGCATTGCCGTCGCCCTCGCTACCTGAGTTCGAGCCCTTAGAGCATGTGCATGCCGGTCGCGGCGTGGCCTCCAATCACGACTTGCTGGTCACCTACCAGAAGACCCTCGAGGGTTACTTCCGGATGTGGCATCACCACTTCGAGTTTTTGCTGCTGGGCTATGGCGCTTATCTGGTGTTCTTCGGCTTCTGCAAAAAAGCCTTCCCGGAGATCACCGACCAGACTATTGCGCGCATGGTGGCAGGCATCGAGGCCGAGATCTTCCGTCCCGACGAAGAGCTGCGCGGCCTGGCGCGCCGCGCCGTCGAGCTCAATGTCGACCATCACTTCAAAGAAGGCATATCGGCCGAAGCCGTGCTGGCCTCGCTGAGCGAAGGCGGTCCGGCCGGTCAGCAGTGGCTGGACTCATTGGCCGCAGCGCGTGACCCGTGGTTCAACATCAATGTGGGCGATGGTTTTTATCACTATCACCGCGGCTGGAACGACGATCTGTCGATGCCGTTTGCGGCGTTGCCCGATTACATGCAGCAGGTGCGCGATGGCAAGTCGCTGCATCGTGACATCGGCAAGCTGCAAGAAGAGCGCGTGCAACTCATCGCCGACTATCGCGAGCTGCTCAACAGCGATGAAGAGCGGGCTGCCTATGATCAGATGATCGGTCTGGCGCATCGTGTGTTCCCCTACGTTGAGGGGCACAAGTTCTATTGCGAGCACTGGTACACCAACCTGTTCTTCAACAAGATCCGTGAGTACGGCGCGCTGCTCGCCAAGGCCGGTTTCTTCCCGGAAGAAGCCGACGTGTTCAATCTGACTCACTATGAACTTGAGAGCGCGATCATCGACCTGATGAACGCCTGGTCCAGCGGCAGCCCGCCGCGCGGCCCGTCTTATTGGCCGCCGATTGTCGCGCAGCGTAAAGCCGCTATCGCCGAATGGGCTAAGCACGAATCGCCACCGGCATTGGGTCCCATTCCCGATGTCATCGACGATCCGGCCATCGTCATGTTGTGGGGCATCACCCGCGAGAGCCTCGACAATTGGCTTTCTTCCGGCGATGAAAAGAACAGCCATGAGGTGCGCGGCTTTGCGGCTTCGATGGGTGTGGTGGAAGGCACGGCCCGCATCGTCAAGTCGGTCGATGAAATCTCGCGGCTGCAGCGGGGCGACATCCTGGTGTGCCAGGTCACCAACCCGACCTGGGCGCCGATCTTCCAGCGCATCAGTGCAGCGGTGTCCGACATCGGCGGTTCGATGAGCCATGCGGCCATCGTGGCGCGCGAGTACGGCCTGCCTGCTGTGGTGGGCACCGGTAATGCCACCTCGAAGATCAAAGACGGTCAGCGCATCCGGGTCGATGGCGGCCGTGGTGTTGTGACCCTGCTGTGACGGATCTGCCGATGACTGCCAAAGAGTCGATCAGCTGGTTTGCTGACATAGGCCTTGCAGACCGCCCCCGCGTGGGCGGTAAGGGCGGCAGCCTGGGTGAACTGATGCGTGCCGGCATCGATGTGCCGCCGGGCTTTGTCGTGTGTACGGCGGCCTTCGACCGGTTCATCGACGCGCTGGAACAGCGTGGCCCGGTGCGCTCGCGCATTGAGGTGCTGGACTCGCAAGACCTTGAAGCCATCGGCGTGGTGTCGCGTGAACTGCGGGCCCGCATCGAAGCCGAGGCCATGCCCGATGACTTGCAACGCGACATCCTCGCGGCGCATGCGCAGTTGGCGGTCAATGGCGCTGCGCCCATCGTCGCCGTGCGTTCTTCGGCTACCACCGAAGACGCCGCCGATGCCAGTTTTGCGGGTCTGCAAGACACCTTTCTGTGGGTGCTCAAGCCTGACGACGTGCTGGCGCGTATCCGCAGCTGCTGGGCCAGCCTCTATTCGGTCGAGTCAGTCAGCTACCGGCGCAAGCAGAACTTCCCCGAGGCCGGCGTGGCCATGGCGGTGGTGGTGCAGGTCATGGTCGACGCACGCACCGCAGGCGTCATGTTCACGCGCAGTCCGACCACCGGCGATAAGTCGGTCATCACCATCGAAGGCGCGTGGGGCTTGGGCTCTGCGGTGGTCGGTGGTGAGGTCACACCCGATCGCTGGGTCGTGGGCAAGATCACGGGCGAGATCCCGGTGCGTGACATCTCGGACAAGGCTATCCGCCATGCGCCGGCACCGGGTGGCGGTGTCGAAGACGTGGTCGTTGCCGCCGATCAACGCAACATCGCGTGCTTATCGGACGATGAATTGCAGGCGCTGCGTGCAGTGGGCCGCAAGGTCGAACGCCACTATGGCCGGGCGCAAGACATAGAGTGGGCCATCGACCGTCACAGCGGAAAAGTGCTGCTGTTGCAGAGCCGTCCCGAGACAGTCTGGTCCAACAAAGAGGCCACGCCTGTGGTCACGCCTTTGGCCGATCCGCGTTTGCATGTCATGTCGATATTCGGGGGTAAGAAGTGAGTCTGAGCGCAGCCGATATCCAGGAGATCATGCGGCTGGTTGAAGCCTCGGGCTTTGATGAGTTGCTGCTCGAGACCGCAGGCACCAAGTTGACCCTGCGTCGTGGTGGCGCGATCAGCGCTGCACCGCTTGCCGCGCCTGCGGCAGCACCGGTCGCCGCCGCAGCGCCTGCCCAAGCGCCGGCTGGCGTGGTGGTACCCGTGCCGGTTGTCGCGGCTGTCGTTGCCGATGGCACGCCCGTCGAATCACCCATGCTGGGCACGTTCTATCGTGCGCCCAAGCCGGGTGCTGCCGCCTTTGTTGAAGTGGGCTCTGTGGTCGAGGCCGACACGGTCATCGGTATCGTCGAAGTCATGAAGCTGATGAATACCGTGCGTGCGGGCCTGCGCGGTACAGTCACGGCGCTGGTGGCGCGTGATGGCGCACTGGTCGAGTACGGCGAAACGCTGATCTACGTGGCCGTGGCGGAGTAAACCGACTTGGCCATCCGCAGGGTGTTCATTGCCAACCGTGGTGAGATCGCGGTGCGCATTATCCGTACCTGCAAGCAGCTGGGCATCGAGACAGTGTTGGCGGTGTCAGCAGCAGACCGCAACAGTCTGCCTGCGCGACTGGCGGACCGTGCCGTGTGTGTCGGGCCGGCACGCTCCAGTGACAGCTATCTGCTGGTCAATACGCTGGTTCATGCCGCGCTGGCCAGCGGCTGTGATGCCGTGCATCCGGGTTATGGCTTTTTATCGGAGCGGGCGCCATTTGCCCGCGCTTGCGAACAGGCCGGTCTGGTGTTCATAGGCCCCACACCCGAACAGATCGAAGCCGTCGGCGACAAGTTGCGCGCGCGCAGCGAAGCCATCGCAGCCGATGTGCCCGTGGTGCCAGGTGCCACTGTCGATACCCTGCAAGACGCCCTGGAGGCTGCCACCCGTATCGGCACGCCGTTGCTGGTCAAGGCCGTCGGCGGTGGTGGCGGTCGTGGCATGAAGCGTGTCGATGCGCTGGCCGATGTTGCCGCAGCCATCGAACTGGCCAGTGCAGAGGCTGCTGCAGCCTTTGGGGATGCGCGTGTGTACCTCGAGCGCTATGTGTCGCGCGGCCGGCATGTCGAGCTACAAGTGCTCGGAGATGGTCACGGCCGGGTCATCCACCTGGGTGAGCGTGATTGCTCGGTGCAGCGCCGCTACCAGAAGCTCATCGAAGAAACGCCGGCTGTGGGCTTATCGGCATCATTGCTGGCGCAGCTGCGCGAAGCGGGTGTGCGTTTTGCGCAGCAGCTCCATTATCGCGGTGCCGGTACGGTTGAGTTTCTGGTCGACACCGAGCGCGACTGTTTTTATTTCCTCGAGATGAACTCGCGCATACAGGTTGAGCATCCGGTGACGGAAGCTGTGACCGGTGTGGACCTGATCGCCGAGCAGATCGCCATCGCCGCCGGTGAAGGTCTGCGCTTGCAACAAGCTGATGTGCACTTCAAGGGTCATGCCATCGAGTGCCGCATCAATGCCGAAGACCCTGCGCGCGATTTTGCGCCCAGTCCGGGCCGGGTCCGCCGTGCGGCTTGGCCGGTTGCGGCAAACATACGGGTCGATACACACATCGACGACGGCGCCATGGTGCCGCCGTTTTATGACTCGCTGATGGGCAAGGTCATTGCCTACGGTGCCGATCGCGCCGCAGCGGTCGCGCTGTTGCAGCACGCCTTGGCGGCCACACACATCGAGGGCGTGGCGACCAACATCAGCTTTCATCAGCGTGTGCTGGCCGATGCCGAGTTTCAACATGGCGGCATAGATACCGGTTATGTGGCGCGGCTGGTTGCAAGCGGCGCAACGCCAGCATAAGGAACACAACAGATGGCAAACGTACAACTGGTTGAGACTTCGCTGCGTGATGGCAACCAAAGCCTGTGGGGTGCATTGGGCGTGACCACGGCCAACACGCTGGCTATCGCACCGGTGCTGGATAGCGTTGGCTTTAAAGCCATCGACTTCACCACCTCGACCCACATGGGTGTGGCGGTACGCTACAAAAAAGAAGACCCCTGGGAGCGTGTGCGCTTGATGGCAGCGGCCACGCCCAATACGCCGCTGCAGTTCATGTCGACGGGCTTTCGCTTCATCAGTTGGGAAACGGCCAGTCCCGAGTTCATGTCGTTGGCCTTTGCCACGCTGGTGCGCAATGGCATACGGCGTTTTTGTCTGGCCGACCCTATGAACGATGCGCAGGCCAATGCGGTGTGCGCCCGCATGGCCAAGCAGGCGGGTGGTGAGTATGTGATTGCCGCGCTGGTGTTCACACTCAGCCCCATTCATGACGACGCCCATTATGTCGATTGCGCACGTACGCTGGCTGCTTGCCCCGATGTCGATGCGGTGTACATCAAAGACCCCGGCGGTCTCTTGTCACCCGAGCGTGCCGCCACACTCATTCCCGCCGTCAAGGCCGTGCTCGGCAACAAGCCGCTGGAGTTGCATGCGCACGGCACCATAGGCTTGGCAGACCGTGTTTATGCCGATGCGCCCGGCTTGGGTGTCAGCGCCTTGCAAGTGGCTTCGGGTGCCGCCTCCGAGGGCACCTCCAATCCGTCATCTGCGCGGGCGGTGTCCAACCTCAAAGCTCTGGGCCACACGGTGCTGGTCGATGAGCAGGCGCTGGCGCTGGTGCAGGCTTATTTCACCAAGCTCGCCTCTGCCGAAGGATTGGCTGTTGGTAAGCCCATGGCCTTTGATGCGGCTTATCTGCATCACCAGTTGCCCGGCGGCATGGTCGGCACCATGCGCCGCCAGTTGGCCGAAGCACGGTTGCCGCATCTGGAATCTGCAGTCATCGAAGAGATGGG
>CAIVTJ010000360.1 GCA_903908825.1 uncultured Pseudomonadota bacterium | reverse complement strand
GTTGTTAAAGGCCGCGGGCACGCGGCCCGAGCCTGCAGTGTCGGTGCCCAGCGCAAAGCTGCACAGCCCTTGCGCCACGGCCAGTGCAGAGCCGCTGCTTGAACCGCCGCTGATGTAGTCGGCATCAAAGCTGTTGCGCGGTATGCCATAGGGTGAGCGCACACCCACCAGTCCGGTGGCGAATTGATCGAGGTTGGTCTTACCCAAAGCAATGGCACCGGCATCCAACAGACGTTGTACGACGTAAGCCGATTCAGGCGGTTCATAGCTGAACTGCGGACAGGCGGCTGTGGTGGGCAGGCCTGCCATATCGATATTGTCTTTGATGGCGAAGGGGATGCCATACAAGGGCAGGCTGTGCGGGTCTTGTTGCGACAAGTCGAGGGCGCGCTGCCGCAGTTGCTGGTCGCTGACTTGCGATATCCAGATGTGTGCATCGGCCCGCGCGTTGCGACGCTGGATAAGCTCTTCGATGACCGCTGTGACTTTCAAGCTGCCATCGCGATAACCCTGCTGCAGCGCGGCTAACCCCAAGCTCTGTGTGTTCAGACTCATGAAGCCTCCGCAGGCGTAATGGCCAGCAGCGTGTCGCCGGCATTGACCGGTGTGCCCGGCGTGCAATAGATCGCGGTGACGACACCGGCAGTGTCGGCGACGACACTGACTTCCATCTTCATCGCTTCCAGGACCAGCAGCTCTTCATCGGCTGCGACCTGTTGACCCACAGTCACTTTCAGTTGCCACAGGTTGCCGGTGACCGGTGCGGTGATGGCTTCACTGCCTACCGGTAACACGATGCTGACAGCCGGCGGCTCTTCAGCAATGACCGGCGCTTCAGCGATATCGGCCAGACGCCAGCGTTCACGCTCTGCATCAAAGGCAGCGCGCTGTGTGTCTCTGAAGGTGTCGATGCTGGCGGCGTTGTCGCGCAGGAACTGGCGGTAGTCACCCAAGCGCAGCGTGGTCTGCTCGATGCGCAGCGGATGTTGCCCATAGGTAAAGCCGGCGCGCAGCTGTTCCAGCTCTGAGGCACTGACCTCATAAAACTTGATCTGATCAAAAAAGCGCAGCAGCCACCGCTTGCCGTCTTGAAAGTCGCCGCCCTGACGGAAGCGGTTCCACATCTGCACGGTGCGGCCGACGAACTGATAACCACCCGGGCCTTCCATGCCGTACACACACAGATAAGCGCCGCCTATGCCGACGGCGTTTTCCGGCGTCCACGTGCGTGCCGGGTTGTATTTGGTGGTGACCAGCCGGTGCCGCGGGTCTAAGGGTGTGGCCACCGGCGCACCCAGATACACATCGCCCAAACCCATCACCAGATAGTTCGCGCCAAATACGATGTCGCGCACCTGCTGCTCAGACTTAAGCCCATTGATGCGCCGTATGAACTCGATGTTGCTGGGGCACCAGGGCGCATCGGCGCGCACCGATTGCATATAGCGCTGTATGGCCAGTTGCACGGCCGGGTCATCCCAGGACAGCGGCAGGTGCACGATGCGGCTGGGCAGCTCCATGGCATCGATGTCGGGCAGACGCTGCAAGGCCTCGCACAACAGGTCGATGAGCTGCAGTTCTGTGATGAGGTGCGTATCGAAATGGATCTGCAGCGAGCGGATGCCCGGCGTCAGATCGACAATGCCCGGCGCACGCGGTGTGCTCAGCACTTGCAGCAGCGCCTGCACCTGAAAGCGCAGTTCCAGGTCCAGCACTGCAGCGCCGAACTCTATCAGCAGGTTGTCATCACCGGCCTGACGCACGCAGATATCGGCGTGCAGGGCAGTGGCCGGCAGCCGCAGTACCACAGAAGGGTTGGCGTGCTGCGGTGGGTTGGCCGCAAGCGCGATGCTAGCCGGTGACAGCAGTGTGGCGATGGCTTGGTCTTGCTGCTGCAGTGCTGCCGTGGCATCTGCTAGTTTCACGGCCTTAAAGCGGATGCGATCGCCCGGGCGCAACTGTCCCACCTTCCACAGATCGGCCAGCACGATGGTGGCGGGGCAGACAAAGCCGCCGAGGCTGGGCCCATCGGGCCCCAGTATCACGGGCATGTCACCGGTGAAGTCGATGCTGCCGATGGCATAGGCGTTGTCATGGATGTTGGACGGATGCAGTCCCGCCTCGCCACCATCGCGCCGTGCCCACTGCGGCTTGGGGCCTATCAAGCGCACGCCGGTACGGCTGGAGTTGTAGTGCACTTCCCAGTCGGTGCCATAGAACATCTGCATGTCGGCATCTGTGAAAAAGTCCGGCGCACCGTGCGGCCCGTCGATGACGGCGATGTCCCAGTGGTGGCCATAGTGCGGCTGCAGGTCTGCTGCTAACGCGGGTAACGCGTCCATTGCAACGCTTGTCTGCGCAGCCGGTAAACGCAGTACATCACCGGCCCGCAGTGCGCGACCGCCGTGACCGCCGAAGCCACCCAAGGTGAACGTGGCGCGACTGCCGAGGTACTCGGGTACATCTATGCCGCCACGCAGCGCCAGATAGCTGCGCTGACCGCCACCGGTGATGCGACCGAGCTTGAGCACCGAACCGGCCTTCACAGGCAGTGCCTGCCAGAACGCCACGGCTACATCATCGAGGCGTGCGCTCATCGTTGCGCCGCTCAGTGCAATGATGGCGTCGCAGCCAAAGCGCAGCGTCGCGCCGGTGACGGTCATCTCTAAAGCGGCCGTGCCTTGCTCATTGCCCACCAGCCGGTTGGCCAGACGCAAAGCCAGCGCATCCATGGGACCTGACGGCGGGACACCCACATCCCACAAACCCATGCGCCCGGGCCAGTCTTGTACGGTGGTCAGCGTGCCGGGTTGCAGCACCTCGATGGCGGGCAGGGCGACGGTGTGGCTGGCCAACATGCGCGTGGTCTGTCGCCCAGCCACAAACTGTTCGTGCGTCAGCACCGAGCGCAGATAACCCAGATTGGTCTCGATGCCATCGAAGTGTGTTGCGCTCAGTGCAAGGCCTAAGTTGGCCAGTGCTTCTGCACGCGTGCTGCCGTGGGCAATGATCTTGGCCAGCAACGGATCGTAATGCGCGCTGACTTCGCTGCCGCTCTCCACCCAGCCATCCACACGCACGCCGGAAGGCAACACCACCCGGGTCAGCAATCCGCTGGAAGGTCTGAAGTTGCGCGCCGGGTCTTCGGCATAGATGCGCACTTGTATGGCGTGACCCTCTGCCTCGTGCACATGCCCGGCCAGATCGGGTGGCTCGCCGGCTGCCACTTGGATCATCCATTCGACCAGGTCCACATGACCGACCACTTCGGTCACGCCGTGCTCGACCTGCAGACGCGTGTTGACCTCGAGGAAATAGAACGCATCGGTGTCGGCGTCATAGACAAACTCGACTGTGCCGGCAGACTGATAAGCCACGGCCTTGCCCAAGGTCACCGCCGCTGTGAGCAGCTCTGCGCGCCGCGCTGCCGAGAGTCCAGGCGCGGGTGTTTCTTCGATGACTTTCTGATTGCGTCGCTGCACCGAACAGTCGCGCTCACCCAAGGCGATGACCTGACCTTGTCCGTCACCGAACAACTGCACTTCGATGTGCCGTGCATTGGCCACGAACTTTTCTAGGAACACGCCGGCATCTTTGAAGTTGCTGGCCGCCAGTCGCTGCACCGTGGCAAAAGCCCGTTCGAGCTCTGCCGCGCTATAGCACTGCTGCATGCCGATGCCACCGCCGCCGGCCGTGCTCTTGAGCATCACCGGATAGCCAATAGCTGCGGCCGCTGCTAAAGCAGCGTCCAGGTCTTGCAGCAAGCCGCTGCCCGGTAGCAGCGGCAGCCCGTTGGCCTGTGCCAGCGCGCGCGCAGTGTGCTTGAGCCCGAAGTCTCGCAGCTGTGTGATGGTCGGGCCGATGAACACAAGGCCCGCATCCGCACACGCTTGCGCGAACTGGGCGTTCTCAGAGAGAAACCCATAGCCCGGGTGGATGGCCTGTGCACCGCTGTGCAGTGCGGCATCGATAATGCGCTGGTGCAGCAGATAGCTTTCGGCCGCTGGTGCGGGCCCCAAGCGATAAGCCTCATCGGCCAGCCTGACATGCAGGGCTTGGTCGTCGGCATCGGAGTACACCGCCACCGAGGCGATGCCCATGTTGCGTAGCGTGCGCAGCAGTCGCACGGCTATCGCGCCGCGGTTGGCAATCAGTACTTTTGTAAACATCGCGCAGTCCTGTCGGTCTGCGCCAGGTCGTCCCGGCAGTGGATGAAGTGCACGACGGGTCGTCCCGCCGGCCGGCGTGAGGTCACGCCGCGTTCCAAGTCATGACCCGCACCGGTGT
>CAIVTJ010000359.1 GCA_903908825.1 uncultured Pseudomonadota bacterium | reverse complement strand
GCTGCCGCACAGACCATGGCTTTGCCTATCTTCTCTGAGCTGACAGCAGAGCAACTGCACTATGTGGTCGACAGCATCGCGGGGTTCTATGGTCGATAGAGTTTATGTCGCTGGACATCGCGGCATGGTTGGTTCGGCCATCGTGCGGCAGTTGGTGGCAGCGGGGCACTCGCACGACAGTCTGCTGCTGCGCACCCACGCCGAGCTCGACCTGACCAACCAATCAGCGGTGCAGGCCTTCTTTGCCGAGCACCAGCCCACGCAGGTGTACCTGGCAGCAGCCAAGGTCGGCGGCATACACGCCAACAACACCTACCCGGCCGACTTCATCTATCAAAACCTGATGGTGCAGGCCAACGTCATCGAGGCGGCCTTCCGCAACGGCGTGCGCAAGCTGCTGTTCCTGGGGTCCAGCTGCATCTATCCGCGCAATGTGGCCCAGCCCATGCGCGAAGACGCGCTGCTAACCGGCACACGAGAGCCCACCAACGAGCCCTATGCCATCGCCAAGATCGCCGGCATCAAGCTGTGCGAGAGCTATAACCGCCAATATGGCGCGACCCATGGCATCGACTATCGCAGCGTCATGCCCACCAACCTCTATGGTCCTGGCGACAACTATCACCCCGAGAACAGCCACGTGATCCCGGCGCTGATCCGCCGCATCCACGAGGCCAAGCTCGCCGGTGCGCCGCAAGTGGCCATCTGGGGCACAGGCACGCCGCGGCGCGAGTTTTTGTTTGTCGACGACATGGCAGCGGCCAGCGTGCACGTCATGAACCTGTCGCAGGCCATCTATTCGCAACACACGCAGCCTATGCTCAGCCACATCAATGTGGGCTATGGCGACGACATCAGCATTGCCGACACCGCACGCAGCATCGCGCAGGTGGTCGGCTTTACGGGTGACATCACTTTCGACACCCGCAAGCCCGATGGCACGCCGCGCAAACTGATGGACAGCAGCCGGCTGCGTTCGCTGGGTTGGCAGCCGCAAGTAGAACTGGTGCAAGGCCTCAAACGCGCTTATCAAGATTTTCTGGAGCACTACGCATGACCACTGCTGCAAGCACACCCAAGGTTGCCCTGATCACCGGCATCACCGGTCAGGACGGCTCTTACCTGGCCGAGTTCCTGCTCGAAAAGGGCTATGTGGTGCACGGCATCAAGCGCCGCGCCAGTCTCTTTAACACGCAGCGCGTCGATCATATTTATCAAGATCCGCACATCAAGAACGCCAATTTCAAGCTGCACTATGGCGACCTCAGCGACACCAGCAACCTGGGGCGCATCGTGCAAGAGACCCAGCCCGACGAGATCTATAACCTCGGCGCGCAAAGCCATGTGGCGGTCAGCTTTGAGAGCCCGGAATATACGGCGGACATCGATGCCATGGGTCCGCTGCGCCTGCTAGAGGCCATCCGCATTCTGGGCTTGGAGAAAAAGACCCGCTTTTATCAGGCGTCCACTTCCGAGCTCTATGGCTTGGTGCAAGAGATTCCGCAGAAAGAGACCACGCCGTTTTATCCGCGCAGCCCCGATGCCG
>CAIVTJ010000358.1 GCA_903908825.1 uncultured Pseudomonadota bacterium | reverse complement strand
CGTCCTGAACGGTGGTGAGGGTGCTGACACCATGGCCGGTGGTGCCGGCAATGACACCTATTACGTGGATAACGTGGGTGACGTCGTCACCGAGAATGCCAACGCGGGTACAGACACGGTCATCACCAGCCTGTCTTACGGTCTGGGTAAGAATGTCGAAAACCTGATTCTGACCGGCACAGACAATGCCAGCGGTACGGGTAACGAGCTCAATAACCAGATCACGGGTAACTCCGGCAATAACATCTTAAACGGTGGTATCGGCGCCGACACGATGACCGGCGGCTCAGGTAACGATACCTATTACGTTGATAACACCGGCGACGTCATCGTCGAGAGCACCTCGGTCAGTGGTGGATTCGACACGGTTATCGCCAACGCCTCGTTCACGCTTAGCGAGGGCCTTGAGTCGCTAACCTTGACCGGTATGACCGATATCAACGGTAAGGGCAACGCCTCGGCCAATCTGATCACCGGTAACGACGGCAACAATGTGCTCGATGGTGCAGCCGGCGTGGACACTCTGGTGGGTGGACAGGGCAATGACACGTATGTCATCGACAACCCGGGTGATGTGCTGATCGAAGCGCTTGATGCCGGCATCGATACCGTGCGCACCAACATGTCTTGGACGCTCGTAGAGAACTTTGAGAATCTGGAGCTGACCGGGCTTGAGGACTTGAGCGGCACTGGAAACAGCGCTGCAAACTCACTCAAAGGTAATGCCGGCAGCAATATCCTAGACGGAAAACTCGGTGCCGACACGATGATCGGCGCGGCAGGCGACGATACTTACTATGTCGACAACATCAATGATGTGGTCACTGAGGTGGATGGCGAGGGTACTGACACTGTTTACAGCACCGTCAGCTATCGTTTAGGAGCGGCAGTTGAGCGGCTTGTGCTCACAGGCACCGGTGACTTGAACGCGACAGGTAATGAAATCGGTAACAGCATTACCGGTACCAGCGGCGCCAATCGAATAGATGGTGGCGGTGGCGCCGACACCATGATAGGTCTGGGTGGCGACGACATTTATTACGTCAACAATTCAGGTGACGTGGTCATCGAGCAGGAAGGTGGCGGTAGCGATACCGTGCGCTCTGAAGTCAGCTATACGCTGGGTTCCTATGTTGAGAATCTGGAATTGCAAGGCACCGGCAACTTGTCGGGTACCGGCAATGCACAGGACAACGTCATTGTAGGAACGTCTGGAAATAATCTGCTCAGCGGCGGTGGTGGCGCCGATACGCTGATAGGCGGATATGGCAACGATACCTTCATCGTTAACGACAGCCGCGTGGTCGTCCAAGAGAACTCCGGTGAGGGCACCGACCTGGTTCGTAGCAGTGTCAGCTATACGATATTGGCTGGCGTTGAAAACCTGGAACTGACGGGTACCGACAACCTGTCGGGAACTGGTAACGAAGACGCAAACCAGATCATCGGCAACTCTGGCAACAACGTGCTCGATGGCGGCATGGGCGCCGACACGATGGCCGGTGGTCTCGGAAATGACACCTACGTGGTGGATGATATCAATGACGTGATTTCGGAGGGCGTCAACGAGGGACGGGATCTGGTCAAAGCCAGTATCAGTTACCAGGTTGGCCCCAACATAGAGGATCTGACCCTTACCGGTGTGTCGAGCATCAACGGCACCGGCAGTGATATCGACAATATCCTGCGGGGCAATGCCGGCAGCAACGTGCTTGACGGACGAGAAGGTGCCGACACCCTGTACGGCGGTGCGGGTAGCGATACCTATATTGTCGATAACGTGGGTGACGTTGTTGTTGAACTGGCACTTGAGGGTACTGCAGACACAGTCAAGGCTTCCGTAACGTATTCGCTGTCATCGCAGGTGGAAAACCTGGAGCTGACGGGCAGCGATAGCATCAACGCCACGGGTAACGAACTCGATAACCAGCTGACCGGCAACAGCGCCGACAACCGTTTGGACGGCGGCGCCGGGGCTGATGTCATGGCCGGCGGTCAGGGTGATGACTGGTACGTGGTCGACAACGCCATGGATACCGTTACCGAGGGTAAGGATTCCGGGACTGATACCGTGCAGACCCAGCTCAGCTATGTATTGGGTGCCAACGTTGAAAAGCTGATACTGACCGGTACAGACAATGTCTCTGGTACGGGTAACGAACTGGCCAATGATATCCGCGGCAACAGTGGCAACAACCTGTTAGACGGTGGCGCGGGCGTAGACACCCTGACGGGTGGTTCAGGTGACGACACCTATCAGGTCGACGACACACTGGATCAGGTCGTCGAATTATCAGACGTGGGCACTGGGCGCGACACTGTCAACTCCACGGCTACCTGGAGCATGTCTGCCAACGTCGAGGTGCTCAACCTTCAGGGCACAGACAACATCGATGCCACCGGCAACGAACTAGACAACGTTATCACCGGCAACACCGGCAATAACGTTATTGATGGTGGTCTGGGTGCCGATGCCATGACCGGAGGTCAGGGCGATGATCAGTACGTCGTCGACAATGTCGGTGATGTTATTACTGAACTGGCCAGCGAGGGCAACGACACCGTCCGCAGTAGCATTTCCTATGCGTTAACCGCGAACGTTGAAAATCTGATCTTGACCGGAGACAGTGACCTTAACGGTACCGGCAACGACTTGGCTAATCGCATTCTGGGTACCGCTGGGGCAAACCTGCTGAGCGGTGGCGCGGGTGACGACACGCTGACCGGCTATGGCGGTGACGACATCTATATCGTCGATTCGTCTTTGGACGTGGTGTTCGAAGCGGCTGACGCCGGTTATGACATCGTTCGTTCCAGTGCCAGCTATGTGCTCAGTGCCAACATTGAACAACTGGATTTGACCGGCACCGGCGCTATCAACGCCACCGGTAACGCACTCAATAACATCATTAACGGCAATAGTGGCAACAACTGGCTGGACGGTGGCGCGGGTGATGACACGCTGACCGGCGGCGCGGGCGATGACACCTACGTTGTCGACAGCATCAATGACTCGCTCATCGAGACCGGTGGTGGGAACGACACTGTTCGTTCATCGATCACATGGGCGCTGGGCGCTACCTTTGAGAATCTGACGCTGACCGGCCTTGCCAACATCGACGCAACCGGCAACACAGCTGCCAACGTTCTTACCGGCAACGAGGGCAATAACCTCATCATGGGCATGGGCGGTGCGGATACGCTACGGGGCCTGGGCGGAAATGACACATTCGTAACACCAGACTTGTCGTATGCCGCGCTGGATGGCGGCACAGGCTTCGACATCCTCAAGGCCAACGGCCTTGGACTGAAAACTCTGTCGCAGATTTCAGGCAAGACGCTGGGTTTGGAACAACTGGACATCAGCGGTGGATCCGCCGAGATCCTCAACATCAGCAAGGCTGACGTTAACACCGCTGGCTTTGTGGGCAAGTCAGCAACACCAGCCAACGGATATTTTCTGGAAATCGCTGCTGATGGCGGTTCAGGAGTGCAGGGCACCGCCGGCCGTGATGTTGTGCTGCTCGATCAGACTCAATACAACTATGTGGCTAGCCACGTTGGCGCGGCAACGGTCAACTTGGGTGGCAGTGGTTCGCTTGCGACGGTCTTTACTGCGGTGGACAGTGGCAAGCCAGGGTTGGCCATCGATAACAACGCGTTGGTGCTCCCCAATGCTGACAACCTGACCACCATCTGGGGGCGTGTTGCCGATCCAGGAACCGTCGCGCCGCCTTTGTTGATCGGCATGACAACGTGGCTCGACGGAACCGACATTGACGGCGATGGTGTCGTCGAGGGTCTGGGGGAAAGCGGACTGGTTGCAGGCACAGCCAATGTGGCCGCAGGCACCGCCAACCTGTCGCTGTGGGTTGATAAGAGTGGTGCAGGTAACGTCTTTACTCAGACTGCGCTTGCTGCAGATCCCACACTGAAATTGGGTGCAGTCAAAGGCTTGGCCTCGGTGACCTTCGACGGCGGTGACCTGCTGGGATCGTCTCTGAATCTGGGCAACACCTACACCATCTTTGCCGTTGGCTCGATGGCTGGCACCCAGAACGGGCGTTTGGTCAATGGCACGGGCCAAGTGATCGTAGGCTGGCATGGCGGTCTACAGGATCGCTATTACGATAACAACTGGATCAACAACGGTACCCCGGTGGTGGGTGGAGTGACCAAGCTATACACAGCTGAGAGCACAGTCACCACGACGCCAACAGGGAACGTGGTTACTGGCGCCTTGTACAGCAACGGTGTGCTGATCCCGTCTGATAGCGGCAATGCTTCCAGCAGTAACGCCGGTGTGCTCTATCTGGGTGGCACTTCCAGCTTTACAGAGCTGAGTAAGGGAACAGTATCGGAGCTCATCGTCTACAACCGTGCGCTGACCGACGACGAGCGTACGGCGGTTGAGGCCTATCTGCGCGCTAAGTGGGCGGTCAATGGCGCACCAGCGGCGATCACCACGGCTTCTGGATTAGGCACTGTGGCTTGGGATAACACGTGGACCCAAGCCAATATCCAGTTCGGCAGCACAGGCGCTGACACGATTAACAGCAACTACGGCGCAGCCGCTGTACGCGGTAGTAGCAAGGTGGATGCCGTGCTGTTCGGTGGTGATGGCAATGACACCCTGAACGGCGGAGATCGATTCGACGCGCTGTACGGCGGTAAGGGTGACGACAGCCTCAACGGCGGCGCAGGCATCGACTGGATGGCGGGCGGTGAGGGCAACGACACTTACGTCGTTGATACCGCTTACGACCAGGTCATTGAGCTGGCCAATCAAGGTACTGACCTTGTCAATTCCTCGATCAGCTATGGGCTCACCACCAACGTAGAAAACCTAATTCTGACCGGCAGCCTCAGTATTAACGGAACCGGCAACGAGCTGGCCAATGTCATCACTGGCAATGCCGGCAACAACTACCTGCAGGGTCTGGCGGGTAACGACACCCTGTTGGGTGGCGACGGAAACGATACCTTGGATGGTGGTGCCGGCATCGATTCGATGAACGGCGGTGCTGGTGATGACACCTATTACATAGACAGCGCCAGCGATGTCATTGTGGATACCTCGGGTAACGACACGGTGGTAGCCAATACCTCCTACACGCTGACGTTAGCCTCGGGCCTTGAAAATCTGACTTTCGCGGGCACCGGCGCGACAGGAACCATTACCGGAGTCGGCAACGCCAGCAATAACGTGTTTGTGACCAACCGGGAAGGTGCGGGCTTTGCCCTATCTGGCGGAGCTGGTGACGACACCTATAGGTTCTATGACCTTTACCCCACGGGTGTGTTCCCCACTTGGAGCGTGACCGAAAACGCCAGCGAAGGCACAGACACTCTGTGGATTCAGCGCGACAACAACGTGGGTACGGTTCTTACAATTACGCTGCCGGGCAATGTGGAAGTGCTGGATCTGACCAACACCTACAACGTTAATGGCGTGGGTACTAGTGGCGACGATAAGCTAATTGGTAGCGGTCGGGGTTCCTATGGTTACTGGCAGACGTTGACCGGCAACGCGGGCAACGACACCTATGTGGTGAACATGATGCTCACCAACGTGGTGGAGGCCGCTGGTGGCGGTACCGACACGGTACAAAGCACTGTGGATTTCCGTTTGCCCGACTACGTAGAGAACCTGACGCTGAATGGCGGCAATTCCATCAACGGCTTTGGTAATTCGCTGAACAACATCATTGTCGGCAACGGCGCCAGCAACCGCCTTGACGGCGGCGCCGGTGCAGACACCATGACCGGCAACGGTGGCAACGACACCTTTGTCGTCGATGACGCGGGTGACTCGGTTACCGGCGGCACCGGCGTGGATACTGTCGAGACCACGCTGTCTTCCTGGGCGACTTTCAGTGCCGTGGGCAGCACCCTGGAGAATCTAACCTTTACTAACGGTATTGCCCACAGCACGTCAGGCAACACTCTCAATAACGTCATCACCGGCAATTCCGGTAATGACACGCTGGGCGGTGGTGATGGCAACGACACCCTATATGGTGGCGGCGGTGCAGACACCCTGCAGGGTGGCAACGGCAACGATCTGCTGCAGTCCGTTGCGCCAGGTGGCACAGGTGTCGTCAGCGGTTTGCACGCTGAGTATTTCAATAATACCGGCTATTCCGGTGTAGCAGCCTTGGTACGCCAAGACGCGCAGATTAACTTCAGCTGGGGCACTACTGCGCCGGACCCGCTGGTCAACGCAGACAACTTCTCTGTGGTTTGGACAGGCAACCTGACGACAACCACGGCGGGCAGCTACAGCTTCAAGATCAGTGGCGATGACTGGAGCTATCTGTGGATAGACGGCCAGCAGATCGCATCGGTCGCCGGTACGGCCACCAGTCTGCCGCTGACTCTGGCTGCCGGTACCCACAGCATCCGGTATCAAATGTATGAGGGTGGTGGAAACGCCACCGCCACACTGCAATGGCAGACTCCCGGATCCGCCAGCTTTGCTGTCATACCGATTTCGGCCTTCACGTACGGCTCTGCGACAGCGACCGATACTGTGGGCGATAGGCTGGAAGGTGGTGCTGGCAGTGACACGCTGATCGGCGGTGACGGTGCCGATACGCTGGTCGGCGGCACAGGTGATGACACCTATACCTATGGCGCCGGCGACACCATCATTGAACTGGCCAACGAGGGCACCGATACCTTGCAATCGGCCTTCTCGGTGGACCTGGCCGGGACTTACATAGAAAACATCACGCTGACCGGCTCTTCGGCGACCAACGCCACCGGTGGTGATGGCGCCAACACCATCCTGGGTAACTTGGCAGCGAATCTGATTCTGGGTGGTGGCGGCGACGATATCATCCGCGGCAATGGCGGTAACGACACCTTGGATGGTGGCGACGGTAACGACACGCTGCGCGCCGGCACACTCAGTGGTCTATCCAACAACGCCCTAGTCAGCGGCGGTGCTGGCAATGACTACCTGATTGCCGGCGGCAACAGCACGCTCAGCGGTGGCGCAGGCGCTGACACGCTGGTCGGCGGAAATGGCAGCACACTCACGGGCGACGACGGCAACGACAACTTGTCGCTGCAAATCCTGTGGACACCGACTGAACTGGCCGGCAAGGCCTTGTGGCTGGATGCTGCTGACCTCAATGGCAATGGCGTACAGGAAGGTGCTGCCGAGGCAGGTCTCGTCAATGGGCAGGTGGCCACCTGGGTCGACAAGAGCGGTAGTACCGGGCGCAATGCCACGCAGACTGTGGTGGACCTGAGGCCGCTGTTGGTGCTGGATGCTCAAAACGGGCTACCGGTAGTTCGCTTTGACGGGTACAACGACCGTCTGACATCACTGCTGTCATCGCTGACCGGTAATACCAACAGCTTGTTCTGGGTGCAGAACACCAGCGACGGGAACTACATGCCACTCGGCACCAATAATGGTGTCGCCGGTGGCGGCTGGCTGCTTATTGCCGGCTCTGGTGACAACACCCAGGATATTGCAGGCAATTACATTGGCATGGGTTCCGGTGTCAGTCAGGCCGTCAGTTCCTATTACCGTGATGGCGCACTGGCCAACTGGACCACAACTACCTCACGTGCCAATGTCTATACGGCGCTCAATGGCGCTGCGCATACGGTTGAGTCGATCAACCAGCCCTTCAATTTTAATGGCGCACTGTACATCGGTGGCGCGCTGGGCTACCCGACCGGCTACTGGAACCTAGCCGGTGATATCAACGAAATATTGCTTACGACTAACACGCTAAGCATTGCAGACCGGCAGCTGGTCGAAGGCTATCTGGCCTGGAAGTGGGGCACACAGGCAATGCTGCCTGCGGGGCATCCCTATGCAAACACGGCACCGATGATCGGTGCGACGATCGGTGGTGCGCTGTCCGGTGGTGCGGGTGACGACACGCTGACGGGTGGTCGCGGTGATGACACCCTCGATGGTGGTACAGGCAATGACAGCATGGTCGGTGGTGCGGGCAACGACACTTACGTGGTCGACTCGCTGAGCGATACCGTCACTGAAGCAGCTAATGCGGGTACGGACACCATCCAGTCGTCGATTACGCTGACCTCGCTGGCTGCCAATGTCGAAAATCTGGTTCTGACCGGCTCTGATGCGATCAACGGTACCGGCAACACGCTCGATAACGTACTGATCGGCAACTCAGCCAACAACGTGCTGACGGGTCTTGACGGCAACGACACCTTGGACGGTGGCACCGGTGCCGACACCCTGATTGGCGGCGCGGGTAACGACACCTATGTGGTCGATAACGCCGGCGATGTAATCACCGAAGACGTCAATGGCGGCACCGACACCGTGCGGGCCTCGCTCAACTGGGTGCTGGGTGCGAACCTGGAAAACCTGCTGTTGACCGGCACGGCCAACATCAACGGCACGGGCAATACCCTGGCTAACGTCATCACCGGCAACGACGGCAACAACTATATCGACGGCGGTGCCGGCGCCGATACTCTGATCGGTGGCAAGGGTGACGACACCTATGTCATCGACGACCCTAATGATGTCATCACCGAAAACGCTGGTGAAGGTAACGACACAGTCCGCACCTCGGCCAGCTATGTGCTGGGCGGCAACATCGAGAACCTGGTGCTGTTGGGTACTGCGGCCATCAATGGCACGGGAGACAGCGGCAACAACAGCATCACCGGCAACACAGCTGCCAACCGGCTGGATGGTGGTCTGGGCGCCGACACACTGATCGGCGGCACCGGTGATGACACCTATGTGGTCGATAACACCGGCGATGTCATCACCGAATTGACCAATGAGGGCAATGACTCCGTCGAGTCCAGCATCACCTGGACCTTGGGTGCCAACCTTGAAAATCTCACCCTGACCGGTACAGCGGCCAGCAACGGCAGCGGTAATTCGCTGGCTAACAGCCTGACCGGCAACAGCGGCAATAACGTGCTGGATGGTGGTACCGGCGCCGATGCGATGGCTGGTGGTCTGGGCGATGACACCTATGTGGTCGATGACGCAGGCGATGTGGTCTATGAAGCCCTGAACGCCGGTACCGACACGGTGCGCAGTTCCATCACCTATACGCTGGGCCTGAACCTTGAGAAGCTGCTGTTGACGGGTTCGGCAAATCTGAATGCCACAGGCAATAGTTTGGCCAACGTCATCACCGGTAACGATGGCATCAATATCATTGATGGTGGCACCGGCAATGACACGCTGGCCGGTGGCAAGAGTGATGATACCTATCTGGTCGACAGCAGCCTCGATGTCGTCACCGAACTGGCCGGCGAGGGCACCGATACGGTTCAAGCCTCGGCCAGCTTTGTGCTCGGTGACAATATCGAGACCCTGCTGCTGACCGGCACGGCCAACCTTAATGGCACGGGTAACACCCTGGCCAACACCCTGACCGGTAATTCGGGCAACAACATTCTCGATGGCGGTACCGGGGCCGATACGATGACCGGTGGCGCTGGCGATGACACCTATGTCGTTGACAACGGCGGCGACGTGGTCATTGAGTCTGCGAGCCAAGGCAACGACACGGTTCTGGCCAGCCTCAGCTACACCTTGGGCGCAAACCTCGAGAACCTGCAGCTGACCGGCAGCGCCGGCCTGACTGGCACCGGCAATGAACTGGCCAACCTGATGACCGGCAACAGCGGCGCCAACCAGCTGTTTGGAAATGCCGGCAACGACACCTTAGACGGTGGCGCAGGGGCTGACACCCTGACCGGCGGCACGGGCGATGACCTATATGTGGTCGACAACAGCGGCGACGTAGTGGTCGAACTGTCCACTGAAGGAACAGACACAGTGCAGGCCAGCGTCAGCTATACGCTGTCGGCTAACGTCGAAAATCTGACCTTGACCGGCTCCTCTGCGATCGATGCAACAGGCAACACACTGGCCAACGTGCTGACCGGTAACAGCGGCAACAACAAACTAGATGGCGGAACCGGTGCCGACACCTTGATAGGCGGAGCCGGTAACGACACCTATGTGGTGGATGACGCCGGTGATGTCGTTATTGAGCAGTTGAACGAAGGCACGGATCTGGTCAAAGCGTCGATCAGCTACTCGCTGACGGCCAACGTGGAAAACCTGACGCTGACCGGTACGGGCAGCATCAATGCCACAGGTAACGAGTTGGCCAACACCCTGACCGGTAACGATGGCAACAACAGTCTGGATGGTGGCGCCGGTAACGACACGATGGCCGGCGGTAAGGGTGATGACACTTATTTTGTGGATGCCAGCACCGACGTGGTGATCGAAGCCTTGAACGAAGGCAACGATACGGTCAAATCGACGGCCACCTTTACGCTCAGCGACAACCTTGAGACCTTGTTGTTGCTGGGCTCTGCCAACATCAATGGCGCCGGCAATGCGCTGGCCAATGCGATCACCGGCAACAGCGGCAATAATGTGCTGGACGGCGGTGCCGGTGCGGACACACTGTCCGGTGGAGCCGGTGACGATACCTACGTGGTGGACAATATCGGCGACCTGGTGAGCGAATCGGCCGATTCCGGGCTCGATGCCGTGCTGGCGTCGATCAGCTATTCGCTGACAGTCAACGTCGAAAACCTATTGCTCACAGGCATAGCCAACATCAACGGCACGGGTAATGCCCAAGCCAACCAGATCACCGGTAACGCGGGCAACAACATTCTGGATGGCGGTCTGGGTATAGACACGCTGATCGGCGGTATGGGCGATGACCTGTACATCGTCGACAACAGCGCTGATGTGGTCACAGAGTCCAGCGGCGCCGGCACCGACTCCGTGCAGGCTTCGGCCAACTATGTGCTCAGTGACAACGTCGAGAACCTGGCCCTGACCGGCTCGGGCGACATCAACGGCACAGGTAATGCGCTGAACAACGTACTGACCGGCAACGCCGGCAACAACTGGCTCGATGGCGGTGCAGGTGCCGACACCCTCAGCGGTGGCGCCGGCGACGACACCTATGTTGTGGACAACGCAGGTGATGTGGTGTCCGAGTCAGCCAGCGCAGGCATTGATGCGGTGAGGGCCGCCATCAGCTATTCGCTGACGGTCAACGTCGAAAATCTGATTCTGACAGGGCTCGCCAGCATCAACGGCACCGGCAATGAACTGGCCAACCAGCTCACCGGCAACGAGGGTAACAACCGTCTGGATGGTGGTCTGGGCAGTGACACGCTTACCGGCGGCTTGGGCGACGACACCTATGTGGTCGACAACACCGGTGATGTCGTCGTCGAGCTCGATGGACAGGGTCGCGATACGGTCGAGTCCTCGGTCAGCTATACGCTAGGCGTGGCAGTTGAGAACCTGACGCTGACCGGCAGCAGCAATCTCGATGCCACCGGCAACGAGTTGGATAACCTGATTACCGGCAATTCCGGCAGCAATCATCTTTCGGGTATGGAAGGTAACGACACCCTCGACGGCGGTCTGGGTGCCGACACCATGGCGGGTGGTCTGGGTAACGATGTGTACGTCGTCGACAACCTGGGCGATTTGATCAGCGAGTCCCTGGGTGAGGGCGCTGACACCGTTCAGTCCAGCGTCAGCTGGCTGCTGGGTGCCAACTTTGAAAACCTGCTATTGACGGGCAGCGCCAACCTCAACGGCACCGGTAACGAGCTGGACAACAGCCTCACTGGTAATGCCGGCAACAACATCCTGAACGGTGGTTTGGGCGCCGACCTGATGGCCGGTGGCGCAGGTAACGACACCTACTACGTGGACAACGCCGGCGATGTCATCAGCGAAGCGGTCTCGCAAGGCGTGGACAGCGTCTATGCCAGCCTGTCGTATGCACTGTCGGCCAACGTTGAAAATCTGACCTTGCAGGGCCTAGGCAACTTCAATGCAACGGGCAATGAATTGGCCAATGCTCTGGTCGGTAATTCCGGTAACAACATTCTGGATGGCGGGCTCGGCGCAGACAGCCTGACCGGCGGTGCTGGCAACGACACTTATGTGGTCGATAACGCCGGTGACGTTGTGACTGAAGCTGCTAACGCCGGCTCCGACACAGTCTTGTCGTCGGTGACCTACACGCTGACCGATAACGTCGAAAATCTCAGCTTGGGCGGCTCGGCTGTTGTCGATGGCACAGGCAATGAGCTGGATAACATCCTGACAGGCAACAGCGCGGCTAACGTGCTGTCCGGTCAGGGTGGCCACGATCAGCTGTTTGGCGGTGCAGGCAACGACACCTTGGTCTTTGGCGAATCTGTAGAGATCGCCAAGGCCGACGGCGGCACGGGCAACGACACGCTGCAGCTGACCACACCCGAGTCGGCTCTGGACCTGTCGGACTTCAAGGGCATCGTTTCCAACATCGAGACCCTGGACCTGCGGGATGGCCTTGCGAGCACAGACCTGACGCTCAACTTGGCCGCCGTCGTCAGTCTGACCGACAGCCGTCATAACCTGATCATCCAGTTGGACAACGGTGACACCCTGAAAATCAACGGCAGCTTCCGCGAGACTTCGAACGTCGAGGCGGATGACGGCTCGGTGACTTCGCAGTTTGCCCTCTACAGCGGTAACAGCCCCGGGGGCACACCGAGCAGCTATCTAGAGGTTCATTGGCAGATGCCTTTGGCGGGTTGATCACCCGCCAAAACTGTGACCGCGGTCACAGGGTGTTTGGGCAAATTGTTAAATCCGTCGGTTCAGTTGGCGGGCGTGGCCGCTAAAGTTTCGGCCATGATCAATCCGTCGCTACGGCTGTTCCTGCGCGCCAATTCCCGCAATTTGCTGGGTATGTTGGGTGCCAGCGTACTGGTCAACCTGTTCGTGCTGGCAGTGCCGCTGTTCTCCATGCTTGTGTACGACAAGGCTATGGGTAATGCAGTGCACGATACGCTGTGGGCGCTAGCCATAGGTATGCTGCTGCTGCTGACTCAGGAAATTGCAGTGCGTCTGTCGCGCGTGCAACTGGTGGAGCACGCGGGCGCACGATGGGACGCGTTTCTAGACGAGCGTCTGATGCGCGCGGTGTTGACCACGCCCTTGTCCCGGCATCTTCCGGTTGCCGATCTGCTCAACAAGGTTCGTGAGGTTGCTGCCGCACGCGATGTGCTGGGCGCGCAGTTCATATTGCCCTTGGCCGATGTACCGTTCCTGCTGCTCTATGTCGGCATCATGGCGGTGATCGGTGGCTGGCTGGTGGCTATCCCGGTCATCACCGGAGCCGTGCTATTTCTGGTGATGGCAGGCAGTAGTCGCTTAACCCAGCAGCGCCACGCCGACTTGCGCGATGCGAATCGCGCCAAAATGCACACCCTGATCGATGTGCTGGCCGCCCGCGATAGTCTGCTGGGTCAGCCTCTGGCTGCCATGGCTGAAACCACCTATCGCGCGCAGTCTCAGGCCGCAGCACGCTCCGGCGCACGGGCGCGCTGGTGGGCACAGACTGCACAGCAGACCATACCGGTGTTGATCTCGCTGTCTTCCGTCGCCGTTCTGGTCTGTGGTGTTTACCGCGTTGAAGATCAGGCCATGTCGGTCGGTGGCGTTATATCAGTCAACCTGATCTCAGGCCGGATGCTGGGTGTGCTGTGTTCACTGGCACCGTTCCGCGCACGCTGGCGGGAGTTCACGCAGGCCTTGACAGGCCTGGGCGACACGCTGGACCTCAAGGCTGCGCCCCTGCAGCAGCGCGCACACGAATTACAAGCTGATGCGCTGATGCTGGAAGGTCTGCGCCTGGAAAAGGTCTCGTTCAAATATCCCGGCAATGAACGTGCAGTGCTGGATGACATCTCTGTGCATTTGCGCGCCGGGGAAATGGTTGCGCTGATCGGTTCGTCCGGCTCAGGCAAGTCGACGCTGCTGCGCGTACTGGCCGGCCAAATGCCACCCGTGGCCGGTCGCGTGACCTTCGCAGGACAATTGATCGCCAATGAGGCCGACCGCTATTGGCTCAACCATCAGGCGCTGTGCAAAACGCAGGATTCCAACTTCCTGGGTGCCCGTTTGCGTGATGTGGTCAGCGGTGGTGATGCCGGTGCGAGCGAAGAGTCGGTGTTGATCGCGCTGCGTGCTGCGGGCTTAGGCCCTGCACTGGAGCGGGGTGATCTGGCTTTGAACAGCGCGGTGGGCACTAACGGCATCAGCCTGTCGGGCGGCCAAAGACAAATGGTTGCGTTGGCCGCTGCCTTTCATACGCGCCGCAGTTTGCTGCTGATGGATGAACCGACGCTGGGCCTCGATAGAACAGCTCAGGAGAGCGTACTCAAAGCACTGCGTCCGCTGCGCGATGGCCGCTGCCTGGTCGTCGCGACGCATGCTGCCGAAGTGATCGCCTTGGCAGATCGAGTGATTGTTTTGGACAAGGGCCGGATTGTGGCAGATGCCACACCCCAGCAACTGATGCCGCAGTTGGCAAAAGCTCCGCAGCGCGTCCCCGACGCGCAGAAGCGTACGGTAGGAGGTTGACGTGTCGATGAAGACTATGGGTTCGCTCTGTGTGGTTGCGGTTGTGGCAATGCTGTGCTCAAGCGCACAAGCCCAAACCACAAGCCCAACGCAAGAGCCGTGGCGTCATGCCCGCATCAATCAAATACCCGACTTGCTCGGACTGCCCAACGAACTGGTCATCACCGGTTTGCAGATGGATGCACCTCCTCGCGCCATGGAGCTCAATGAGTCTATGCGCGAGGGCATGGTGGTTAGCCTCGATGCACAGGCCGCAGAGGCGCGCAATCAGGCCGCGCAGTACACCCGCAAAGCGGCCCGGGGCACGCTGTTACCGCGATTGGACATTGCAGCGGGAGCCGGGCGGGGTCGCCTGGACATCGCTGACCCGAACTCAGAGCTGCCTCGAAAAGAGGCCAGTGTGACGCTGAAGCAATCGGTACTCGACCTGGGCGGCATCAGTGAGTTCCGCCGTCAGCGCAAGTTGGCCGATGTGGCGCGTTTACAAGCCGAGGGCGCTGATTCGGCTGCCGGCCTTGAGGTTGCCTCGGCCTATCTGCAGGCCTTGCAGGCGCGCATGGTGATTTCGCTGAGCGAAGAGCAGGAAGGTCGTTTGCAGGAACTGCTGGAATATGTGGACGCACGTGCGGATGCCGGTGGCACCAGCGCGGCGGAAAGCGCGCGGGTGCGCGCCCGCGTTGCCAACGCTCGCGCAGTGATTGCCGATTCCAGAGCAAACCTGAGTTCATCGCTGCGCAATCTGGAGAGTCTGTTGGGAGGTTCACCGTCCTCTCTGACCATCGCCGTACCGCGGGCCTTGGCGATACCCGCGACCGCACATGAAGCCAAGTCGATGGCAGAAGACGCTAATTTTGATCTGCGCGCTGCGGCAGCCGATCAACTGGCGGCAAGCTATGAAGCCGACAGCTATAAGGCAAGGTTCATACCCCGTCTCGAATTGCAGGCCATGCACCGTCAGGACCTCAATGCCGCCGGCACGGAAGTGCGCAACCGCGATACCCGCGTGATGTTGATGGCGACCTGGTCTTTGCTTAACGGCGGCAGCGACTATGCCCAGGCAAAGTCCGCGTCGTTTCGCAGCCGCAGCCTGGGTCTGCAGCGGGCCAGTTCATTACGCAAGCTGGGGCAGGAGATAGATGCCTCCTATGCAACTTTGGACGCGATGCAGGATCGCTTTTCTGCAGTCAGAGAAGAGATGGCTGCCAACATGACCGTGGTGGATGCCTTCCGTGCTCAGCTGGTCGGTGGTACGCGTCAGTTGCTGGATGTACTCGATGCCTATCAGCGTCTGCATCAGAGCCGCCTGGACCTGGCGCAGTTGGCCATTTCTGAGGTTCAAAACCACATCAAGGTAGCGCACCTCATCGGGCTGCTGCCATCCATGCTCGCCGCTGACGGCAACCGGGAATAGGAGCTGACATGGCTGGCGGTGGATCAGGTGGAAATTCATATTGGCCGGGGTTCGTGGACGCCCTGACCAACGTCGTCATTGCGATGATCTTTGTGGTCGTTGTGCTGGCCATATCGCTATCGTTTGCGGCGCAGATGATGGCCAAAAAAATGGCGGCGGAAATTGTGGCCAAGGCCGCAGCGACCACCACGGTCTCGGCCGCGGCGCAAAGCGGGGCGGCGGTTCCAGATAGCAGCCTGAATAAGCGCACGCACATTCCGGTCGCCGGACCTAAAGACGAGCAGGTCGTTGAAGGCGGCAAGCTTTCTTCGCCTAAAAATATATTGCAGTTGGATTTTGAAGCCACTGCGGTGGCCATGGACGAGGTCGCGACTGAGGCTCTGAAAAAGGCACTGGCCGATGCGCCTCGTTCGTCTGCTGTAGAGCTGGTTGCAACCGGCCCTTCCATGGGCATTACGACTAATCAACGCTCCGCTTATCTGCGTGTGCTGGCAGTGCGCAACATACTGCTGCAGATGGGCTTCGACAAAGACAAGCTGCAGATGCGCATAGAGACCGCTGTTGAAGCGCCTTCGCCGACTGTGAATATTTCTGTGGGTGCGCAACCATGAGCGCCAGTGCTTACGCCATGCTGGCTGAACATTTTGACCAGTCATTGGGTATGCAGCGTCGCTTGCGCATGCCGCGTGCAGTCATTCTGGCCGTGTGTATCAGCAGCGCTGCGATGCTTTTATGGATGGCCATCGCGCATGTGGACCGGGTGGTGCATACCGCGGGTCGGGTTATCCCTTCAGGCAAACAACAGCTGGTGCAGCATTTTGAGGGTGGCATTGTTTCCAAGGTATTTGTCCGTGAGGGCGACCAGGTATCCGCCGGGCAGAATCTGATTGCGGTGTCCGATCTGCAGGCCGGCGCCCTACGTGGAGAAAAGCGCGCTCGTCTCGAGGGTTTGATTTCACGTGCCGCCCGTCTGCAAGCGGAGTCAGACGGCGCTGCAAACTTCAAAGCGCCCGCTGGTCTTAACGCCTCGTCGGCAACAGTGCGCAACGAGTCCGCTGCGTTTTCCGCCCGGCAACTACGCATGTCGCAGACCTTGCGTGTCATCAGCGAGCAGATTGCACAAAAGCAGCAGGAATTGGCGGAACAAGAGGTGCGCCGTCATGGTCTGGCCGATGAATTGGCCACAGCGCAGCAGCAGTCGGCCTTGGTCAGCAATCTGGTCAGTCGCAAGGCCGGCTCACAGCTGGAGCTTCTGGACGCCCGTGCTCGCCTGGAACGCTTGCAAACACAGTTGCGCGAATCTGAGACCAGTGCGCCCCGCTTAACCTTTGCGGCGCAGGAACTGCAAGCGCGTAAGGCCGAAATCGAGGCGCAATTTCGCAGCGATTCGCGTACGGCTCTGGCCGATACACGCGTTGAACTGCAACGCCTGCAGGAAGAGATCAACGCTGACGATGATCGCATCCGCCGCACTATGGTGGTGGCGCCGGTGTCCGGGCGCGTGAACAAGCTGATGTTCAACACGGTCGGTGGCGTGGTCAAACCCGGCGACGTGCTGATGGAACTAACCCCCGATGAAGACGCGCTGGTCGTCGAGGCCCGCGTGCCGCCGCAAGAGCGCGGCTCATTGCAAGAAGGCCAGCGTGTTGTCGTCAAGGTTGCAGCCTATGACTACACGGTGTTTGGCACCTTAGACGGCAAAGTCACCGAGATCAGCGCCGATTCGCTGGTCGATGAAAAAGGCGAACGCTATTTCCGCATGAGCCTGGTGGTCGACCCTCAAAGCCTGAACCGCTTCGGACAAAGCGTCTCGCCGGGCATGACCGTCAGTGCTGATGCCGTCACGGGCAGTCGCACTATTTTACAGTTTTTGCTTTCACCCATCCGTGGCCTCTCTTCGACAGCCTTCCGGGATAGAAAATGACCCCTACAGCACCCTCGTCAACAACCGCGGTCGATCCGTCCAGCGCGGTCGCACCGGCCTTCCGCCTATCACCCGTCTACGGTGTGCTCATCTGGCTGCCGCTGGTGTTCGTGGCTGCCGGCGCCATGGGCCTATGGCACTTCGTCAGTTTTGCCTTCGTTTCCAACCCTGTGCTCAACGGTCTGATTCTGGCGGTCGCGTTGTGGGGCGCCAGCACCATGGTCGGTCACGTGCGTCTTGCCTATGGCGAATACAAAGTCTTTTCGGCCGGCATGGATTGGCTGCGCCGTGGCGAGTGGAGCAGTGAGTCCAACCCGCGTTTAGGTCCTCACGCCTTCGTGGTCGGCATGTTGGGTCGCCTGGAAAAATTGGGCTTAGGTCATAACATCTCGATACAGAGTGTGGTGACCGAGCCTGAGATCGACGCCCTGAATCATCACTTCGAGCAGAAGCAGGATCTCTCGCAGTTTCTGGTCGGGTTGATGGTGGGTCTGGGTCTGCTGGGTACTTTCGTCGGTCTGCTTGAGACGTTGCTGGCCACCAGTAACCTCATCTCCAGCATTGCCACCAGTGTCGGTGGTGCTGGCGGTTCCGCCGATGGTGACTTCGCGCGCATCGTCGGTGGCCTGCAAAAGCCGCTGGCGGCCATGGGCACGGCGTTCTCGGCCTCGATGTTCGGTCTCATCGGCTCGATCATGCTCGGGTTCCAGATGGTCATCGTTAAGCGCACCTGCACCGCAATGGTTGACCACGTGCGCGAACAGCTGTTGGCACTGGCCGAGAAGGCCAGTGGCGGCGGTCAAGTGGAGTTAACCGAGCGCTTTCTGGCCACGCTAATGGCCGACATGATGGAGCAGCACCGTCAGACCGGTGACACCCTGTCGCAACTGGTCAACCGGCTGTCTGACTTTGCCCCCCGGCTGGAGAGGGCTGTGGAAGTCAACGAACGTCTTGCCGTGCAGTTTGACGGCTACGCCGAGGCCTTGGTGCGCACAACATCGGCGGTATCGCTGGTGCGTGATGTTGTCCCGATGATGACTCATCTGGCCGACCACTCAGCGCAACTGATGTCTGAAGTGGGCAGTGCGCGCGTGGCCATGGATGCGGTCATCAAGAGTGTGCCCGACCTGCAGTCCATGCGCGGTGACATGATGGTGACCCTGGCGGCCATCGATGACCTCGGTCAGTCTATTAAAGAGACCCGCGAGCTCACCGGTGCGCTCAGCACCGAGGTTGCGCGCCAGACGGATGTCAGCGAGCGTCTTGATGCGGCCTTAAGCAACGCCGAGCGCGAGCGTCTGACAGAACTTCGGCTCAAGCCTACAGTCGGGGCAACGATCAAAGCGTCCATCAAGCGCATGCTGGATGACGACGATCAGCGCAACGCCTCGTAAACGCCATGAACAACTCTTCCAGCATCAGCCTGTTTGTTATCAGGGTGTCGTTAGCGATCCTGGTGTTGACCTGGGTCGTGGCGCTGGCCACGGTGGCCTTACCCCTGCGTAGCTATCTGCATGGCCAATTGCAGCAGCAGGGCGAAACGATGGGCCTGGCATTTGCTACAGAATTAGCCAGCGACCCGCAGTTTGATCTCGCCAAACTGCCGGCTCTGCTTGCAGCGCGGGCCGCTCAGGCCGGCTGGTCCGACTATGAATTGCAGAATGCCGACGGCAGCAGTCTTGCGTCTTCGGCAGTTGCCGTGACGGTGCCACTGTTCAGCCACTTGGTGCGCGGTGACGTGCCGATGGTGTGGACGCCGATTCAGCAGCAAGGGCAGACCGTGGCCAAGCTGGGGGTCGCGGCACCCGCCGCCGCCGCAGACCAGTTGTCAGAAGAGATTGTGCTGGGCTTTGCCGTGGTTTCGCTGGTGTCCAGCCTGCTGCTGGGTTCGATCTTGCGGCTGGTCTGGCGCAAAGCCCAACAGCCGCTAGTGGCCATGGAAGGGCAGGTGCGGGACTTGGCTGAGCGTCGCTTTGTCGAGCTGCGTGAGCCGGCATTACTCGATTGGTTGCCGCTGGCGCGCGCCATCAATGTGCTCGTCGTGCGTGTACGTAGCATGCTGCGCGACAGCGATCAGGCGGTGGACCAATATCGTCAGCGCCTGGCCTATGACCCTTTGACCAAGGCTGCCAGCCGTGATGTGTTCGTCGAGGCGCTGAAAGTTGCACTGCAAAGCGAGGGCAGCGGTGCCCTGATGCTGCTGCATGCCAACGACATCGACGGTATGAATCTGCGGCTGGGCCGCCGTCGCACCGATGATTTTCTGCTGGCCTTGGCGACGTCTTTGCGCAGCCGGTTACTGCTGGATGTCCTGGATAACAATTTTTTGTTAGCGCGGCTCAATGGCGCTGACTTTGCCATCCTGCTGCCGGGCCGGCAGGGCGAAGCCATCGACGTATTGGCTGACAAGTTGCAACTTGCCACGGCGGCGCTTGCCGCTGATGGTTTAACCGATCTGGCCACACCGGCCCATCTGGTGGTCTCGCCATTGCTACCGGGTGATAGCGCCTCGGATGTGCTGTCACGCGCCAATTCCCTGCTGGGCGCGGCCATGGCTTTGAACAGGCCTTATATGGCCGACAACACCCCGGCCCGTCATCACAAGTATGGCGTCGCCGAATGGCGTTCTCTGCTAGAGCGTGCTCTGGAGGAAGGGCGCATCGGACTCGCCTTTAACAGCGTGTGCGACCGTCAGGGCAATGTGCTGCACACTGAATCGCAGGCCTTGCTCATGGAAGGTGACGGCCAGGTGTTGCAGCCTGATGTGCTGCTGAAGGCCGCGGTCCGGTGTGGCCGTATCGTTGATATCGACGTACGTGCCGTCGACTTGGCACTGCGCCAGTTAGTTGAGCGCGACGGCCATATAGCCGTGCCGGTGTCGGCACAATCTCTGCAACATCCCATATATCTGCGTCATCTACGCGATCTGCTGCGCGCAGCAGGCGAGGTCGCCGCGCGATTGGTGTTGGAAGTGCCAGCCGGTGATCTTCAGGGCGTTGGTCTGCGTTCGCTCGCGGACCTGCGCGCTGCCGTCAAACCCTATGGTTGCCGTCTGGCGCTCAAGGCCTGGGATGATCAGGCCCGCTTGTTGGGTGTGGTGTCGGGCGCTGACGTGGCCTACGTCAAAGTGGCCCGACAGCTGACGCTGGGTATTGCGCTGGATGCGGCCCGTCGCCAGTTGCTGGCTTGGCTGGTCGAACTGGGTCAGCGGGCCGATTTTGCCGTGCTGGCGGCAACGGCAAACAGCGCCGAAGACGAAGCGGCCCTCTGGGAGTTAGGCGTGGCCGGAATCGGCAGCCGCAGCGTGCCAACGCCGGAAGCAGTGCGCGTCGCCATAGGCTAAAAAGTCCGGGTTCAGATAACCGGCTTGCGTGTTGTAGCGCAGCGGCACGCCGCCGCCTGCGCTGACCACTTGACCGCCCGCAGCCTCCAGCACGGCTTGGCCGGCGGCAATATCCCACTCGGATGTCGGACCCAATCGCGGATACAGATCGGCGTTGCCATCTGCCACCAGACACAGCTTGATCGAACTGCCCACGGCCCACAGTTCATGCGGACCCATGGCCTGCAGTCGTTGCGCCAATAGCGGATTACCATGGGAGCGACTGCCCAGCACCCGCAAGGGTGTGGCTGCAATCGCGCGCACACCGATACGCAGACGGGCCCGTTGGTTGGACTCGCGCCACGCACCTAACCCAGGCAGGCCAAGGTAAGTCGTATCACTGACCGGTATATGCACCACGCCCAGCACCGGCCGGTGGCCGCTGATCAGTGCGATGTTCACTGTGAACTCGCCATTGCGCGAGACAAACTCTTTAGTGCCATCCAAGGGGTCGACCAGCCAATAGTCCGACCAACTTTGCCGTTCTGCGGCATCGATATCGGCAGACTCTTCCGACAGCACTGGCAACCTGGGTTGCAAGGCCGACAGTTCACGCACGATCAGTTGATGCGCGCGCAGGTCGGCCTGCGTTAACGGTGAGGCATCAGCCTTGGTGTCGACGTCAAACTGACTGCCATAGACCTCTAAGATCTCATGACCGGCCCGCCGCGCAATGTCAGCCACCGACTCCAGCAGTTCAGAGCGAAGCGAAAGCACTGTTGTATTCCGTTTCAAACAAGCCTTGAGCCAACAGGTGGGCGATGATCTGTTCGGCGGCCTCAGTCGCACCCAAGGCGGTGGTGTCGATGCGTATCTCGGCCTGCTCGGGTGCTTCGTAGGGCGAATCGATGCCGGTAAAGTGTTTGAGTTCGCCGCGCCGTGCCTTTTTATAGAGGCCCTTGGGGTCGCGGCGTTCGGCCTCGGCCAAAGGCGTGTCAATAAACACTTCGATGAACTCACCGCTGGCCATCAGGTCACGGGCCAGTCGCCGCTCGGCGCGGAACGGCGAGATGAAGCTGACCAGTGTGACCAGTCCGGCATCGACCATCAGCTTCGAGACTTCGGCGACCCGGCGGATGTTCTCCACGCGGTCGGCATCGGTGAACCCGAGATCTTTGTTGAGTCCATGACGCACGTTGTCGCCATCGAGCAGATAGGTGTGCCGGCCCATGGCGTGCAGACGCTTTTCAACCAGATTGGCAATAGTCGATTTGCCCGAACCCGACAGTCCGGTAAACCACAGCACACAGCCTTTCTGTCCCTTCAGCGCAGCACGGGCCTGCTTGTTGACGTCTAAGGCTTGCCAATGAATGTTGTCCGCGCGACGCAGTGCAAACTGCAGCAAGCCGGCACCGACGGTGTCGTTGCTGAGTCTGTCGATGAGTACAAAGCCACCGGTCTCGCGGTTCTCGCTGTACGGGTCGAAGGCGATGCTGCGATCCAGGCTCAGGTTGCAGACGCCGATCTCGTTGAGTTCCAGCTGCTTGGCAGCCAAGTGCTCAAGGGTGTTGACGTTGACCTTGTAGCGCGGCGAGGTGATGGTCGCCGTCACGGTACGCGGGCCCACCTTCAGCAGGTAAGAGCGACCAGGCAACATCGGCTCTTCATGCATCCAGATCAGCGTCGCCTGAAACTGATCGGCCACACTGGCTGGATGTTCTGCCGCAACCAGCAGGTCACCGCGGCTGACATCGATCTCACGATCTAAGGTCAGCGTGATCGACTGACCGGCAATGGCCGAGGGCAGGTCGCCATCGTGGGTCACGATGCGCGCCACCACGGCCTCATGGCCGGACGGCAGTGCACGGATGCGCTCGCCCACGCTGACCTGACCACCGGCGACCAAGCCGGCAAAGCCACGGAACTCTGAGTTAGGGCGGTTGACCCATTGCACCGGCAGCCGGAAGGGCAGCGACTGCAGGTCCTGCTCGACCACCACCTCTTCCAGGTGCTCCATCAGCGATGGCCCCTGATACCAAGGCATGGTGCCCGAGCGCGTGGTGATGTTCTCACCGCACAGGGCCGACATCGGTATGCACACAATGCCAGTCAGGCCGATCTGCGCGGCGAACTCGTGATAGCTGGCGACGATCTCGTCGTAACGGGCCTGCGAATAATCCACCAGGTCCATCTTGTTGATGGCCACAACCACATGGCGGATGCCCAGCAGTGACACGATGTAGCTGTGGCGACGGGTCTGTGTCAGCACACCCTTGCGGGCATCCAGCAGGATGATGGCCAAGTCTGCCGTCGAGGCACCGGTGACCATGTTGCGCGTGTATTGCTCGTGGCCGGGCGTGTCGGCAACGATGAACTTGCGCTTTTCGGTCGAGAAGAAGCGGTAGGCGACATCGATGGTGATGCCTTGCTCGCGCTCGGCCGCCAGGCCATCGACCAGCAGCGCAAAGTCCAGGTTATCGCCTTGAGTGCCGACTTTGCGTG
>CAIVTJ010000357.1 GCA_903908825.1 uncultured Pseudomonadota bacterium | reverse complement strand
GATCCGGGTGCGGTGTTTGATGCCGAGGTGGATCTTGATGCCGGCACCTTGGTGCCCATGATCACCTATGGCACGCATCCGGGCATGTCGCTGCCCATCTCGGGTCTGGTGCCGGTGCGCGCCGATGATGCTGTGTACGCCAAGTCGCTGGCCTACATGGGTCTGGCTGCCGGTCAGGCCATCAGCGGTCACCCGGTCAACGTGGTGTTCATCGGCAGTTGCACCAATGGCCGGCTCACCGATCTGCAGGCTGCCGCCAGCGTGCTCAAGGGCCGCAAGATCGCTGCCGGCGTGACTATGCTGGTCGTGCCCGGTTCGCAGGGTGTCAAGCGGGCGGCAGAGGCACTGGGCCTGGACCGCATTTTTCTGGATGCCGGCGCCGAGTGGCGCGAGTCAGGTTGCTCTATGTGCCTAGGCATGAACGGCGATCTGGTCGATGCCGGTAAGACTTCGGTCAGCACCAGTAATCGCAATTTCGAAGGTCGCCAGGGCGTGGGTGCTCGCACACTGCTGGCCAGCCCGCTGACCGCTGCGGCCTCTGCGGTGCGCGGCTACGTGACCGATCCTCGCGAACTGTTCTGAAGGTGATGTGATGGAACCTATCCGCAAAATTGTTTCGCGTACGGCGGTGTTGCCCTATACGGACATCGATACCGACCAGATCATCCCGGCGCGCTTTTTGCGTACCACCACGCGTGAAGGTCTGGGCAAACAGTTGTTTTCTGATTGGCGTTACAACGCCGATGGCAGCGAGCGGGCCGAGTTCCCGCTCAATCAGCCGCAGGCCAAGGGCTGTACCGTGCTGGTGGGCGGTCGCAACTTTGGCTGCGGGTCCTCGCGCGAACATGCACCGTGGGCGCTGTACGACTATGGCTTCCGCGCCGTGATCAGTACCGAGATCGCCGATATCTTTCGCTCCAATGCCCTCAAGAACGGCTTGTTGCCCATCGTCACCGACGCCGATACCCATGCCTGGTTGCTGGCTCATCCCGGCGCTGAGGTCACCGTCGATCTGGAGTCTTGTGTGTTGGGTCTGCCGGATGGCCGTGCGCTGCAGTTTGCCGTTGAGCCCTTTGCGCGGGTGTGTCTGTTGAACGGTGTCGATCAATTGGGCTATCTGCTCAAGCAGGACGCGGCTATTTCAGCCTATGAGCAGGCGCACTGGCAGGTGGCGCGATGAATGCGCTGATCGCCGTATTGCCGGGTGACGGCATCGGCCCCGAGGTGGTTGCCGAGGGCGTGCGCGTGCTGGAGGCTGTGGCAGAGCGTCACGGCCATGACTTCACGCTGAAGAGCGCGGACTTCGGCGGTGTAGCTATCGATGCCGTGGGCGACCCGTTGCCGCGAAGCACGCTCGACCTGTGCTTGCTCAGTGATGCCATTTTGCTTGGCGCGATCGGCGGCCCTCAGTGGGGCGGTTCTGATCCGCTGCGCCGTCCCGAGGCCGGCTTGCTGCGTCTGCGGCGTGATCTGGGCGTCTATGCCAACCTGCGTCCGGTGTCAGTGCACCCTGCCCTGCGCAGCGCGTCGCCGCTGCGGCCCGAACTTCTGGAAGGCGTCGATCTGGTGTTCGTGCGCGAACTCACCGGTGGCATTTATTTCGGCACGAAGACGCGTGATGCCACCTCCGCGAGCGATCTGTGCAGCTATACGGTGGCCGAAGTCGAGCGTGTCACGCGGGTGGCTGCCCGACTGGCGCGCGCGCGCCGCGGCAAGCTGACCTCAATTGACAAAAGCAATGTGCTGGAGACTTCGCGCTTGTGGCGTGAAACGGTCACGCGCTTGATGGCGGCAGAGTTCCCCGATGTGAAGGTCGAACATGCGCTGGTCGATTCGGCAGCCATGCACCTGATCCGCCGCCCGGCTGATTACGATGTGATCGTCACCGAGAACATGTTCGGTGACATCCTGACCGATGAGGCCTCGATGCTGGCCGGTTCGCTGGGCGTGTCACCCTCGGCCTCGCTGGGTGATGGCACGCGGGGCTTGTATGAGCCTATCCATGGTTCCGCGCCGGATATCGCCGGACGCGGCATCGCCAACCCCATTGGCACGATCTTGAGTGTGGCGCTGTTGCTGCGCCATTCGTTGGGCTTGGAAACTGAAGCTGCGGAAATAGAGTCGGCCGTCTATCGTGCGGTCGAGGCGGGTCTGCGCACTGCAGATATCGCCAGTGCCAGTGTCAATGCCGGTGCTTGGGTCAGCACACGCGAGGCCGGCGATGCGGTCCTCGCGCAGTTGGGGTAACAGCCGGTTCAGCCGTTGCGGGCCCGCTCCAGGCCCGCGGCCAGATCAGCCTGCAGGTCTTGCAGCGCTTCGATGCCGATCGACAAGCGCAGCAGTCCGTCGCTGAGGCCTGCAGCCTGACGCGAGGCGGCATCCATGGCCGCATGGGTCATAGTGGCCGGATGTGCGACCAGGCTTTCCACGCCGCCCAACGATTCGGCCAAGGAGAAGCACTGCAGTCCATCGACGAAGCGCCTGACCGCTTCTGTTCCACCCTCGAGTTCGATGGTGATGATGGCGCCGAAACCGTTTTGCTGCCGCGCGGCCAAGGCATGGTCTGGATGTGAAGGCAAACCCGGGTAATGCACCTGCAGCAGGCCCGGTTGAACGGCCAGCCACTGTGCCAGCGCCTGCGCGTTGTGACCGTGCACAGCAAGCCGGGCCTGCAAGGTACGCAGTCCGCGCAGCGTCAGAAAGCTATCGAACGACGAGCCGGTGAGTCCTAAGCAGTTTGCCCACCAGGCGACCTGATCGTGCAGCGCGCGCGTTGCGGATATCACGGCACCACCGATCACGTCACTGTGACCGTTGAGGTACTTGGTGGTCGAATGCACCACGAGGTCGGCGCCCAACGGGATGGCACGCTGCCAGGCCGGCGACAGGAAGGTGTTGTCGACAGCGACCAGCGCGCCTGCGGCATGGGCACGTTGCGCCAGCGCCGCGATGTCGGTGATGCGCAGCAGCGGATTGCTGGGGGTCTCGATCCACAACAGCGCTGTGGGCTTGGCGAGCGCGGCTTCAAGTGCCTCGCTATCAGCAAAGCGCACAAAGTCGACCTGCAATTCGCCGCGCCGCTGCCAGGCGGCAAACAAACGGTAGGTGCCGCCATAGCAGTCGTGCGGGGCTACGATGCGGGCGCCCTGCGGCAGCAGATGCCCGACCACTGTGATGGCGGACATGCCCGACGAGGTGATGACCGCACCGGCGCCATCTTCCAGATCGGCTAAAGCGTCGCCCAGCAGATCGCGGGTCGGGTTGCCGGAGCGTGAGTAATCGTACTTGCGCTTGTTGCCGAAGCTCTCGAAGGTGAAGTTGGTGGTCAGGTGCAAAGGCGGCACGACCGCCCCGGTGACCGGGTCAGAATCGAGTCCGGCGCGCACGGCGCGGGTGGTGAAATCGGCTCGGTCAGTCACTGTCGTGTTCCTCAATGCGTTGCGAGTGTGCGGTCAGTTGCGACAGCACGGGTTTAAGGCGTTCTGCTTCTTTCAGAAAGGCATCGTGCCCATAGAGCGACGAAAACTCATGCAGCTGTGCGCTGGGCAGGCGCGCAGCCAAGGCGCGCAGGTCGGCCAGCGGCACTAATTGATCTTCGCGCACGGCGACGATGTCGGTGTGCACAGGGATGCGCGTGGCATCGACTTGATGCAAGTCTATGGACTCGGACAGGCACAGGAAGGATTCGGGTTGATAACGCGTGGCGTAATCGCGGCCGCGTGAAAACAGGTATTCCTCGACCGGGAACACCGCGCGACCGTCTTCAAAACGCGCTTCAGCGCGAAAGCGCGCTGCGAACTCTTCGGGGCTGCGATAGGTGGTCATGGCCAGAGCACGGGCCAGTTCTATACCTTGCGCAGGCTCTCCCACGGCCGAACCAAAACGCAGCATGGCGCGTTGCACGCTGCGCCAGGCGGTGGCCATGGGGTGCGCCCGATCACCGGCACTGATGACCACCAGTCGCTCCACGCGTTGCGGGTGCCGCTGTGCCAGCGCCAAGCCCACCATGCCGCCATAAGAGGCACCGACTATGGCACGCAGGCGCGGGATGCCTAAGTGATCGAGCAAGTCGACAATGGCCTCGGCCTGATCGAAGCTGGAGAGGCTGGGAAAGGCCGCCGGTGGCTGAGGGCGCGTCGAGAGGCCGCTGCCGCCCAGATAGTCGATGCCCAGGATGCGCACATGATCGCTATTGAGCGCGCGGCCGGGGCCGACGATGCCATTCCACCAGCCGCGCTGACCCTCGTCCTGGCCAAAGACCAGCCGCGAGGCGGAAATGCCGCCCAACACCAGCACCACGGGCAATGCCGGGTCGCCGACCAGTCGCCAGGCCAGGGATCGCTCTAACAACTGCCCGCCGTGATGCAAGGCCGTGTTGCCCGGCTGCACGTGGATGCCCTGCTGTACGGCAGCGTCAGCTTGAGCAGTGATGGGCGCAGTGGAGTTCAAGTCGGTCACCGTGAGTCGCGCAGGCCCTGATAACTCCTGCGCAGGCGCGCAATGCGCTGCGTTACCGGAGCCACGGTGTGGTGGCGGACCGGTTGCTCATCTATCAGCCCGGTCGCCGTAAAGCAGGCCGTGGCAGCAGGAGTTGGCACCGTGCGGAAGTTCCGCGGGTTGCCCCGGCGTCGAAGGGCCTTTCCCTCAGCCGGTCTCGATGAGCTTTTAGATTGTCAGTGGTGCGGGCGGGGCCGTCAAGTTTGCCCGTGCAAGGCGCAAGGCGATGTGATAACGTGCTATCACATTGACACACGCGGAACGTTGGTCATGAAGTCACATCGCACCGTTACTCAGCGTCAGGAGGCGCAGGCCGAGCGCAAGCTGGTCGAAGCCCTGCTGACGATGCGCACGTCTGAGGAATGCCGCAGCTTTTTGCGCGATTTGTGCACGCCTGCCGAGTTGCAGGCGATGGCCGATCGCTGGGCCGTGGTGCAGTGGCTGCAGCAGGATGTGCCCTACCGCGAAATACACCGCCTCACGGGAGTCAGTGTCACCACCATCGGGCGTGTGGCCCGGTATCTAGCCAATGGCAATGGCGGCTATGCCCTTGCCACCCGTCGCCTCGAAGGAAGTTCACATGGATAAAGCCACCCGTCTCAAACTCGCCGTGCAGAAGTCCGGGCGGCTGACCGACCATTCGCTGGACATCCTTGCACGCTGCGGGCTCAAGCTGACCCGCGGCAAAGATCAGCTGATTGCCTCCGGGCTCAACATGCCGCTGGATGTGCTGTTCGTGCGTGACGACGACATCCCCGATCTGGTGCAGGAAGATGTCTGCGATCTGGGTCTGGTCGGGCTCAACGTGCTCGAAGAGCGCCGTCTGGATCTCGAATCACGCGGCAAAAAAGCTGACTTTCAGGTGCTGCGCGCACTGGACTTCGGTCGTTGCCGTTTGTCTTTGGCCATACCGCAGGGCGAGAGCTGGGAAGGGCCGAAGTCTTTGCAGGGCCGGCGCATTGCCACCACCTACCCCGCCACGCTGGCGCGCTATCTGGCGACCCATGAGGTTGAGGCGCAGATCGTCACACTGTCGGGTGCGGTTGAGATCGCGCCGCGCTTGGGCCGCGCCGATCTGATCTGCGATCTGGTGTCGTCCGGCTCTACGCTGCAGGCCAACCACCTGCGTGAAGTCGAGGTCGTGCTGGAAAGCCAAGTGGTGATGATCCGCACGCCGGTCAAGCTGCCTACTGTCAAAGAAGAATGGATCGAACGCCTCTTGCTGCGCATCGATGGCGTGGAACAGGTGCGTGAGAGCAAGTACATCATGCTGCACGCACCGCGCGCCGCCCTGCCGCGCATCCGCGAACTGCTGCCCGGCAGCGAGTTCCCCACCATCATTCCCCTGGAAGGCTCGGCCGACAGAGTGGCGGTGCATGCCGTCTGTCGCGAGACTGTTTTCTGGGAAACGCTTGAAAGCCTCAAGGCTGCCGGTGCCAGCGCGATATTGGTGCTGCCGGTTGAAAAGATGCTGAACTGACCATGCAGATACTCGATTGGAATAGCTTGGATGCCAGCGGCCGCGCGGCCGCGCTGGAGCGCCCGAACTTAGGCGGTCGTGGCGATATCGATCAACTGGCGGCCGGCATCAT
>CAIVTJ010000356.1 GCA_903908825.1 uncultured Pseudomonadota bacterium | reverse complement strand
GCAAGATGGCGCGCAACCGGGAAATGACGCGCAACCAGATGCTTTCCGCGCAGGAGATCGACGACCTGCGCACTGAAGCCCGCCTGGCCGAGTTGGAAGCCAACCGCGCCCGGGTGGAACTGGAACGCCGCACCACCCACAGCCCGCTGACCGGCATTGTGGTGGAACGCCGGGTGACCCAGGGCGAGTACGTCGCCACCGAACCCTTTGCCGAGCTGATCAGCCTGGACCCGCTGCATGTGGAAGTGACGCTGCGCGCTGAGGCCTTCGGCCGGCTGCGGGTGGGCATGCAGGCCAGCGTGGCGCTGGCGCCGCCGGTCGGGCAGACCATGGTCGGGCGCGTCAGCATCGTGGACCGCGCGCTGGACAGCAGTTCGGGCAGCTTCCGCATCCGCGTGGTCATCCCCAACCCCAACCTGGCCACGCCGTCGGGCGTCGGCTGCCGGGTTGTCTCGGTGGCGCCGGCGGGTGGATGAGGCCGCGCTGGAACGGGCGCTGGCCCCCTTCCGGCTGACCGCGCCGTTCATCTGGCACTATCCCGGCGCCCACGCCCTGGCGGAGGCGTTGCGCTGCGGCCTGGTGCAGAGACTGGCGGCGGGCCCGGCCAGCCATGCCGAGTTGGCCGCCACCGCCAGCCTGCCGCAATACGGCCTAGACCTTCTGCTGGCGCTGCTGCGCGGCGCCGAGGTCACCCAGCCCGACCCGGCCGGCGAAGCGATGACCCCCGGCTTTCGTGCCGCCCTGCCCCATCTGGCGCTGATGCAAGCGAAGCTTGAAGCCGCCGCGCTGGCCCTGCCGGATTTCCACGCCCATCTTGGCCCGCTGCTGCGCGACCGCGCCGGCTTCATGGCCCAGGCGCAGATCTTCGCATTGTACCGCTACGACCTAGCCCTGCGTGAGGATGCCGCGGCGCTGGCGGCAACCGCCCGCTGGATGGCGCTAACCACCGCGCTAACCCACCACGAGGCGCCGGTGCTGCTGGCCCTGCATGATTTCTCCGGTGCCCAGCGCCTGCTGGAACCCGGCGGCAATAGCGGCGAGATGGCGCTGCACTTGACCGCCGCGCATCCGTCCCTGGCAGTGACGGTGCTGGACCTGCCGGCGGTCTGTGCGCTGGGGCGGCGGCATGTCGGCGCCGCGCCGGGCATAGCCTTTACTGCCGCGGATCTGCGCCGGCAGGCGCTGCCGCAGGGCCATGACACGGTGCTGTTCAAATCCATGCTGCACGACTGGCCGGATGCCGAGGTGCAGCGCTTCCTGGCCCTGGCCCATGCCGCGCTGCCGCCGGGCGGCCAGGTGCTGATCTTCGAACGTATGCCGCTGCCGGCAGAGACCCGGCTGGGCTATGCCCAGATGCAAGACATGCTATTCCACGGCTTCTACCGGCCGCCCGAGCGCTATGGAGAATGGCTGGCGGCGTTGGGGTTTGCCGCCATGGCCGTGCAGCCGGTGGCGCTGGACGTGCCCTTCGCTCTGGTCAGCGCGCGGCGGTAAAGGCGCGCGCCTGCCACAGTCAGACCACGCCTCACGCTCAACGCGCGCCGGTGAAGCCTAGAGCTCAATCCTATCTGTCTGGATCATACCCTGCTGCGGCAAACATGTTCT
>CAIVTJ010000355.1 GCA_903908825.1 uncultured Pseudomonadota bacterium | reverse complement strand
TGGCGGCAGAGACCACCGTCGCGCGGGCCTGCAGCAGCAGGTTTTCCAGCTCGAGCGTCTCGATGAGATCGGTGTTCCAGATGAGGCTGCGATCGCTGACCTTGACGTCGGCAAAGCCGGCCATGGTCTCGCCCAGGCGGGCCACGCCCTGGTCAAGCGACTCTTGCGTGCGGAACACCGCAGCATCACTCTGCATGATCTTTTGCATTTCCAAGCGTAGCGCTGCCGTGCCGCGACTGCCGTTGGCATGACGCAGACGGTCGAGGCGGGCCACTGCAGCATCAGCCGCATCGGGGGCCAGCGCACGATGGGCAGTGCCCGCTTTGACCACTGATGCGCAGTGACGGGCCGCCTCGCGACCGAACACCACCAGGTCGAGCAGCGAGTTGGACCCCAAGCGGTTGGCGCCATGCACCGAGACGCAAGCCGCCTCGCCCACCGCCATAAGTCCGGGGACCACGGTGTCGGGCGCACCGGCGCGGCCATCGACCACTTCGCCATGATAATTGCAGGGGATGCCGCCCATGTTGTAGTGCACGGTGGGCAGCACCGGTATGGGCGCGCGATTGACATCGACACCGGCAAAAATGCGCGCTGTCTCGGCGATACCGGGCAAGCGCTCTTGGATGACTTCAGGTCCCAAGTGCTCCAGATGCAGGTGGATGTGATCGGCGTGAGCGCCGACGCCACGGCCCTCGCGGATCTCGACAGTCATGGCACGGCTGACCACATCGCGCGAAGCCAAGTCGCGCGCGTTGGGCGCATAGCGCTCCATGAAGCGCTCGCCCTTAGAGTTGGTCAGGTAACCGCCCTCACCGCGCGCACCCTCGGTGATGAGACATCCCGAACCATAGACACCGGTGGGATGGAACTGCACGAACTCCATATCCTGCACAGGCAAGCCGGCGCGCAGCACCATGCCGCCGCCATCGCCGGTGCAGGTGTGAGCGGAGGTCGCCGAGAAATAAGCGCGGCCATAACCGCCGGTGGCCAGCAAGGTCATGTGCGAGCGGAACCGGTGCAAGGTGCCATCGGCCATGTTCAGCGCCAGCACGCCACGGCACTGCCCGTTTTCCATGATCAGGTCGAGGGCGAAGTACTCGATGAAGAATTCGGCTTCGTTTTTGATGGACTGCTGATACAGCGTATGCAGCATGGCGTGACCCGTGCGGTCGGCTGCCGCGCAGGTGCGCTGTGCAATGCCCTGACCATAGTTGGTGGTCATGCCGCCAAAAGGACGCTGATAGATGCGGCCTTCATCGGTACGCGAGAACGGCACGCCATAGTGTTCGAGCTCGATGACCGCTGCCGGCGCTTCTTTGCACATGAACTCGATGGCGTCCTGGTCACCGAGCCAGTCGGAACCCTTGACGGTGTCGTACATGTGCCAGCGCCAATCGTCTGCGCCCATATTGCCCAGCGCCGCACTGATGCCGCCCTGCGCGGCCACCGTGTGGCTGCGCGTCGGGAAGACTTTGCTCAGGCAGGCGGTGGACAAACCCGCTTCGGCCAGGCCCAGCGTGGCCCGCAAGCCAGCGCCGCCGGCGCCCACCACCAGAACGTCATAGGTGTGATCGGTAAACGTATAAGCAGACATGAGTAGATCCCGTGGTCAGACGGCGGCGGTTGCAACACGGATGACGGCGAACACGCCGGCGGTTGCAAGCAGCACATGGACAAATTGGGCCAGCAGCAGGCTGACAAGCTTGGTGGCGTGACCGTGGACATAGTCCTCGATGACCACCTGCACACCCAGGCTGGAGTGCCAGCACAGAGTGCCCACCAGCAGGCTCAGCAGCACCGCATGCCAGCCGTCATGCAGCCACTGCAGCACGACCGCATAGTCGAAGGAAGGCAGCGCCAACAGCGCCGCGATGAACCACAAGCTCAGCGGTATCAGCGCCACAGCAGTGACACGCTGCGTCCACCAATGTCCGAACCCGGCCTTGAGTGAGCCGCGGCGTACCACCCGGCCCAGCGGTGTTGAACTCTTCATCACGACTGCCCCGCTGCGACAAAGAAACCGTAGATCAATGCCAGCGCCACCACCACCACAAACAACACCACCCACAGCGCACTGCGCCGGGCCTGGACTTTGTTGAGGCCATAGCCTGCGTCCCAGCACAGATGACGGATGCCATTGGCGAAGTGGTAGACAAAGGCAACCAGCCACGCAGCCAGCACCACTTGCGCCAGACCGTGACCGGCCACAGCGGTAAATTGAGCGTAGGCAGCCGGTCCGGAGGCCAAGGCTTGCAACCAGCACACCAGCAAGACCAAGCCTGCGGCGAGCGCCACACCGGTGATGCGATGGAGGATGGACAGCGCCATGGTGTAGGCGAAGCGATACACCGTCAGGTGTGGCGATAGAGGTCTTGCGGCCATTCGAGCGTCCTGTTCAGAAATCTATGCAGCGACCCTTGCGTTCCCAGTCCCCGTAACGCGTAGGCTCGGGACCGGCAGGACCGCCGGTTTCGGCAGCCCTGGCCGCCGCAACAGGGACGGCGCCAGCCTCTGGCTGCGCGTCTGTTGAAGCTTGCGGTGCGCTGTGCGGCGCACTGCCGATGCGAGGATCACTGGTCTGCATGGTCACGTTAAATTGTGCCAGAATTGCGGCCCTGAAACGCACTTTTATGCCATGACTGACCGCGCATTCGCCCTTCTCGACAGCCTAGGTGTGCTGTGCATCACAGGCGTCGATGCGCAGCGCTACTTGCAGGGACAGTTGTCGGCAGACATCGGCGCCTTAAGTCCGGGCGAAAGCACCTTAGCAGGCCTGCATACCGCGCAGGGGCGGGTCATCGCCATCCTGCGGGTCATTGCTGCCGACCCGCAGCGCTATTGGCTGGTCCTGCCAACTGATCTCATCGCCACGGTACTCACCCGCTTGCAGCGTTATGTGCTGCGCGCCAAGGTGCTAATGGAAGACCGCAGCCACGATCACCGTGTGGTGGGTCTGTGGCAGGGCCTGCAACGGCAGCTGTGCGTACTATCGACAGACGAACCCAACCCGGCAGGGACTGCCGTGGCGCCGCAGCACTGGTGGTCTGCGGAAGTGACTGCAGGCCTGCCGCAGGTGTTTGCCGCAAGCAGCGAGCACTTCACCGCGCAGATGCTCAACCTGGATCTGGTCGGCGGCGTGTCGTTTACCAAGGGGTGCTACACCGGCCAGGAGGTGGTTGCGCGCAGTCATTACCGCGGCCGGGTCAAACGACGTCTGCAGGGCTTCAGCACCGATCAGACCTTGCCGCTGCAGCCTGGCGAGCGCCGGTTGTTGCCGGACGGACGCCTGCTGGAAGTGGTCATGGCCGTGCCTGCTGCCGATGGCGGCCAACTGTTGCTGGGCGTGGCGCCGCTACCTGCGCCAGCACCTGACGCTGAACCTGCCGTCGATCACAGCGACGAAGGCAACACGGCTCATCCGCTGTTACCGGCGCAGCACATGCCGCTGCCCTACCCGTTATCGCCTGCTCAGTGACGGTCCGCCGGGTTATCTGAACTGCGCAAGGTCTGGCGGTTATCGGCCCGGCATTCATCGGCCAACTTTTTGGCAGCAGCCTTACCCTGCGCTTGCAACAGGCTCAGGCGAGCATCGCGGGCTCGCAGCAATGAGGCGCGCGCTGCAGCATCGGCTTCTGTCGCACTGTCTTTGGCATATTGCTGCTGCACGCTGTCTTGCTGGATGCGGTACTGCGCCAGAATCTCGTCCGAGACTTTGCGGCAATCACGGCTGTAGCGCACCCGCTCATCGGTGCTCGCTTTGTTGGTGCGCTGCAAGGTGCGCTCGGTCGGTGCCCGCGCGGCCTCCACACCCGGTGGCGGCACGGTCTGCGCCAGCGCGGCGTGTGCTGACAGGCCCAGCACCGCCACGACCAGCGCAGCGCGGCGTGTCATGAGCGGCTGCTGCTATCTGACGGCATGAAATCGCCACGCCGCACGTGGTACTGCAAGGTCTTGCGGATGGCCGTGTTGAAGTCGGTGGTGGGTGACCAGCCCAGCTTGTCCAACGCCTGATGGATGGCCGGCACGCGGGCCTGAATGTCCTGATAGTACTGGCCGTAATAGACATCGGCCGAGACGGTCTCGATGCGTGCGGTGTCGGCCAGGTGCGCATATTCGGGAATCGCACGAAAGCCGGCCACGATGGCCTCGGCCAGTTCGGCTACCGACACATCGCTGGCCGGGTTGCCGATGTTGAAGATCTGCTGCGAGGCGCAACCGTCTTTGTTTTCGATGATGCGCAGCAGGCAGTCGATGGCGTCATCGATGTAAGTAAACGAACGGCGCTGGCGACCGCCATCGACCAAGCGGATGGGCAAGCCATGGAACACGTTGGCCAGGAACTGCGTGAACACCCGCGAGCTACCTTCCTTGGCCTCATGGATGTCATCGAGACGCGGGCCTATCCAGTTGAACGGACGGAATAGCGTGTAATCGAGGCCATCACGCACGCCATAGGCAAACATCACACGATCGAGCAACTGCTTGGAGTTGGCATAGATCCAGCGCTGTTTGTGGATGGGCCCGTAAACCAAGTTGCTGCTCTGTTCATCCAGCACGGTGTCGGGGCACATGCCGTAGACCTCGGAGGTCGACGGGAAGATCAGGCGCTTTTTGTACTTGGCGCACAGCCGCACGATGGTCAGGTTGGCCTCAAAGTCGAGTTCGAACACGCGCAGCGGGTCTTTGACGTACTGCGACGGGTTGGCAATGGCCACCAGCGGCACGATGACATCGCACTTGCGGATGTTGTATTCGACCCATTCACGATTGATGGTGATGTCACCTTCGACGAAGCGAAAGCGCGAGTCACCGAGCACTTCGCCAAGCTTGTTGTCGGCGATATCCATGCCGAACACCTGCCAATCGGTACGGGCCAATATGGCTTCGGTCAGAGCGCTGCCGATGAAACCGTTGGCACCGAGAATGAGGACTTTAAGAGGCATTGCGTGATCCTTGGACAACCGCTGAATAAATAAAGGGCTAAACAGCCAACGTGCCGGAGCGTCCGGCCACAGTGCCTGTCTGCACTGCCCGCACCGGCAAGCTGTCGCGACTCAAACCAGCCGCCAAACCGCCTAGCGAGACGAACTCGTAGCCTTGGGCCCGCCAACCGATGAGCAAGCGCTCGAACCAGGGGGCCAGCCGCCGACCTTCCAACTCCGCATGCAGAGTATAGACATGATCGCCGCCCGGCACTTTGGTCAGGCTGAGCAGATGGGCTACGGGATCGTCTCCGGCGGGTCCGTCTGCGCCCATCAGTTCATCGAGCGTGGGCAAAGTGGTGGGCAATTGCAGCGCGTTGAGTGCCCGCCCGGCGACATCGGGGCGGAACGGCGCGCCACCGCGGGTGTCGGAACAGACCGCGTAGCCCAGGTGTTGGGCCTGCAACAAGGCCGCATCGGTGCTCTGCCAACCGGCAGCCCCACAAACCGTCGGCGCAAAGCCGAACACCTGCACGAAGCGGTCAAAGGCCAACTGCTGCTGCTGCTGCGCAAACTCAGGCCCGCGGCGATGCAAGTCGTCTTGCCAACTGGCGTGATCCCAGCAATGCACGCCGACTTCAAAGCCGGCAGCGGCCACTTGCCGCAGCAGCGGCGCGCAGCGGCGGCCTATATCCGGAGCCGGCAGCAGCGTGCCGTAGAGCAAGGTGCGCAAGCCGTAATGTTGCAACACCGAGGTACGCGAGACTTTGCTTAAAAAGCCGGGACGGAACACGCGCCGTATCGCCAAACCCGTGCGATCGGGGCCCATCGAAAACAGGAAAGTCGCGGCTGCCTGATGGCGCGCCAGCAGATCCAGCAACACCGGCACACCGAGGCGCGTACCGTCATAGGTATCGACGTCGATCTTCAGCGCGAGCTTCATGGCGCCGGTGCCGCCGCGGCCAGCAACACAGGTCCGGCCGCCAGCAAGGGCAGCAGTGCCGCGAGCGGCTGCTCTGCAGCACCCCAGCGACCTTCGAGCAAACGCAGCACAGCGCCATCGCCGCAACGTGCATAGATGCGCCCGTCTTGTGCAAACAGAGCCGGTGCAGCCAAACCGGCAGGGGGCGGCACTGCGACGCACAGACTGCGATGCACAAACAGCGTCTGCCCGGCGATTAGCGTGCGCGCCGGCGGAAATGGCGGCGCCACCGCACGCACCAGGTTGTGGACACGCACGGCCGGCCAGGACCAATTGATCTGGCCGTCTTCAGGACGACGTGCGCCAAAATAACTGCCCGCGGCCAGATCGAGCGGCGTTGCAGTGGCCGTGCCCGATCGCAGCGCAGACAGACTGCGTGACAGCACTAACTCGGCCGCCGTGCAGACCTTGCGGAAGACGTCGTAGGCAGTGTCATCGGGCAGTATCGGCACGGCCATCTGATCGACCAGCGCACCGGCATCGGGCTTGGCGTTCATCACATGCAGACTGGCACCGGTTTGGGTCGCGCCGTGCACGCACACCCAGTTGACCGGCGCCCGGCCACGAAACTGCGGCAGCAAGGAACCGTGCATGTTGTAAGCACCCAGGCGCGGCACAGCCAACACGCGCTGCGGCAGCATGCGGCGGTAATAAAACGAGAACAATAAATCGGGCGCCAAGGCTGTGAGCCGGGCAAACAAGTCATCGGCGCCGGCATCGGCCGACAGGTACACAGGGATGTCACGCTCCTGAGCAAAGCGCGCAAGGCTGCCGTACCACAGCGCCTCGGCCGGGTCATCCGGATGTGTGACCACCAGCGGCACCGTCACGCCCTGCGCCAGCAAGGTGGCCAGGCAACGGATACCCACGTCGCCATAACCGAACACAACCGCTGTGGTCATGGCGCATCCAAAGGCGTGTCAGCGCTCTGCGGACCCGACAGCACAGCCTGTATGCGATAGCGCGGCCGGGCGCGCACCTGCGCATAGATGCGACCCACGTATTCGCCCAGCAGCCCCACGCCGGCCAGCACCACACCGATGAGAAAGAACGCGATGCCGAACAGTGTGAACACACCTTCGACTTCCGGTCCGATGACCAGACGGCGTATGCCCATATAGACCACGAACAACAGCGACAGCAGCGAGATGCTGACGCCCAGCACCGAGTAGATCTGCAAGGGCACAATGGAGAAACCCGTCATCAAGTCAAAGTTCAGACGCAGCAACGAGTACAGCGAATATTTGGACTCACCGGCTTCGCGCTCGGCGTGCGCAACGGGAATTTCGACCGGTGACCGGGCAAACAGATAGCCCAGCGCCGGGATGAACGTATTCATTTCGGGGCAGTCATTGATCGCATCGACCACATTGCGGCCGTAGGCGCGCAGCATGCAACCCTGGTCGGTGATGTGGATGCGCGTGGTGCGTTCGCGCAGCACGTTGAGCAAGCGTGAAGGCAGCACGCGCCACAGGCTGTCCTGACGACCCGTACGCACCGTGCCCACATAGTCATGGCCTGCATTGATCTGCTCGACCAGTCGTGGAATCTCGTGCGGCGGGTTTTGCAGATCAGCATCGAGCGTGATGAGCATGTTGCCGCGGGCCCTTTCAAAGCCCGCCAGGATCGCGTTGTGCTGACCGAAGTTACCGGCCAGCAACACCACGCGCGTGACATCGGGCCGGCGCTGATACTGCTCGCGCAGCAAGGCAGCGGAGCGATCACGACTGCCATCATCGATGAGCAGCAACTCGTAGCTGCAGCCCAGCGCATCGAGCACCGGATAAAGCTGCGCAAACAGGCTGGCTAGACCGTCCTGCTCGTTATAGACCGGGATGACGATGCTGACCGAGGGGGTGTTCACAGGGTGACTCCGTGTCATGGATGAACCACCAGACTGTGGTCCGGATAAGCGACCAGAACTTGCACTGGCAAATGCGCCGCCTGCAGGCGCGGCAGCCACTCGCTGTCGACCAGAGCCACGGCGCCGGGCTGTGCCGACCAACGCTGCGAAAACTCAGCGAAGTCCAGCGGAACACCGGCCGAAAACTGCACCTGAAGTTCGCCAGTGTATTCGACCAAGGTGCAACTGCGCTGCAACTGAAACGACAGCACGTGCAGGTAAGTTCCCACACAATAAAACGGCGTCATAGGCTGCAGCCGGACTGCCAACTGGGCCGCAGCGCCAGGTGCCCCGCGTGCATCGGCAAGCGCGTTACCCCCGGTCACCAGCACCAGACAGGCCATATGCAGGGCCAGCGACAAGGCCAGCAGCGCGCGGCCGATCGGTGCGCTGATTCGCAGCCACATTGCCGCTAACACCGCGCCGCACAGCACGATGAGGCCGGCTGCCGTGACGTAGGGCGCCATTCCCCGATAGACCGGCAGCATCGCCGCGTTCTTGACCAGCGCCAAAGCCACCGGCGGCGCGGCCAACAAGGCCAACGCCAATAACATCGACAGCACGCAGACCGGTCGCAGGCCCGGGGCTGCTGACCGGCTGTCTTCACGCAAGGCCAGGGCGCGGCCCGCAAGCAGGGCCAGAGGGGGCACGCAAGGCATGATGTAAGGCACCAGCTTGGAACCACTGAGGCTGAAAAACACCACCACCGTGGCCGCCCACACCGCTAGCGCCAGCGGCACATCGAAATGCAGGCTGCCGGGTGCACCGACACGCGTGCGACTGCGCAGCGCTGACCAAGCGGACTGCAACATCAGTCCGGTCCAGGGCAAACAGGCGCCCACCAGCACAGCACCGAAGTACCAGAAGGGTTGTACCCGCTGGTGCTCGGTCGTCAAAAAGCGCGTGAAGTGTTCATGGATCAAAAAGAACTCGGCATAGCGGCCATCGCGCAGTGCCAGCAACACATTC
>CAIVTJ010000354.1 GCA_903908825.1 uncultured Pseudomonadota bacterium | reverse complement strand
GAACCTCCGACCCCTTGCACCCCATGCAAGTGCGCTACCAGGCTGCGCCACGCCCCGACCGGGCAAAACTTAAAACAACCGCAGCAGGGAATTGGCTGCGGGTGCGCATCATACGTCAGCGCCGCAAGATCTTCAGGATTTCCTCAAGCTCTACGCGCAACTGCCGTGCGATCTGGTGGCTTTGGCTGACATCGGTGCGGGCTTCTTCGCCGGTGAGCTTCAGACGGGCACCGCCAATGGTGAAGCCCTCTTCGTATAGCAGCCCGCGGATCTGGCGGATGATGATCACATCCTGACGCTGGTAGTAGCGGCGATTGCCACGGCGCTTGACCGGCTTGAGCTGCGGGAACTCCTGTTCCCAATAGCGCAGCACGTGCGGCTTCACACCGCACAGGTCACTGACCTCGCCAATGGTGAAATAACGCTTACCGGGTATGACCGGCAGTTCGTTATTGTTCCGGGGTTCCAGCATAGGCCTCTACACGTGCTTTGAGCTTCTGGCCGGGGCGGAAGGTCACCACGCGACGCGCGCTGATGGGGATCTCTTCACCGGTCTTGGGATTGCGGCCGGGCCGCTGGTTCTTGTCACGCAGGTCGAAGTTGCCAAAGCCTGACAGCTTGACCTGTTCGCCCTTGGACAAGGCCTCGCGGACCTCTTCAAAAAATTGATCGACGAGCTCACGCGCCTCACGCTTGTTGAGGCCGAGCTGGTTGAACAGTGCTTCGGCCATTTCGGCTTTGGTCAGCGCCATGACTATTCCCGTAACTGTGCGTCGAGTGAGCTGCGCAGATCGGCGGCCACCAAGGCCACGATGCGATCGGCGTCATCATCTGCGAGCGTCTTATTATTGTCTTGAAATATCAAGCCGAAGGCCACGCTTTTTCGACCTGTTTCGATGCCTTGGCCCTGATAGACATCGAAGATGCGCAGTTCGCGCAGCAGCGGCCCGGACAAAAACATAACACGATCGCGCAGCTGGCTTAAGGGCGTGGCGACCGGCAAGGTCACCGACAGATCGCGACGCACCTGCGGGAAGCGCGAGATGGCCGCCATGCGGGCCAGCGGCTGCTCTGTCGCCCGCTGCTGATGGAACTCGAACAGCAACGGTGCCGAGGTGAAGCCCAGTTCGTGCACCAGTTCGGGGTGTAATTCACCCAGCCAGCCCACGGGCTGGCCGTCACGGCTTACGCGTGCCGCGCGTCCCGGGTGCAAGCAGCTGAGTGCTTCGGTTTCAAATACAAAGTCTTGCAAGCGATTGCTAAGGCCGAATATAGCTTCTGCATCGGCCTTCAGGTCATGGAAGTCTGCAGCCTGTGCGGGAGTTCCCCACTGCTCGGGCAGGCGTGTGCCCAGTACCACGCCTGCGACCTGGCGGGTTTCGGTGACGCCCTGCTCGCCTGGCGTAAACACCGTACCCAGCTCGCACAGCCGCACACGATCCTGTTGGCGACGCTGGTTATCCAAGGCGCTCTTGAGCAGCCCCGGCCATAGTGACAGCCGCATGACGCCCAGATCGGCTGCTATAGGATTGAGCAGACGCACCGCGGTCTGCGCCGGCAACAGGCGCTGCTGCAGCACCGGGTCGCAGAAGGCGTAGTTGATGGCTTCCTGATAACCGCGCGCCGTCAGTACATCGAGCAACACGCGCTCGTCGATCTGTGCTTCGGGTCGCGAGCGGAAGCGCTGCGGCAATCGCGCCGGTTGCTCGGGCACTTGGTCAAAACCGATGACGCGGACGGCCTCTTCGATGAGGTCGGCTTCGATGCTGATGTCAAAGCGCCAACTGGGCGGCGTGACCCGCCAGCCCTCGGCCAGGTCTTCTACCTGCATCTGCAAGGACACCAGTGCGGCACGCACGGCGGCATCGGGCAGGTCTGTGCCCACCAAGCGGGCCAGCTGTTTGCGGCGCAGCACCAGCGACGGCCGCGGCGCATCGATATCGGCAGTGGCGGCTTCGACGATGGGGCCGGCGATGCCGCCGCAGATCTGCACCAGCAACTGGCTGGCGCGGTCTATGGCCCGACGCTGCCCTTGCGGATCGACGCCGCGCTCGAAGCGCTGGCTGGCATCGGTCTGCAAGCCATGCCGGCGCGCACGACCGGCAATAGCGGCCGGTGTGAAGCAGGCGGATTCGAACAGCACCGTTGTGGCCTGTGGCGAGATCGCTGTGCCCAAGCCGCCCATGATGCCGGCCAGACCGATGGCCCCGCTGTCGTCAGCGATGACCAGTTCGTCCGCCGCCAGGGTGATGCGGCGGCCGTCCAGCAGTTCGAGTTGCTCACCGGCCTGTGCAAAACGCACCTGCAGTCCGCCCTGCAAATGCGCCAGATCATAGGCGTGCAGGGGCTGGCCGAGTTCGAGCATGACGTAGTTGGTGATATCAACGGCCGGGCTGATCGGCCGCAGGCCGGCACGGCGCAGGCGCTCTTGCAGCCACTGCGGCGTGCTGCGCGTGTTGTCTATGCCCTGCACCACGCGCGTCAGTACCCGCGGTGCTGCCGCCGGTGCCAGCACCGACAAGGGATGCCGTTGCAGGCTGCCGACCGTGACAGCCGCCCAACCGGGCTGGCGCGCGGGTTGGCGCAGCAGCGCAGAGACTTCGCGCGCCAAACCTTGCACCGACATGGCATCGCCGCGGTTGGGGTAGATGCTGACCTCGAGGATGGCGTCATCCAGATCGAGGTATTGACGCAGGTCTGCACCCACGGGTGCATCGGCAGGCAACTCGATGATGCCTTCGGAGCTCATCAACAAACCCAGTTCGCGCGCCGAGCACAACATGCCCTGCGATTCGACCCCGCGCAGCGCAGCGGACTGGATGGTCAGGTCACCGGGCAGCGTGGCGCCCACCTGGGCCAAAGCAACCTTGAGCCCGGCACGGGCGTTGGGCGCACCGCAAACGATTTGCAGCGGCGCAGCGCCACCGGCATCGACCTGACAGAGCCGCAGCTTGTCAGCCTGCGGATGGGGCTTGGCGTCTAACAGATGAGCGACCACCACGCCGTTGAACGGCGGTGCAGCCGGGGCGCAGCCCTCGACTTCGAAGCCGGCCAGTGTCAGCCGGCTGGCCAATTCGCGGGTGGGCAGATCGATATCGACCCATTCACGCAGCCAGGATAGCGGTATTTTCATGTTGCCGGCCCTGCCCTAGCCGCCACGGAACTGACGCAGGAAACGCAGGTCGTTCTCGAAGAACAAGCGCAGATCGTTGACGCCGTAACGCAGCATGGCCAAGCGATCTATGCCCATGCCGAAGGCATAGCCGGTGTAGCGCTCGGGGTCGACATCGCAGCTGGCCAGCACCTGCGGATGGACCATGCCGCAGCCCAGCACTTCGATCCAGCCTGTCTGCTTGCACAGCCGGCAGCCTTTGCCGCCGCATTCGACACAGGAGATATCGACTTCGGCCGACGGCTCGGTAAACGGGAAATAGGAGGGTCGCAGGCGCATGGCCAGATCGCGTTCAAAGAACGCTTCCATGAAGCCATGCAGCACCGACTTGAGCTGCGCAAAGCTGACATCGGTGTCGACCAACAGGCCTTCGACCTGATGAAACATAGGCGTGTGCGTGGCATCGCTATCGACGCGATAAACCCGCCCCGGTGCGATGACCGCCAAGGGCGGTTTACCGGCGCGCAGTGCGCGGATCTGCACCGGTGAGGTATGGGTGCGCAGCAAAGCACCCTGCCCTGCATGGGCAGGATCGACATAGAACGTGTCGTGCATGGCCCGCGCCGGATGATCGGCGGGGACATTGAGTGCGGTGAAATTGTGGAAGTCGTCTTCGATTTCCGGGCCCTGCGCCACGGTGAAACCGATGTCGGCAAACAGGCGTTCGATACGCAGTCTGGCGCGCGTGACCGGATGCAAGCCACCGGCCTGCTCGCCACGCCCGCCTAAGGTGACATCGACCCGGCCCTGTGCCAGTTGTCGCTCGAGTAAAGCCGCCTGCAAGCTGGCCAGGCGCTGATCCAGCACCTCTTGCACGCGAGCTTTAGCGACATTGATGAGTTGGCCTGCGGCCGGCCTTTCGGCGGCCGGCAGATTGCCCAAGGCTTTGAGTTGCTCGGTGAGCAAACCCTTTTTGCCCAGCCAACGGACGCGAACCTCGTCCAATTGGGCGAGGTCGTCAGTGGCGACGACCTCGTTCAGGGCGCGTTCTGTCAGCGCTGCAAGTGACTCCACGGGTCAGTCCTGGGCGCTACAGAACGCAGCCGTTCAGGCTGCCAGCTTGGCCTTAGCTTGCTCGACGATGGCGCCAAACGCCGCCGCATCGTGCACCGCCAGGTCAGCCAGCATCTTGCGGTCGATGCGGATGCCAGCCTTGAGCAGGCCGTTGATGAGCCGGCTATAGCTGATGCCGTGCTGACGGGCACCGGCATTGATGCGGGTGATCCACAGGGCGCGGAACTCACGCTTCTTGGCGCGACGGTCGCGGTAAGCATATTGGCCGGCCTTGATGACCGCCTGCTTGGCGACGCGATAGATTTTACGACGGGCGTTGTAATAGCCCTTCGCCTTGTGGAGAACTTTCTTGTGCCGGCGTCCTGCAGTGACGCCGCGTTTTACTCGTGCCATGGTTTATATCCTCGGAAAGTGGTGGGTCAATGGTTCGGCAGAAGCTGCGTCACGCGACCGACGTCACTCTCATGAACGAGGCTCGAACCGCCCGAGCGCAAATGGCGCTTGGTCTTGCGGGACTTGTGGCCCAAGTTGTGCCGGCGACCGGCGGAATAGCATTTGAAGCCGTTCGCAGTTTTGCGAAAGCGCTTCGCCGCAGCGCGGCTGGTTTTCAGTTTAGGCATGTCGACTCCATTACGTTTATGTAGCCCCGTTCGCAGGAGCGCGGTGCTGTGCACTGCGCCTGATCCGCTTGCGGGCGGACCCCATCAGCCTCGAAGGCTGCGTGGGATCACTTCTTTTTTGGCGAAAACACCATGACCATCTGCCGGCCTTCCATCAGCGGGTTCTGCTCGATCACGGCATGTGTTGCCAGATCGGTAGAAACCCGCGCCAAGAGCTTGCGGCCGATATCTTGGTGCGCCATCTCACGACCACGGAACCGTAAGGTTACCTTGGCCTTGTCCCCCTCGGTCAGGAAGCGGATCAGATTACGCAGTTTGACCTGGTAATCGCCCTCTTCCGTACCGGGACGAAACTTCACTTCCTTGACTTGAATCTGCTTTTGCTTGCGCTTGGCAGAGTGGGCTTTCTTGTTCTGTTCGAACAGGTACTTGCCAAAGTCCATCACCCTGACTACAGGCGGCTCTGCCGTGGGCGAGACCTCTACGAGGTCGAGAGCTGCTTCGGTGGCCAAGGCCAGCGCTTCCGCGCGTGACATGACACCGGCCTGACCGCCGTCCGCGCCGATCACCCGCACTTGCAGTGCTGTGATCTCGTCATTGCGTCGGACGCGCTTCGATGATGTGGCTATAAGTCAATCCTCCAAACAAGTGCGGCCGCGGCTATCGAGCTCGATGCGCAGACGTTCGGTGAACGTTTGCAGGGTCATCGTGCCCAGATCCTTGCCGTTGCGGGAACGCACGGAAACCAGGTTTGCTGCTACTTCCTTGTCGCCCGCTACCAATAGGTAAGGGACGCGCTGCAGCGTGTGCTCGCGGATCTTAAAGCCGACTTTCTCGTTACGCAAGTCAACCAGTGCTCGAAATCCCTGATTTTTAAGGTGTTCTGCTGCAGATTGCGCGTAGGCGTCCTGCCGGTCGGTAATGGTGAGCACCGCGACCTGCACCGGCGAGAGCCAAACCGGCAGTTTGCCGGCATGGTGTTCGAGCAAAATGGCGAAAAACCGCTCGAGGGAACCGAAGATGGCGCGGTGCAACATAACCGGCGTCTGCTTCTGGCTGTGTTCATCAACAAAATGCGCGCCCAGCCGGCCCGGCAGGTTCAGATCGACCTGCAAGGTGCCGCACTGCCAGTCGCGGCCGATGGCGTCGCGCAGCACGAACTCCAGCTTGGGGCCGTAAAAAGCGCCCTCACCCGGGTTCAGCGTGTACTCAATACCGGCCACCTGCGCGGCGGCTTTGAGGGCGGCCTCGGCCTGGTCCCACACGGCATCGTCGCCCACCCGCTTGGCCGGGCGGTCCGAGAACTTGATGCGCACATCGTCAAAGCCGAAGTCGCGGTATATATCGAGGATCAGGCGCGTGACCGCCACCGACTCGGCGGTGATCTGGTCGGGCGTGATAAAGATGTGCGCGTCGTCCTGGGTGAACGCACGCACGCGCATCAGCCCGTGCAAGGCGCCCGAGGGCTCATAGCGGTGTACCTTGCCGAACTCGGCAAAGCGCAGCGGCAGGTCGCGGTAGCTGCGGATGCCCTGCTTGAAGATCTGCACATGACCGGGGCAGTTCATCGGCTTGATGGCGTACAGCCGGTCATCGGGCGTGCGCGTCAGGAACATGTTCTCGCCGAACTTTTCCAAGTGACCGGACTGCTGCCACAGCGTCGCGTCCATGATCTCGGGGGCGCTGACCTCCTGAAAGCCGGCCCGCTCCTGCGCCTGCCGCATATAGCCGATGAGTGACTGAAAGATCTGCCAGCCCTTGGGATGCCAGAACACCGCGCCAGGGGCCTCTTCCTGCAGATGGAACAGGTCTAGTTCACGGCCGATGCGGCGGTGGTCGCGCTTTTCGGCTTCTTCGAGGCGCTGCAGATAGTCGGCCAGTTGCTTGGCATCGGGCCAGGCCGTGCCATAGATGCGCTGCAGCATCGGATTGCGGGAATCGCCGCGCCAATAGGCACCGGCGACCTTCATCAACTTGAAGGCCTTGAGCTTGCCGGTGGAAGGCACGTGCGGGCCACGACAAAGATCGACGAAGTCGCCTTCGCGATACAGCGAAACATCCTCGGCCGCGGGAATCGCGGCAATCAGTTCCGCCTTGTAGTGCT
>CAIVTJ010000353.1 GCA_903908825.1 uncultured Pseudomonadota bacterium | reverse complement strand
GCACCCTGCCCGCGTAGCGCCGGCTGCACATACATCCGCTTGAGTTCGCCATGCTGCGTGCCCAACACCACCGCACCACAGCCCACCGCTACACCCGCAGCATCGCGCATCACCGCGAACAGTACGTTGCTGGCCAGCAGCGCCGGCATATCGATACCGTGATGACTCTCGGGTGGATACAACGGCTTTTGATAGGCATCAAGCTCGTCGATAAGCTGACGCACTTCAGGCTGATCGGGCCGTTCGTTCGCAATGTGCAAGCTCATGCCCATCACGCGCTGCGCGGTTGTATCCAGGTACCGGCAGCCACCGCACGCAAACCGCCATCGGCACCATAGAGCGCAGTACCCACCGAGGCGATGCGACCGCGGCGCGAGATCTCCCAAGCGGTGATGACGCAGGCTTCGCCGGCGCGCACGTGGCCCGTTTGATGAACGGTGTATTCACCCAACAGCCAGAAGCCACCTTCACTGCGCAGCGACTGATAGCCGGGGCAATCCAGTGCGGCCGCAACGATCTCGGGAACGATGTAACCGTCGCTGCCGGCAAACTCTGCAGCGGGCTGCCAGGGCGTAGCGACAATGTCACGACCGGGCACTACACCGGCAGACAAACGCAAACCATCACCCGCAGCACGTGCCGGCCCGCAGACAAAGCAACCCGGGCAGGGGTGGATGGAAGGGTCTATGGTCTGCTGCGCTGCCGCAGCGGCGGTTGCGTAATCGCAAACCGCGGGCGGCACCAGAGGCGCCTGCGCGTCGCGCACTTCGATAACGGCTAGGTCTTGTGCAAACAGTCGCCACTGTCCGTCATCACCAGCGCGCAGGTTCAGCGGTGCCTGCACGGGTATGGGCTTGATCAGTCGCAAGGTGACCGGCAGACCAATGGCCGCAGCGACCAATCCGCACACATAGCCGCCGTTGGCCGATGCCGGCGGACCGCAATAACGCGCTGCCACCTGCAGCGTGCACTCAGTGAACATGCGCTGCCTGTGCAGCAACGCGTGCCCGGGCGATGCGCCACAACACAAAAGCGGTGAGACCGGCCAGCGTCGCGGCCAGTTCGATGCGCCACAGCACGCCGCCCAAGGCCGGTGCGATCACGCCCATCACCACGGCGCCAAAACCCAGTGCCACAAAGGTGCTGACCGAGGACGCAGCGCCGCGTGCATTGGGCTGCAAATCGAGCATTTCGAGCGACAGGATGGGGAAGGTGAACTGCGCGCCAAAGGCCATACAGAACAGCAACACTTGCTGTGGCCACAACGGCAAGGGGCTGACCGTGGACTGCAACAGCAACAGCAGTGCCGTAGCCGTGGTCATCAGCAAGAAGCCAAAGCGCAGCATCACCGGACGACTGACCACACCGGCCAAGCGGCTGGCAATGAACGACGAACTCATGAAGCCGCTGACCACCGGCCCGAACAGATAGAAGTACTGCGTCTCGGTGAGATGCCAACGGTCGATGATGATGACCGGCGCCGAGCCTATGAACAGCATGACGCTGCCGACAGACAACGCTGCGGCAAACGCCAGCAGCATGAAGTCAGCGCTGGCCATGATGCCGCCTGAAACACGCGCCAATTGTCCCAAGTGAAATTCAGAACGCTTTTCGGGTGGATGCGTTTCGGGCAACGATAGGTAAGCAAACAACGCCAGGCACAGGCCCATGAACACCATGAAGCCGAACACCGAACGCCAACCGAAAGCCACGTGCAACCAGCCGCCGATGACCGGGCCGATGGCCGGTGCCACCGAAAACACCATCATCATGATGCTCATCAGCCGTTGTGCGTTGTGCCCGTCGTACAGGTCGCGCACCACCGCGCGTGCGATGGTCGGTCCTATGCCGGCCGCGATGCCTTGCAGCACGCGACACACCAGCAAGGCGCCGAAGCTGGGCGCAAACGCACAGCCTGCCGAGGCGGCGGTATAGAGCAGCATGCCCAGTACCACCAAGTTGCGACGACCCAGCGCATCACTCAGCGGACCATGCACCAGCGTAAACACGGCATAAGGCAGCATGTACGAGGTGATGATCTGCTGCACCTGCCAGGCCGACAGATGGAAGTCGGCGGCGATGGCGGGAATAGACGGAAAGAACGTGTCGATAGACAACGGACTGACGGTCGACAAAGTTCCCAGCAGCAGCGCCATCGCAAGCGTGGGCGCGCTGCCGGGACGCGGCAGGGGTTGTCTCACGCCGCGGTGCCGCGGAGGCTGTCGAGCAAACTTGCGACTGACTCATCACGCTCTAAGGTCTCGACCAGCGCCGAGCCGATGATGACGCCATCGGTATGCGCATCCAGCAGACGCACCTGTGCCGGCCCGCGTATGCCAAAGCCCGCGCACACCGGCACCGGTGACATGGCACGCAGCGCATCAAGGTATGCGCTGACCTCGGAATCCAGCACATCACCGGTGGCAGCACCCATGTTCTTGCCCGTGGTGCCGGTCATAGTCACCGCATAAACAAAGCCACGCGCGCCGTTGCAGATCTTGTGCATGCGATCGACCGGTGTAACCGGCGTGACCATGCGGATCAAAGCCACGCCCTGTACAGCCAGTGCGGCCTCGAATGCCGCGCTCTCTTCCAGCGGCAGGTCCGGAACGATGAAGCCGGTGACGCCAACGCGCGCCGCATCGGCAGCCAGCGCATCGAGGCCATAGGCCAGCAGCGGATTGGTATAGCTCATCAGCACCAGCGGTGCTTTGACCGGCGGCATCGCGGCCAGCTCGTTGATGATCCAGTGCAGCGTCACGCCTTGAGCCAAGGCGCCCATGCTGGAGCGCTGTATGGTCACACCATCGGCCATCGGGTCGGTGAAGGGCACGCCGATCTCGACGACATCGGAATGTGCGGCGACTTCTGTGAGGTCGGCACGAAAGCGTTCTTTAGACGGAAAGCCGGCGGTCAAAAAGGCCACCAG
>CAIVTJ010000352.1 GCA_903908825.1 uncultured Pseudomonadota bacterium | reverse complement strand
GTGGTGGCGAACCAGTTGACCGAGATCGAGCTGGTGCCCACGCGCAGCCGCACTGATGGACTGATCTTCAACATCGATGGCCTGAAGGCCGCCAGCGCGATGATGAACTATGCGCCGCGCCCCGAGCAGCTGGCCACGCGCGAGCAGGCTTTGCAGATCGCACTCAAATATCCTGAAGGCTTAGCGCGCGCCGAAACCTTTGCAGCGGTGAACGCGCCGTTTACGCCCGAGGCGTTTCGCTATGAGAACGGTCAGGTCATGGCCGGCCCCGACTGCAAGTTCGCACCCGGCTGCGAGAATATCGCCACCCAATCGCTGGCCATCTTCAAGCGCTTGGGTGCGCCCATGGTGCGCGTGGTACTGGTCGATGAGCGCATGGGCATCGTGTGGTTGCGCTTGGCGTGGGGCGTACAGCGCGAAGGCGGCGATCAGTTGACCGCGTTCGAGGCCTTCAAGGTGTTTGACGGCAAGCTGCATGCGGTCGAGGCGTTTATCCGCATATTGCCGATTGAAAAGCGCAATGGCGGGTGGGAGTAGCGCCTAGAGGGCGAACCATGACCGGGACGAAGCCCAGCAACACAAGCCACGGCACCGCGGCGCTAACCGTGCTCTATGACGGCGCCTGCCCGCTCTGCCGGCGTGAAATGGCCGTCTATCGCGACCTGCAACCGTTGCAACAGGGCTCGCCGGTGTGCTTCGCCGATGTCAGCAACACGGCGGTGCCGCTGCCCATCGGCACCACGCGCGAACAGTTAATGGCGCGATTTCATGTGCAGGACCGCGACGGTCAACTGCTCAGCGGCGCTGCTGCCTTTTTGGCCTTGTGGGCCGCACTGCCCGGATGGCGGTGGCTGGCCTTAGCCGGACGTCTGCCGGGCGCTGCTTGGCTGATGGAGCGCCTTTACCGCCTGTTTCTGCGGTGGCGACCGATGCTGCAGCGCTGGGCCGCGCGTTGGGATTGATCGAATCTAGGTCCGCAGGGACTGCAAAAACTGCCGCATGTCGAGCGGCGCATGACCGGTGATGCGAGCGTAGTCGCCGGTGACCACATCGAAGTGCCCGGCTTCGACCGTCTGCATAGGGCCGATGGTGCTGGCGGCCAGTTCCGGCGGCACGCCCCAGTTGTCGGTCATATAGGCCGGCCACTGCGCGGCGGGCACTGCCTCGAAGCGCACCGGCTTAGCGAACACCTCGCTCATCAACGCCGCCACCTCCTCGCCCCGACGTCCCCCCGCCTTCAGTAGCGTTTGAGTTTAGAGCTTTCCGGTCATTGAGGTTGTCCCCGTTTTTGTAGCACTGATAACTAGAGTTTTGGTGCCTCGGGGTCGTCTTTCTGACCATTGGTCGCGAACTCGATTGGGGTCAGTCGACCAAGCGAGCCGTGCGGCCGGTGATGGTTGGGTAAATCCCCCTCTTTTCGGTGGTCCAAGAGGCAGAGGTTAAATGGCGAACGCCCCTAGTGGCGTTGGCTCAGCAAGCACTCAGGCTTTTAGTTCCTGGTCACGCAGGCGCACAACCTGCACTGCCAACGGCACCATCAACATGACAAGTACAGCGCAGGCAAAGTACGGCGCGTCGTGGTGAACTCCGAAGAGCCACCCGAAGAATGGCGGCGCCACGATGCGGGACACCGCATTGGAGGCCATGTTCAGCCCCATCACGCTGCCCTGCCGGTCTCGAGGCGTAGTGCGCGAGACCAGCGCTCCAGCATTGGGAAATGCCAAGCTGTGGCCCACCATCAACAGCGACATCAGTAACACCGAGGCCACCGGTGTGCGTATGACCGGCGGCAGCGCGACGGCAACGATCAGCACGACCAGGCCGCCGACGATAGTCCGCGCTTCACCAAAACGCTTGACGAGTGGGCCGATGCAGAACGCTTGGACGAGCAGACCCGCCCCGCCCACACACAGGAAGGTCAAGCCGACTTCCCGCGTCGACCAGTTGAAGTTGGCGGAGGTCCACAGTCCAAAGATGGCCTCCATGGACCCGAAAGCCGCGATCCCGCCAAAGGCGATCAGCAGCAAGCGAAGCAACATCGGGTGTGAGCCGACGTAGCGGAGGGCTTCCGAATAGCTCGGAGGCGACCTGAGTCCCGACTGCTCATGCCGTGTTTCTGGCAGAACGAGCAGTGACCACAGCGACGCGCCTGCTGCCAGGCCGGCGGCAGCCAGGATCGGCAGCCGGAAGCCTGCAGCACCCAGCGACGGGTCCGCCAGCAAGCCGCCAATGGCCGGGCCCGCAGCGACTCCCAGATTGAACGAGGCTCCGAAGTAGCCCATGTTCTTGGCGCGCACTTCGGGCGCCGTGATGTCAGCGATGGCGCCCTGTACAACGCCGAACGTCCCGCTGAAGAAGCCGCTCAGGATACGGATCGCTATCGCCACAGCCAGGTTTGGCGCAAAAGCGAAGGCCACATACGTGAGCGCCGCGCAACCGGTGGTGAAGATCAGGATAGGCCGGCGTCCT
>CAIVTJ010000351.1 GCA_903908825.1 uncultured Pseudomonadota bacterium | reverse complement strand
GATCTGCCCAAAAATAAGCTCACAGCTGTAGAACAACACGATCACATAGGTAATGAAGTGGACTGCGGCGCCAGACTGCATGTCGAGGCGATCCATGCGATTGACGAAGGCCACAGCCAGCACACCGATAACTATCAGATAATCGGTAGGCGTCGTGCCGAACTTTTGCTGCACCGTGAAGCGGATCACGATGCCCACCGCCAGTGCCAAGGCCACAAAGAAGCCGTTAACCCAGTGCAGGTTGAGCGCGGCCATGGCTTCTGTGTTTGCCACTAGCAGATACACGGTGAAGGCCATGGTGACGTACACCGCCGTACGGCCTATCAGCATCAGCACCGGTAAATCACGCCACAGCGCCAAGGCCAGGCTGGCTGCCAGGATCACGGCCAACACCAACGCCAACCACGCAAAGTCAGGCGGCACACTGTGGATGACCACACTCGAGATGGCCAGAAACGCCGGCACGCTGCCGCAGACCAGCAGCAGCGGTAGCCGACGCAACCACGGCTTATCGATCAGCGTTAATACCGATTCGGGGGCGCGCAACCACTGCGGCGTGCTGCTGGCGGACGCCTGCCAGCGTCGGCGTTCGAGCAGGGTCAGCGTGACAAACAAAGCGATAATCACCAGCACATAAGCCAGCACCACCAGCAGGTCGGCTTCATAGCGCAACACCACTGCCGCGAGCACAAAATAAGCCTGCAGCAGATAGATGATCACCACGGTCGAATAGTGCGAGAAGCCCAGATCGAGCAGGCGATGGTGTACATGGTTGCGGGTGGCTTTAAACCAGTTCATGCCACCGCTGACACGCAGATAAAACACCGAGATGATGTCCGCCAGCGGCAGTCCGAGCAGCAACAGCGGCAAGGCTGCGCTGGTGGCCGGGTTAGCCACCTGCACCAGATAGATGATGGCAAAGCTCAGCGAAAAGCCCAGGAACTGGCTGCCGGCATCACCCATGAACACGCGTGCCGGGTGCGTGTTGTAGCGCAGAAAGCCGGCAATGCCACCGATGGTCGCCAAGGCGATGTCCACCACCATGGGGCTGTCGGCGAGATAGCCCATGAAGGCGATGACCACCATGCTGAGCAAGGTCTCACCGCCGGCCAAGCCATCGAGACCATCGGAATGGTTGATGGCGTTGATGACGCCGATCATGGCCACCATCGTAAACAGCTGACCGGCCAGCGGGCTGAACACGTCACCGTCTATAAACGGCAGACGCGTGACATACAGTCCGCCGTAAAACACCACGCCTGCGGTAGCCAGGCCTTGCCCCAGGAACTTGGGCCAGTGCGAAATCTGTTTGGCATCGTCCCAGGCGCCAAACGCAAACAAAATACCGGCGCCGATCACAAACGACTGGAACAGCGGATCCAGGTGTTCCAGCAACAGCAGCGGCACCAGCGCGCCCAAGGTGATGCCCCAACCGCCTACGCGCGGCACCGGCGTGACATGCACTTTCCGCGCATCGGGTTGATCGACCATGCCCAAACGCGGTGCCAGACGCCAGGCCATGGGTATGACCAGCATGCTGACGGCAATCGCAAGGATGAGCAGAAAAAACGCGCGCACTGCGCTTTAGTCCGGCAGGTAGTCGTGCAAGGCGTGCGTCGCTTGAGCGATGACTTCGGCCAGGCGCGCATCCGCGGCGGCCGGCTCTTCGCTCTTGCCTATCGGCGTTACGAAACGGATCAAAGCACCATCCGAGCGGTTCATCGTGATGCCATCCCACAACAGGTACCACTTCACCAGATACTCGTTGGTCACGATGCGGCCGCGCTCCTGGAACCAGTAGTACACCAGCTGCCGACCCTCGCCCTGTTGGATGATCACGCGGTTCACGCGCAGCGGGGCGGCAGCGCTTTGCACGCCGGGCACGTTGTACAGCGCAAAGTCAGACATGCGCCAGCCGCTGCCCGGCAGGCAGGCGGCGGGCGAATGCGCCGAAGCGCCGGTGCGCTGCGAGGCGTAATAAGCCACATAAAAGTTAACCGATGCAGCACCTGGCTTGACGTAGTCGGCCAGGATGTAATCGTCGAGCTTGAGCACATCCAAGTACACATTCTCGATACGTGAGCGACGCGCCTGCCAATCACCCAGAGTCAGCGGGAAGCTGCTGAAGTCATGCCGCTGCGGTTTTATTTCAACTCGCTGCGGCAAGGTCAGCGCCGGGATGAGTCCTGCCAGCAACAGCGCCGTGACAGCCCAGACCGGCAGCCGCAGTGCGCGCGGCATGACCGGTGCACCAGCGGGGACAGGTAGCACCTGCTCGATGGCGATGATGTCGCGCAGGCCTCGGCGGTCACCCGACAGACGCAGCAACAACCACAGCTCACCGATCAGCAGCGCAAAGCAGGCCATGAAGATGACCCAGCCTTCAAAGTCGTGCAAAAACCCTTCGGCCTGTGCGATGCCGAAGCGATCCACCAGCACACCGATCATGCCGATGCGGAAACTGTTCATCAGCACCGTGATGGGCATGGTGGAGAGCACCAGCAACAAGCGTATCCACAAGCGGCAATGGACCATGCAGGCCACGATGACGCCCAAAGTCAGCAGCGGAAACAGGTAACGCAAGCCACTGCAGGCCTCGACCACTTGCAGCTTGTAGTTACCCAGATCGATGACATTGCCTTCGAGGAACACGCTGATGCCAAACAGGCGGATCACTGCCACGCCGATCTGCGAAGACAGCAACTGCAGAGCCGAGGAGAGATTGTTGAACAGGAACGCCGGTATCGGGTTCATCAGCAGCAGCAAGGCCACCGGACCTGCGACCCAGCGGAAGGCCTGCCAACCCATAACCGTGAGCAACACGCCGGCAATGACCACGACTAAGGCATATGCATCGATGGTCGTGATAGCAGCCAAAGTGCCTAAGAAGTACAGGCCGAGGCCGGCAGCGGTCAGCAGCACGCCGGCCCAGCTGCCGGTAAACGGCAGTGCGCGCAGCTTGCCGCGCTGCTGCCAGCACAGATACAGGCTGATCAGCGGCACCAGAAAGCCGTGGCTGTATTCCTCGCGCTGCCAGTTCACATACAAATATTCGAAGGTGCCACTGAAAGCGACGACCACGGCAGCCAGCAGCACGGCAAACAGCAGCCACTGGATAGGGCTTAAGCGATAGAACGCGTTGGGCGTGTCAGTGTTCATGGCAGTTGGGCAGTTTAGCTGCCGGATGTGTCAGTTTTTCTCTGACAGCTGTCGCAGATCATCCGCAAGGCGGCCCAATACAGCCTCGCGATCAAAGTTGGCCTGCGCAAACTCGCGTCCGCCGGCGCCCAGTTGTTGACATAACGCACTGTCGGCCAGCAGTTCGCGCAGCGCTACAGTAAAGGCCTGTGCATCACCGGCAGGCACTACCCGGCCGCCGGCGGCCGCGGCACGGGCCAGCTCGGTGCCCGCGGTTGCGGTCGCCACGACCGGTCTGCCACTGGCCAGAATGGCCGTGAGTTTGGAGGGCATCACCAGGTCTTCGGCGCCAGCGCGCTGCGGCAACAGATGCACATCGGCCAGACACAGCAGTTCGTTGAGCCGGTCCAAGGGTTGCAGGGGCAAAAAGCGTACGTGCGGCATTCCCGCCGTGGCCTGTTGCAGACGCGCGCGGCTGACGCCATCGCCACAGAACAAAAACAGCACCTGCTCTTCAGGCGCAAACGCGCGAGCCACATCGGCGAGCAGATCGAGCCCCTGTTTTTCGCCCATGTTGCCGGAGTACAGCGCAACGCGCGTTGCAGCCGAAATGCCCAGTTCTGCGCGCAGCGCATTGTGGCGATCCATGGGCTGTATGAGCGAAGTGTCGACCCAGTTGGGAACCAGGCGGCTGCGCGAAGCGGCAACGCCTTTGCTGTGCAGTCGCTCAACCATGCGTGCCGAAATACTGCTGACCACATCAAAGCGCTGCATCAACCAGCGCTCGAATGCACTGGCGATGGCTCGTGCCCGGGGGGATTTTAGTAGTCCTAAGTCAAAGGCTGCATCGACTTCAAAGTCCTGCACATGCAACCACGCTTGGCCACCGGCCAGACCGGCGGCCAGACAGGCTGCCGGCGCGCAGACCAGCGGCGGTTCGATAACCATCACCACCTGCGGGCGCCAGAACAAACCCTGCAGCAGGATCAGCGGCAACGAGGACAGCGCAAACGACAGCAGGTGCACGATGCGCCACAAGCCGCCGGGCCGGCTGCCGACATACAGCGGGCAGCGCCACACGACGGCGCCATCGCGCTCTTCGCGCTGGTAGCGCCAGGCCACATACGGCAGCTGAACCGACCACGCCGGGTAATACGGTGGCGCGGCGATCACTTTGACCTTAAAGCCTGCCTGCACCAGATAGGCCGTCATCTCACCGACATATTTGCCTATGCCGGTCAGCTCCGGTGCATGGTTCAAGGCCACGATAAGGACTCGTGCCCCAGACCCGGATTGCCGGCTTGTTTTCAATTGAGCCTCGCCATGTCACACCTTGAACACATTGCGCTTCTATAACGGAACGCCCAACGTAAACTCTCCAGCATGACAGGGCATCCGTCCAGCACAGAAAGCGCAAGCTTGGCACGCACAGATTGCCTGCATGTGATCGCCTCGCTGGACCCGGCAACCGGCGGCACAGCTCAGGGCGT
>CAIVTJ010000350.1 GCA_903908825.1 uncultured Pseudomonadota bacterium | reverse complement strand
GTGAATCTCACGTTAGGAGTTCAATCATGTTCAAGCGTTCATCTCTCGTCGCTGTTGCTGCCTTGGCCCTGTCGGCCAGCGCCGCCTACGCACACCATTCCTTCGCCATGTTCGACAACACCAAAGAACAGACGCTCGAAGGCACCATCAAAGACTTTCAGTGGACCAACCCGCACATCTGGATCCAGGTCAACGTGGCCGGCCCAGACGGCAAGATGACCGAGTGGAGCATTGAGGGCGGCAGCCCCAATGGCCTCAAGCGTAGCGGCTGGACCAAGAAGTCCATGAGCCCCGGCGACAAGGTCGTCATGAAGATTCACCCGCTCAAGGACGGCACGTCGGGCGGCAGCTTCATGAGCAGCACCGTCAACGGTCAAGAGCTGGGTCGTCGCGGCGGCGAATAAGCCTCCGCGCTACTAGCGCAGGGCGGGCACGGGCCCGCTCACAACGCTCATCCCTGGGTCGCGGTTTGCGGCACGGTCGGTGAGCGTTTTTCATTTGGGCTGCGGGAATGGCCTCTTCAACCCCATTAGTACGTCTGTCTCACCCGTTGGGCGAGGTGCAGATGATGGGCCGCCCCTGGGTCACGATGAGCGTGTGTTCGTACTGCGCGCTGAGGTTGTCGGGTGTGCCACGCAGCGTCCATCCGTCGGCAGCCGTACGCAGGCGACGGCTGCGGGTGGAGATAAACGGCTCGATGGTGATCACCATGCCGGGCTTAAGGCGGCGACGCTCCGCCGGGTCGCAGTAGCCGGCAATAAACCCCGGCGCTTCGTGCAGCTTGCGACCGATGCCGTGGCTGCCCAGGTTTTCGATAACGCGCAGCCCATGGTCAACAGCCGTCTGTTCGATGACACGACCGATGCCGTTGAGTGGCTGTCCGGCGCGCGCCACGGTCAAAGCACGGCTCAAAGCCAGACGGGCGACGTGACACAGCAGATCTTTTTGGGCGCTGGACGGCGGGACCACACGCGTGCCGCCTGTATCGCCGAAATAGCCGTCGAGCTCGGCCGACACATCCACATTGACCACATCGCCCGCCGCGATGACCCGCGCACCGGGCACGCCGTGAGCGGCCTGCTCGTTGATGCTGATGCAGGTGGCGCCCGGAAAGTTATAGGCCAGGCGCGGCGCACTGCGCGCGCCGGCGCGGTCCAGCAGGCGCTGGCCCAGTTGGTCGAGTTCGAGGGTGGTCATGCCGGGTTCGAGCGCAGACAGCATGCGCCGCAGCACCCGGGCTGCAATGCGGCCGACGCGTTGTAGCGCCGCCACGTCCTTGTCGCTGGTGGCGATCAGCCGCGGATCTTGCGCAGCTTTTCGAGCAACTTGAGCTGTGCGATGGAGCGGGCCAGTTCGGCCAGTGCCTCGGCCTGCTCGAGCTTGTCGATCTTGCCGGCCAGCAGTTCTTCTGCGCGCTGCTTGGCAGCCAGGGCCGCGGCCTCGTCCAGATCTTTGGCGCGGATGGCGGTGTCGGCCATGATGGTGACGCGATTAGGCTGGATTTCCAGAGCGCCACCGCCCACGTAAATCGACTGCTCGCCGTCTGCCGTCTTAACGCGGACTTCGCCGGCCTTGAGCAGGGTCAGCAACGGCGCATGGCGCGGCGCAATGCCCAGCTCGCCTTCGCGCGCCGGCACGAACACCATCTCGGCGGGACCGGAATAGATCTCGCCTTCGGCGCTGACGATGTCGACCTGTAGGGTCTTGCTCATGGCTTTAGTCTGCTGCCTGAATCAAGCCAGAGTCTTGGCTTTTTCGACGGCCTCTTCGATGCCACCGACCATGTAGAACGCCTGCTCGGGCAGGTGATCGTAGTCGCCGGCCAGAATGCCCTTGAAGCCGCGGATCGTGTCGGCCAGCGGGACGATCTTGCCGTCCTGACCGGTGAACACCTTGGCGACGTTGAAGGGCTGCGACAGGAAGCGCTGGATTTTGCGGGCGCGGTACACGGTCTGCTTGTCTTCTTGCGACAGCTCGTCCATGCCCAGAATGGCGATGATGTCCTGCAGTTCCTTGTAGCGCTGCAACACAGCCTGCACGCCGCGGGCGACGTTGTAGTGCTCGTCGCCGATGACCAGCGGGTCCAGCTGACGGCTGCTGGAGTCCAGCGGGTCGACGGCCGGGTAAATGCCCAGCGAAGCGATCTGCCGCGACAGCACGACGGTGGCGTCCAAGTGGGCAAATGTGGTCGCGGGCGACGGGTCGGTGAGGTCGTCGGCCGGCACGTAAACGGCCTGAATCGACGTGATCGAACCGGTCTTGGTCGAGGTGATGCGCTCTTGCAGCACGCCCATTTCTTCGGCCAGCGTCGGCTGGTAACCCACTGCAGAGGGCATACGGCCCAGCAGCGCCGACACTTCGGTACCGGCCAGCGTGTAGCGATAGATGTTATCGACGAAGAACAGCACGTCACGGCCGCGGCCGTTTTCCTGCTTCTCGTCGCGGAAGAACTCGGCCATGGTCAGACCCGTGAGCGCCACGCGCAGACGGTTGCCCGGCGGCTCATTCATCTGGCCATAGACCATGGCCACCTTGGAGTTCTCGAGGTTCTCGGCGTCGATAACGCCCGATTCGATCATCTCGTGGTAGAAGTCGTTGCCTTCGCGGGTACGCTCACCCACGCCGGCGAACACCGACAAGCCTGAATATTGCTTGGCGATGTTATTGATGAGCTCGAGCATGTTGACGGTCTTGCCGACGCCGGCGCCGCCGAACAGACCGACCTTACCGCCCTTGGCAAACGGCACCAGCAGGTCGATGACCTTGATGCCGGTGACCAGCAGATCCTGGCCGCCCGCCTGCTCGTCGAAAGACGGCGCGGGACGGTGGATGGGCAGCGTGCCCTCGGAGGCGACCGGGCCGCGATTGTCTTGCGGCGTGCCCAGCACGTCCATGATGCGGCCCAGCGTGGCCTTGCCGACCGGCACGTTGATGGGCTTGCCGGTGGCGTTGACCAGCAGGCCGCGCTTGAGGCCTTCGGAGGCGCCCATGGCGATGGTGCGCACGACGCCGTCGCCGAGCTGCTGCTGCACTTCCAGCGTCAGGTCGACATCCTGCAGCTTGAGCGCCTCGTAGATCGCCGGAATGGACTCGCGCGGGAACGCAACGTCGATAACGGCGCCGATGATCTGGGTGATCTTGCCTGTGGACATGATGATGTTTCCTCTGAATTCGTGCGGTGCTTAGACCGCTGCCGCGCCGCCCACGATTTCCGCGAGCTCTTTGGTGATCGCCGCCTGGCGGGCCTTGTTGTAGACGAGTTGCAGGTCGCCGATAAGCTTGCCTGCGTTGTCGGTGGCCGCCTTCATGGCCACCATGCGCGCGGCCATCTCGGAAGCGACGTTTTCGACCGCACCGCGATAGACCTGCGATTCGACGTAGCGCATGAGCAGGCCGTCGAGTATGTCGGCCGCTGAAGGCTCGTACAGGTAGTCCCAGTGATCGGGAAGTTGCGCTGCAGGCTGCGCCACCACCGGTAGCAACTGCTCAACGTTGGGCTTCTGAGTCATGGTGTTGACGAACTGCGCGTGCACCAGATAGAGCCGGTCGATACGACCTTCGCGATAGGCATCGAGCATGACCTTGACCGTGCCGATCAGGTCGGCGACATGCGGCTTGTCGCCCATGCCCGAGACACTGGCCAGAATAGGCAGGCCGAGGCGGCGGAAGAAGGCCGTGCCCTTGCTGCCGATCAGGCACAGGTGCACTGGCACGTTCTGGCCCTGCCATTCTTTGAACAGCAGCAGCGCCTGCTTGAACAGGTTGGCGTTAAGGCCACCGGCCAGACCGCGATCGGTCGAGATGACGATGACGCCGACGTTGCGTACTTCGCGACTGGCCATGAACGGATGGCGGTAGTCGGGGTTGGCCAGGCTGAGGTTGCCGATGACGCTGCGGATCTTGTCGGCATACGGGCGCGCCAGCTTCATGCGGTCCTGGGCGCGACGCATCTTGCTGGTCGCGACCATCTGCATGGCCTTGGTGATCTTCTGAGTGCTTTTAACACTCGCGATCTTGGTGCGGATTTCCTTGGTGCCGGGCATGTGTGCTTACCGCAGTCCTCAGTAGCTGCCGGTGGCGATGAAGTCTTCGATGACCTTCTTCAGCGCCGCCTCGTTGTCCTTGGACAACTTGGGGGTAGCGTTGATGGTATCGAGCACATCTTTATGGCTGGCCTTGGCAAAGCCCTGCAGCGCCGTCTCGAAATCGACGACCTTGCGCAGCTCGACCTTGTCCATGTAGCCGTTGTTGACCGCATAGATGGACAGCGCCATTTCGGCGACCGACATCGGTGCGAACTGCTTCTGCTTCATGACTTCGGTGGTGCGCTGGCCGCGCTCGAGCTGGCGGCGCGTGGCCTCGTCGAGGTCGGATGCGAACTGCGAGAACGCTGCCAATTCGCGGTATTGGGCCAGTGCCAGACGGATGCCACCGCCGAGCTTCTTGATGATGTCGGTCTGTGCGGCGCCGCCGACGCGCGACACCGAGATGCCGGCGTTCATAGCCGGACGGATGCCGGCGTTGAACAGGTCGGACTCGACGAAGATCTGACCGTCGGTGATCGAGATGACGTTGGTCGGCACGAAGGCGGTCACGTCGCCGGCCTGCGTCTCGATAATGGGCAGGCCGGTCAGCGATCCGGTCTTACCCTTGACGCGGCCATTGGTGACCATCTCAACGTATTGCTCGTTGACACGGGCGCTGCGCTCGAGCAAACGGCTGTGTAGATAGAACACGTCGCCGGGATAAGCCTCGCGGCCCGGCGGGCGGCGCAGCAGCAGCGATATCTGGCGGTACGCCACAGCCTGCTTGGACAGATCGTCATAGACGATCAGCGCATCTTCGCCGTTGTCCATGAAGTACTCGCCCATGGTCACGCCGGCATAGGCCGAGATGTATTGCAGAGCGGCGGGCGTTGAAGCCGAAGCGGCCACCACAATGGTGTGCGCCATGGCGCCGTGCTCTTCGAGCTTGCGCACCACGTTGGCGATGGTCGACTGCTTCTGGCCGATGGCGACGTACACGCACTTAATGCCGGACGTCTTCTGATTGATGATGGTGTCGATGGCCATGGCGGTCTTGCCGGTCTGGCGGTCACCGATGATCAGTTCGCGCTGACCGCGGCCGATCGGCACCATGGAGTCGACGGCCTTGTAGCCGGTTTGTACCGGCTGGCTGACGCTCTTGCGATAGATAACGCCCGGCGCCACGCGCTCGATGGGCGCGGTGGCCTTGGCATTGAGCGGGCCCTTGCCGTCGATGGGGTTGCCCAGCGCGTCGACGACGCGGCCCAGCAGTTCAGGACCCACCGGCACTTCGAGGATGCGACCGGTGGTGCGCACCGTGTCGCCTTCGCTGATGCCTTTGTACTCGCCCAGCACCACAGCGCCGACCGAGTCCTGCTCGAGGTTCAGTGCCAGGCCGAAGATGTTGCCGGGGAACTCGAGCATTTCGCCGTAGCGCGCATCGGCCAAGCCGTGGACGCGCACGATGCCGTCGGTCACCGACACGACACTGCCGACGTTGCGGTCTTCGGTCGCGCCGGCGAAGTTTTCGATCCGCTGACCGATCAGGTCGCTGATTTCCGATGCCTTGATAGACATGTGTTGGAGTCCTCTTAAATTCTTAGGCGGTCAGCTCGTACGCCAAGCGTGCGAGTCGCGATTGGAGGGAGCCGTCGATGACCAAGTCGCCGGCGCGCACCACGGCGCCACCCAGCAAGCTTGCATCGACCGCAGTCTGCAGACGCACGCGGCGTCCAAAACGCTGTTCGAGGGCTGCCACGAGCTTGGCCTGCTCGGCCTCAGCCATGGTGGCTGCCGAAGTGACCGTGACATCGACCACGCCTTCGGCCTCATCTTTGAGGGCATCGAACACGCGCGCGATCTCGGGCAGATAAGCCAGGCGCTTGTTCTCAGCCAACAGGCTCATGAAGCGACGGCCGTTGTCGTCCAGCGACGCACCACCGGCCACGTCGCACAGCAAGCCCGCGAGCTGTTCGCCGGTGATGCGCGGGCTGCCGATCAGCGATTTGATGCGCTCGTCACTGACGGCCAGTGCCGCCGCCGACAACAGGCTGGACCAGGCCGGCAGCGTCGCGCCGCGGCTGGCCGTGGCAAACGCCGCTTTGGCGTAAGGCCGGGCAATGGTGAGTCTGTCTGCCATGGCGTGCGATCAGATCTCGGTGGCGAGCTGGTTGAGGATGTCGGCGTGCTTGGCCGCATCGATCTCGCGACCGATGAGCTTGGAAGCCGAAGCGACCGTCAAGCGGGCGACGTCGCGGCGCAGCGTCTCGCGGGCACGGGCTGTGTCCAGCTCGATCTGCTGGTGCGCTGCGGCGACCAGACGCTCGCCTTCCTGCAGCGCGGCCTGCTTGGCCGACTCGACCATTTCAATCGAGCGGCGTGAGGCCTGTTCGATGATCTGGTTGGCGCGCTCACGCGCCTCGCGGATGACATCGTTGGCACGGGCCTGCGCCTCATCGAGGTCTTTCTGACCGCGATCGGC
>CAIVTJ010000349.1 GCA_903908825.1 uncultured Pseudomonadota bacterium | reverse complement strand
GGCGCGACGCAGCCGCATGGCGCGCGGGCTCTGGACAAACAGCGCCCGCAGGATGTGCAACACGATGACCACCGTCAGCAGCACGCCTGCCATCCAGTGCCAGCGCAACCAGGCAAAGCGCACACCGAGGATGGGCAACAGACTGGTGCCCATCAACACCATCATGGTCAGGGCGGTCAGCCAGTGAAACAGACGGTCGATGCCGGCATGGCGTTGGACAGTCACCGAATCGGGGGTGTTCATGGCTTTACTTCCCGCCCTTGCCACTGGCCCGACGGCTCAGGGCGCGATAGACCAGATGGATGACGATCACCGCCACGCCGGCCCAGAAGGCGACGGGCAGCAGATCCCAGGACAGACCATCGATGAGCTTCTTACCGTAGGCATCATGGCCGTAACGAAGAATATCCATGGCTTCATGCATCCCTGATAGCGCGACGGACCAGGTTTTCCATCAGCGGTATCTTGAAGTGGTTGAAGTTCAACGGTCGCGCACCCTCGACCGCCAGTTTGGCGACACGGTCTGACGTCTCGTCATTGCGCAGGCTGCCCCGCAGGGCCGCCTGGACAGCGGTGAGCCTGTGCGGCACACACTCGACAGCACCGCACACCAGACTCGCGTCGCTGATGCGATCACCGTCAAAACGGAACGCCGCCGCGATGCTCAGCAGGGCAAAGTCCCAGGCTGCACGGTCGGCGACCTTTTCAAAGTAGAACGTGGCGCCCGCCCACTTGGCCGGTATGCGCACGGCGACCAGGATCTCGCCGGGCTCCAGCACCGTCATGCGACGGATATTGACGGCAGGCCCGACGAAGAACTCGGCCGCCGGCACCACACGTTCACCGCCGGCATGACGGATGACCATGCTGCCCTCGAGTGCGACGATGGCGTTGGCCGTGTCTGAGGGTGTGACCGCCACGCAGCGGCTGGCACCGAAGATGGCGTGCTCGCGGTTCTGGCCCTCGGGCGTGTCGGCGTAGCACATGTTGCCGCCGGCGCGGTAGCAGTCGACCCCATAGCGGTAGTACCAGCAGCGGGTGTCCTGGCACAGGTTGCCACCGAGCGTGCCGACGTTGCGGATCTGCGGACTGGCCACGCGACCGGCCGCCTTGGACAGCAAGCCAAAGCGCTCGCGCACCAGCGGATCGTTCTCGATCTCGGTGAGCGTGGTCAGCGCACCGATCTCAAGTCCGCCGTCGAGTTCGCGCACACCCTTAAGCGTGGCAATGCCGGTCAGTTCGATGACCGCCGAGGTGCGTTTGGTGCGGTTCTTCAGCCAGTCATAGCTGTCCTGGCCGGCACCCAGCAACCAGCCGTCGCCGCCCAGGCGCGTCGCCAAATCGACCGCGGCCTCGATGGTGTCGGGCTGATACAGATCGAAATGCGGCATCATGTCTTTAGACATTTCGACCTCCTTTTATTGGCAGTTGGACTGCAAGGGGCCGTGCGATTGCGGCCGCCCCGAAGTGTGGTTGAGGATCATGTCGGCAACGACCGGTGTGCGGTTGAACACATGGCCGCCCAGTGCATCGGAGATGGCGCACAACAAGGCCGACGCCGCACAACCCAGCAGCGGCTCGCCGACGCCCTTGGTACCCAGCGGGCTGGTGGCATCGGGACGGTCAACTGCGCCGGTTTTCATGTTCAGGCCGATGTCACCATAGGTCGGCGGCTTAGCTTGATAAAAGCCCACGCTGGCCGGCAAGCCGTTTTGCGGGTCATAGACGATGCGCTCAAGTCCGGCCACACCGAAGCCCTGAATGGCACCGCTCTTGATTTGCGTGCTGAGACCCGCCGGATGGATGACTGTGCCGCAATCGGCCACACCCAGATAATCGAGGATGCGGTACTTGCCGGTTTCCAGGTCGAGTTCGATCTGAATGAAGGCTGCGGCAAAGGCCGCGGTTTCGCCACCCACAGGCAGCGTGTCCTTGGCCACGCCGATCAGACCGCTACCAGCCAACGCTGTGGCGGACACGCGCGTCATCGGGTTGATGTCGGCAGGCAGTTCGTGGCCATCGAACTTGCCGCCCAGGGCGATGGCCCGCTGCGCCGCCTGCGCATAAGTCATGCCGGTACCTGGGCTGCCCTTGCGATAGACCCGCTTGCCGTCAACTTCATAGGCATCGGCTGTACCGCCGAACTGCCGTGCGGCGATCTCGCACAGTTTGTGGACAGCATCGGTGGCGGCCACAAAGTTGGTGCGCGCCATGGTGAATGAGGTGTTGCTGCCGAACTGGCCGAAGTTCCAGGGCAAGTGCTTACGCGTATCGCCGCGCACCACCACGCAGTCATCCCAATCGACCTTGAGCACCTCGGCCGCGATGCGCGACGTGCCCGAGTGCGAGAACGTGCCCAGGTTGCCCACGCCGGTGTGGATGTACAGTTTGCCGTCGGTACCGATGCGCACCAGCCCGTCGAAACCATTGGCACCGGCCGGGTGATAGGCCTGACCCACACCGATGCCGATGACCTTGGAGCCCTTGCGTTGCCCGCTGAGCTGCTTCTTCGCCGCCCAGTCAAAACGCTCGGCACCCTGCGTCAGCGCATCTTTCAGATAGCAGCTGGTGGTCGGCGTGCGCTTGGCGCCGCCCAAAGAGCCGGTCTGCGGCGCGTTGAGCAGGCGGATGGCGAGGCGATCGACACCCAGTTCGCGCGCGGCCTTGTCGAGCAAGGGCTCGATGATATGCACCAACTGGTTGTAGCCGGGGCCGCGCTGCGCACTGCGCACAGGTGAATTGGCATGCACCGGCACACCGCGCCAGCGCATGGCTTCGGGCTGGTACACCAAAGACAACGCATCGCCGGCGTTACGGAAATCCCAGAAGCTGTTGTAAGCGCCGTTCTCTTGCACGATGTAGATGTCGGCAGCCAGCAGTTTGCCGTTGTCGGCAAAGCCCAGCTTGACCCGGCCTTGAAAGCCGTTACGCGCTGAGCCGTGGTAGTACTCTTCTGCGCGGCTGATGCGCAGCATGACCGGGCGGTTGATCTTTTTGGACATCAGCGCCGGCAAGGCCTGAATAGGGTATGCGCCACCCTTGGAGCCGAAGCCGCCACCGCAATATTCGGCGACCACGACCAAGTCTGTGGGCGGTATGCCGATCATGCCCGCCAGCGCCGGCACGATGAACGAGCCACTCTGCGACGACACATGCAGATAGCACTTGCCGTTCTGCCAATAGGCCATGGCCGTGCGCGGCTCCATGCTGTGGTGCGAGTTGCTGCCGTGCACAAAGCTTTCGTCGTACACCAGTTTGCACTTGGCAAACGTGGCATCGACATCGCCATAGGCCCATTCCTGCGCCGGCTTGCCCATGGGCATCTTGCCGGCCTCAGCACCGGCAAAGTCTTCGCGGGTCCACTTGAGCGACTGGAACTTAACGCCCGTGGCACCGACGTTGCCATCGGTGCGCGCATCGGGCTTGTCAGGGTGCAAGCTCTGCAGCGCGTCGACGTGAAACGGCAAGGGCTCGTAATGAATTTTGATTTTGTCGAGCGCGTCTTGCAGCGTGGTTTCGTCTTCGGCCG
>CAIVTJ010000348.1 GCA_903908825.1 uncultured Pseudomonadota bacterium | reverse complement strand
CTCGATCAGTTCCCGACGCTGTAGGGCCCCAAGTTGCTTGAGTGTCGGCATGGCCAGCTCGAGTAGCGCCAACCTGCCCGCAGACGCTGACGAACGCTGGGAGAGCGAGCTGGCCAGTTGCTCGACAAGACCGGCCCTCTGGCTGTCCAACGTCGCCAACTGGGCCTGTCGCGCAGCAGTGGCGGGCTCGGCCAGCAGCAGGCCCAAGATCAGCGCGGACGCGCTGTCTGTAGAGGTCATCGCTTGCTGCAGCGGCGCCGTTAGACTGCTGCGGACGCCCGTAGCTTGGCCGGCTGGTGCAGCAGTCTGCGACTGCGCATCATCTAGCGTCTCTTGCTCGATCACGACATCGATGAAGGGCATTAATTGCCCACCATAAATGGCGTCAATGCGCTGCCTCAGCGGCGGGTGTGTTGCGGTCAGACGCGAGAGGAAACCGCCTTCTCCGCCCATGAAATACAGGTGGGAAAACGGCGTAACTTTGGAACGGCTCACACCTTCGCGCAGGCGGGTGCCGCCGATTTTGCGTAAGGCTCTGCCGATGCCGTCGGGGTTGCGCGTGAACTGCACGGCCGATGCATCGGCCAGCAACTCGCGCTGGCGCGATACCGCTGCTTGAATCAACTGGCCGAAGAAGACGCCAAGATAGCCTAACAAGACAAGGGCAAGACCCAGGACAGTAATGGCCAGAGACACCACGCCCGTGGTGCTCCGCGACGTGCTGTCGCCTGCAGCGCTACTCAACAGGTAGCGGGTGCGGGTGCGGTCGACCATCCAATCACCTGCCAAAGCAACGACCAGCAAGCCATTGAGCACGCCAGCCATCAGTGTGTTGAGGCGCATGTCGCCGTTAAGCACGTGACCAAACTCATGGGCCAATACGCCCTGCAACTCATCGCGCGTGAGCAACTGCAGCGCGCCGCGGCTTACACCCACGGCTGCGTCATGAGGACTCCATCCTGCTGCAAACGCATTGATGTCGTTTTCGCCGTCGAGGACATAAACGGCTGGTAGTGGCGTACCAGCAGCCAAAGCCATTTCTTCGACAATGTTGAGCAGCCGGCGCTCGTACCTATCAGCGGTTTCGGAACCGACTTTTCGCCCCCCCAAAAGCTGAGCGACTTTCTCACCGCCCTCTGCCAGTTCCAGAATGCGGTACAGAGAGCCAGCCAAAATGGTGAGGCCACAGACCATCGACGCCGTCAAATAAACCCTGCTCGGAACCTGCAGCAGCGCTTGCATCAGCCCTGTTTGGATACGGCTATCTTGGAAGAATATTAACCAAGTGAGGGCGACGGCCAGATCGACGGCCAGAATAACGAAGGCCAGCGCCAGCAGGTACAGCAGCAGCAACCGGAAGCTGTCTTGCCGTGCCCGCTCTTGCTGCGCGAAGAAGTCCACTGGGACTGGCGATTGGCGTCAGAACTGGACTTTGACGGGTTCGCGTTCTTGCGCCGATGTCGTGGCTTGCAGCATCTGTGACGGGGAAAAGCCGAACGCACCGGCAATCAGATTGCTGGGGAAGGACTCGGTGCTGGTGTTGTAGGCCATCACTGCGTCGTTGTAGGCCTGACGTGCAAAAGACAGTTTGTTCTCGGTGCTGGAGAGTTCTTCCTGCAGTGAGAGCATGTTGGTGTTGGCTTTCAGATCTGGATAGGCCTCGGCCAAAGCAAACAAGCGACTCAGTCCACCGGCGACCGCCGCATCGGCCGTGGCCAACTGCTGTACCGATGCAGCATCAGCCGGATTAGCCGCTGCTTTACCGACCGCAGCCGAAGCGATATTGCGCGCTGCAATGACAGCCTCGAGCGTTTCACGCTCGTGCTTCATGTAGCCCTTGGCCACCTCGACCAGGTTGGGGATCAAGTCATAGCGACGCTTGAACTGCACGTCGATCTGCGCGAACTGGTTTTTGACCCTGTTACGCAGACTGACCAGCACGTTATAGAGATTGATAATCCAAAATAGCAGTGCACCGACGAACAAGACAAAGATCAGACCAGGACCCATGTTGATGCTCCGGTAAGATTTACGGAATATTAAGCAGTAGATAATAGGTCAAGGCTGCAGTTTAATGATCTGCAACACGCAGGGCCAGCGCCTCTGCAGCCAAGGTATTGATGCTCTTGCCCTCGGCCTGAGCTGCAATGGCCAGTCGCTCGTGCAGCTCGGGCGCAATGCGCAAGTTGAACTTGCCAGAATAGTTGCGACGCGGCTCGATGCCCTTTTCTGCGCAGACCTGCAGGAAAACCGCTAACGAGCGTTTGAACTCCCGCCGAAGCTCGTTAGGGTTCTTGCCGTAAAAATCTGCACCACCATTGAGCCCAAGTATCTCGCCCCGAAACAGGTCTGTCTCAGGGTCATAATCGATGCGGGCGCTATAGCCGTCGAGAGTCATTTGATTCACGGTCTCACCCCATGTTGATCAAGCCACCTGCGGACAGACGCCACTGCTCCCTTGTCTGTTTGCGGCGAGGGATGTGGGCGGTGAAACACACGGACTTCACTGAATAGGCAAACGGCAATACGACTGCCTTCGCGTTCCGACACTTCAGCGCCGAGTGCCACAAACAAGGCCTCGATGTCCTTCCACGCAATATTTGCACTGGTCGGATGGGCGAAGATCGCCTCGAGTGTCTTGAGGTGGGTACGCTTCACGTCACAATGGTACCAACTTACGGTACCACTTTGGAAGACACAAAGCGCCGCTCAGCCCACAATCTGCGGCACACAACTGCCGTGAATCTGCCGTAAATCCTGCACCCGCACGCCTTGCAGCGTCGCCAGCTGATAATGGCCAACACCTGCAGGGATGGGCACCAACTGCGGCACGGTCAGCGTGACGCAGCCGGCCGCATGCGCAGAACGCGCGCCGGTGGGGGAGTCCTCTATAGCGATGCACTGCTGCGGCAATACGCCCAGCCGCCTGGCTGCTGTCAGATACGCCTCGGGGTGGGGCTTGCCCTGACTCACATCATCACCGGTCACCACGGTGGCAAATGACCTGGCAGGCAAGGCAGGCAACAGCGCATCGGTCAGGCGTCGCCACGACATGGTGACCAGCGCGCACGGGATGCCGGCCGCGCCCAGGTCTGCCAGCAACTCGCGCGCACCGGGTCGCCACGGCACACGCTGACGCACGCGCGCTATGACGCCATCGAGCAGCAACTGCACGATGTGGTCGATGGGTAATTGCAGATCGCCGTGCAGCGCCATGTAGCGCGCCGAGTCACGCAGGTCACGGCCCACCAGCGCGTGGCCGTGTGCTTGGCTCCAGGCACCGTTGCCGTGCTCAGCGACAATCTCAAACTCGCGTGCGATCCAATAGTCTTCGGTGTCGACCAACGTGCCGTCCATGTCCCACAACACAGCGGCAAGTGGCGTGTGCTCAGTCGGCACCGGCTAACGCTGCGCTGCTTGCGCCGCCTTACGCAGCCGCTCTTCGCGCGCGGCGATGCGCTCGCGTATGCGCGGCACGGCAGCCAGCGCGGCCTTCTCGCCTTCCAGGATGGCGAGGTTGCGGCTCTCAAAACTGGCTGTCGCCAACTCTGCCGTGGCGGGCGACACCACCACATCGGCACCCAGCAGTTCCTGGGCGGCAATCGTGCGGCCCATGATCAGGAAGGTCTGCAGCAACACATCGATGGTGCCCTGCACCTTGGCACGCAGCGGCTCTTGCGAGATATCGACGGCGATGACGATGTCGGCGCCCATGTCTCGGGCCGCGCGCACCGGCACCGGGCTGGTGAGTCCGCCATCCACATACTCGCGGCCGTCTATGGTCACCGGCTGGAACACGCCGGGCACGCTGCTCGACGCGCGCACCGCCATACCGGTGTTGCCGCGCCTGAACACGACAGACTCACCGGAGTGCAGGTCGGTGGCCACCACGCCCAGGGGCTTGGCCAGCTTGTCGATGGGTCGTCCCTTGACCGCATCGTTGATGTACTTCTGCAGCGACTCGCCTTTGATGAAGCCGCGGTTGGGCAAGGCCCAGTCACTGACTGACTTTTCATCTAGGTCCAGTGCGCGACGCTGCAGATCAAAGCCCGTGATGCCCGCCGCATACAGCGCGCCCACCACGCTGCCCGCACTGGTGCCGACGATCAGATCGGGCGCGAAACCTTGTGATTCGAGCATCTTGATGACGCCCACATGTGCAAAGCCACGCGCCGCACCACCGCCGAGCACCAGCGCGATCCGAGGCGGCGGGATGACGATGGGACGCGGGGGTGGAGGTGGTGGCGTGGCAGGTTGCGGCACGACGACGGGCGGCGTAACAGGCGCAGTGACCACCGGCTGCTGCGCGACGGGCGGCTCGGGCTTGCGCGGTGCGCTGCCGCAAGCGGCCAGCAACAGGGCGAGGATCAGCAACGGAATCGAACGCATGAGGCAGTACCGGGTGGGCAGGGGCGCCACCAGTGTAATGCGCGGATCGCCTGATTAACTCGGCGGATAAAGCTTCGGGAACCAGCGCTCGACGACATCGACAGGGAACGCCAGGCGCAGCGGCGCTTTGTGCGAGTCAGAGACCAGCAGGCGTTTTTCGAGCAGCCCAGACACCACGCGACGCGCTGTGCGCTCGCTGGTGTCTATTAACGCGGGCACGCGGCCGCGCTCCAGTTCGCCTGCGAGCAAGGCCTCACGCAGCACCGCATAGCTGCGCTTGGGCAGCAAGTCCGCGCTTTCTTCATCACGCACGTAGAGCTCCATGCGACGCTGAAGCTCGGACGGATCGAGCAGTTGGCGCATATAGCGCACCTGGTCGAGGCAGATCTCCAGAAAAAATCGGCAAAAATCGGTAATCCCCCCGAAAACTAGCTGAGGTCAGAAGTGGAATTTTCTCGTAATGTTTACCGAGGAGATTCCCATGAAGAAGTCCAAGTTCAGCGACAGTCAGATTGTTGGTTACATCAAGCGAGCCGAGGCTGGTGAGGCGGTGCCTGCGCTGTGCCGTGAGGCCGGCGTCAGTTCTGCCACGTTTTACAAGTGGCGGGCCAAGTACGGCGGGATGGACGTGTCGATGATGTCGCGCCAAAAACAGCCCTGGGCCGCGACGGATTGAGAACATTGCGCACCGGGTCAGTGACGGCAGCATTCTGTGCCAGCATGTG